>NZ_JACAQY010000058.1:0-125132 GCF_013386835.1 Pseudomonas sp. IPO3774
TCTTTTTCAGAATTTCCTTAGCTGCCATTAGTTGGTTGTAGTCGGAGATGATTGCGCGTATGGCACCGGACATTGTGGCCGGTGATTGCTACCTGGACAGCAAAGGTGCCTAGGATTGCTGATCACTGGCTCGCTAAGTCAAGGTACTTCTGTTGGCGATCCAGTTAACCCTACTAAAACAGGCTAAATCCGCTAAGATCCGCGATCTTGTTTCCGTGGATCTAGTCATGACAGACCGTTGGCTTAGCGTTGAAGAAATCACCGAGCACCTCGGCGTCAGCAAGGACACGGTGTACGCCTGGATTGCCAAGCGCCACATGCCGGCACACAAGGTCGGCCGGCTTTGGAAGTTCCAGAAAACAGAGGTGGATGCCTGGGTTAAGGCCGGTGGTGCCAGTGACAGCTGCGCACTAGGCTCGTGATGATGTCCGAACGCTATCGCTTGTCTAATGCCGCGAGCGTATTGTTTGCTCGGCAGGCTGAGCGGGTTGCCGGTCGCAATTTGTCATTGCAAAAAAGCGTGGGGCTGGGGGAATCCGTCTGTGGGTACGTGAACTTCCTTGAGCACATTGTATTGACGCGTCCGCAGACGCTCGAAGGCGAGAGCAAAGCATTCATGACTGCTGGTTATCAAATCGAAGTGGAAGGAGAAACAAAGCATGGATAACGTATTCAATTTCCGCGATCAATTGATAAATGAATACAGCAGCTTTTCCCGCAGCTTCTCCCGGATTCAGGCTGCCGACATCCGAGAGGAAGTCGAACGGCAGTATGCCAGTGGTCGTTATTGGCCTGAACCGCTTATCCAGATCAACCCAAACTATCAGCGCAAGGGTACGGTGCAGCAACTTGCTGGGGACGGCCTATTGCACAAAGCCTGTGCCGAGCTTTTTCAGGTAGGGAAAACGGAAGGTTACCCGGAACCGCTGCACCTTTACGCCCACCAGTTACAAGCCTTGGCCAAAGGTCAGGGTCGCCAGAGCTATGTAGTCACGACTGGCACAGGATCCGGTAAATCTTTGTCCTTTTTTATTCCTGTGATCGATCGGATCTTAAAAGCCAAGGATCAGGATCAAAGTCCGCGTACCCGCGCCATCGTCATCTATCCAATGAACGCCTTAGCCAATAGCCAGCTGGAAGAGCTAGACAAATTCTTGCATGGTTACCCTGAAGGGTTGCAGCCATTCACCGTCGCTCGTTACACCGGGCAGGAGTCGCGTATCGAACGCGCCGCCATTGCTGACAATCCTCCGGATATTCTCCTCACTAACTTCATGATGTTGGAGCTTATTCTTACTCGGTTTGATGAGGACGATCGGCGGGTGGTTGAGCATTGTCATGGCCTGGAGTTCTTGATTCTTGACGAGCTGCATACCTATCGCGGGCGGCAGGGGGCTGATGTTGCGTTGCTGGTGCGACGGTTGCGCGAGCGCTTACAAGCCGATGAGCTAGTTTGCATTGGCACCTCTGCGACTATGTCCAGCACAGGAAGCCAAGCCGACCGCAACAAAACGGTGGCAGAGGTCGCTAGCAAGCTTTTTGGCGCTTGCATTACTGAGCAAGACGTCATTGGCGAAACGCTGGAACGGGTAACAGATCCGCTCAAGGATGTAGCGGCCATTCTACCGAAACTGAAAATTGCGTTGAGCCGTAAGGAGTTTGCCTGGGAAGGATTCGAGTCTTTTCGCGCTGACCCGATGGCAATCTGGGTAGAGCTAAATCTTGGGATCGCTTTTTCGGACAATGAACCTCCACGCCGTGCCAAACCCATGACTTTGCATGATGCTAGCGCCAAACTTGCAAAGGTGGCTGGAGTCACTCCGGAGGATGCTCGCGTTAGTTTGCAACGCTTTTTGGTCGCTGCTCATGAAATCAGAACCCCGCAAGGCCGCCCGCCCTTTGCCTTCAAGCTGCATCAGTTCATCAGTGGTCCGGGAAAAGTTCTGGCTACTCTGGAGGCTCAGGGCGCGCGCCATGTGACCCTCGACGCGCAGCGGTTTGCGCCGGGACGGCAGGACGAAGGTGTCCATTTATACCCCGTACATTTCTGTCGCGACTGCGGCCAAGAATACCACCCTGTGTGGCTTTCCAAGCAACTGCCCACCAGCTACCAGCCTCGCGAAATCGATGATATAGCCGCCGATGACAATGAAGACGTTGCCTTTGGTTTTCTCTGTCCGGTGCAATCCGGCCAAAAGTATGGTGGGCTTTTAGAGGATTTGCCCGAGACTTGGTTGGACCTGAGCAAAGACGAACCCAAACTCAAGCAGAATTACAAAAAACTAGTACCCTACCAAGCATCAGTGAGCGTGAGAGGTGATGAGGGTTCCGGCGAGTCTTTCTGGTATATCCCCGGCAAATTCCGTTTCTGCCTAAAATGCTCGCAAGTGCATGAAGCCCACGGCAAAGACATAAACCGTCTCGCTAGCCTTTCGGGCGAGGGTCGTTCATCTGCCACGACCATCCTTACTTTGAGTGCGTTGCGTCAACTGTTTGCCGAGGGGGACCCGGGTCCAGGACAAGCCGATCCTCGTAAACTTCTGGGCTTTACCGACAACCGTCAGGATGCCGCTCTGCAGGCGGGGCATTTCAACGATTTTGTTTTTCTGTTGACACTGCGTTCCGGCTTGATCGGCGCGCTGCAAAATAGCCAGGGGCTCCTGACCGAAGAGCAGTTGGCCGACTCGGTATTCAAGGCGCTCGGCTTTGACCAACTGAATGACGCCACTCTCGTTGAATACCTGCGTACTCCCAAACTTATGGGACTGGCACGGCAGGAGGCGCAACGCACGCTGCGTTTCATTATCGGATATCGGTTGCTGCGCGACCTTCGCCGAGGCTGGCGCTTCAACAATCCGAACCTTGATCAGTTGGGTCTGCTTGCCATTCGGTATCGCAGCTTGGATGAGTTCTGTGCAGACGATGCCTCCTTTGCCAAAAACTCTACACTGAGCAAACTGAATGCGCACAATCGCACATTCCTCTGCCAGCAAGTTTTTGATGCCATGCGGCGCGGTCTGTGTTTGGAGAGCCGATACCTAGATGCCGTAGAGCAGGATAAAGCCCGTACTAATGCTTTCTCCTACCTCAATGATCGCTGGGCCTTTGCCGCTGACGAGCAATTGGAAACTGCCAAGTATCTAATCCTGGACAAGCGTCCTGACTACAAGGGCAAACCTCGAACCGATCTGATGCCAGGTGGCCCACGTTCGCGCCTTCTGCGCGACATAAAAACAGCGTCTTTCTGGAAGCAAACTTCAGTAGCTGGCCAAGTGGCGAGCTGGAAAGATGCTGACTGGCGCGACTTAGTGGAAGCCTTGCTGCAGGCCGCTAACCTTTATGGCTATGTGCAAAAGCACCCGATTGACCAGCGACTGGTGGGTTGGCGTTTGAATGCAGCGGCGCTGGATTGGTGTCTGATCACTGACGATGCCCAGGGTGATGATAGTCGAGCTAATGCTTTCTTCCGTACGCTCTATCTCAGTGTCGCTACGGTGCTGAGACAAAGCGGTCATTCGCTGTTCGATTTTGAGGCGCATGAACACACTGCCCAAGTCGATGCAGGAACGCGGCAATTGCTGGAGCAGCGATTCCGCTATACCGAGAAAGACCGCAAGGATTGGGCGAGCAACCCAGCGCATGAAGCGCCGCTTGAGCGTTTACCTGTCATGTTTTGTTCGCCAACCATGGAGTTGGGTGTGGATATCTCTGCGCTTAACACCGTTTACTTGCGAAACGTGCCACCAACCCCAGCTAACTATGCGCAGCGTAGTGGCCGGGCAGGCCGCTCCGGACAGCAGGCGTTGGTCGTCACTTACTGCGCTTCTCAGAGCCCGCACGACCAATGGTTTTTCCATCATGCCAATGAGATGGTGCATGGCATAGTACGGCCCCCCACCCTCGATTTGGCCAACCGTGATCTCATACAAAGTCACCTGAACGCCGTCTGGCTGGCCTGCGCACAAGTAGCCCTAGACTCCAGCATCGCACTTATGCTTGATCTAGATCCGCCAGAAAAACCGCTTATCCAGCATTATTACGATGCCCTCAATGACCCCGCGGTTCAGGCAAGAGCACAGCTCAGCGCTTCTCGAGTCATCGCTCAGTTGCAAAACGAACTAAATGGCAGCGACTGGTTTAAACCCGACTATGTGCAGCAGGTCATTAAAGAGGCGCCACAAGAGTTCTCCAACGCACTTGAGCGCTGGCGGGTCTTGTTCGATGCCACCCGCGCACAGATGAATATGGCTGACCAAATTGTAAAGAGCCATACCGCCTCCAACAGCGAAAGACAAAACGCCCAGCGTCGCTATGGGGATGCCGCTCGTCAATACGCCGTACTGCTCAAGAGCGGCAATACGCAGAACTCGGATTTCTATACTTATCGCTACTTGGCCAGCCAAGGATTCCTACCAGGTTACAACTTCCCTCGTTTGCCGCTTATGGCTTGGATTCCCGCTCGTGGCGGTATTTCTAATTCCGGCAAGGACGACGAAGGCAGTATGGTAAGCCGTCCGCGTTTTCTAGGCCTTTCTGAGTTTGGCCCGCGCAGCCTTATCTACCACCAAGGTCGCATGTATCGCGTGGTGCGTGCCAAACTTAACGTCGGCTCGTCTGATCACATTTCGGGCAACAGTCAGTTGGCTACTGTTGCCTCATTGGTCTGTAACCAGTGCGGATATGGTCACGTGGGGGAGCCCGGCGGCGGGCAGCTCGCCGTTAACACCTGTGAAAACTGTGATGCACTGCTAACCGAGCATGATTGGGTGCGTGAGCTTTATCGCGTCGAGACTGTCGAAACCGTAGCTGTCGAGCGCATCTCCATTAATGATGAAGACCGACAACGTCAAGGCTTCGACTTACAAACTACCTACCGTTTCCTGCCTGGGCCTGATGGTGTCATCCAGAAGCGTAAGGCGGAAATCCAGCAGGGCGGAGACGTACTGGCCGAGCTCACCTATGCTCCCGCCGCCCGCTTGTGGCGGATAAATCGAGGCTGGCGTCGACGTAAGAATAAGGAACAGCTCGGCTTCTACATTAATCCCATCACTGGTACCTGGAGCAAGCAGGACGATCCTAGTGGCAGCGAAGACGGCGGCAATGACGAAGTCTTACTAGACAAAATACCCAATCAGCGCATCGTTCCGTTTGTCGAGGATCATCGAAATCTGTTGATTTTGGCACCGCTGCACCCGCTTTCCACTGAGGCGATGGCTACCTTGCAGGCAGCGCTCAAGCGCGGTATTGAAATGACCTTTCAGATCGAAGAGTCCGAACTGGTCGCTGAGCCATTGCCCAAAGGCGACGAACGCCGGGCGTTGATGTTTTACGAGGCAGCCGAAGGCGGTGCAGGAGTGCTAACCCGCCTAGCAAGCGAGCCTGCCAGTCTTGCGCAAGTCGCTAGCAGCGCCCTGAGTCTTATGCATTACAACGTACCGCAAGGTGAGTGGCAGTTCGACAACCTACCCGAGCTAGAACAAATCGACGCAATGGGCCGCCGTATCTGCGAAGCCGGCTGCTACCAATGCCTACTTTCATACTTCAATCAGCCCGATCACGAGCACATCAATCGCCGCAACGCTGATGCACTCAAGCTTCTGGTGGCGTTGGCCAACGCCCAAGTACAACCGGGTCAGGTACCTGTCGCGGCGGCACGCAGTTCAGTCAGCGGCGGTGATGACCTACTAGAGCAATGGCTGCAAGTCCTTAGTCGGGCAGGGCACCGTCAGCCCGATACCATCAATGTGTCAGTCCTTAATGGGATGGCTATTGCAGCCGGACAGTACAAAGCTCTCCGCGCATTAGTATTCCTTAAGGCGGTATCCAATGAGTTGCATAGCCTACTAGTCGACAAAGGTTGGCAAGTGATTGACTTTTCCGACCCATCACAATGGTCAGTCAAGTTCGCCCGCCATGCTGACGTGTTTGACATGCCAGAGAAACAACAATGACGACGCTCGAACACGATTTCATGCCCGGCAACTTGATTCGCGCCCGTGGGCGCGAGTGGGTAGTACAAAGCGACTCTCGACGCGACTGGCTGCGTTTGCGCCCGTTGGGTGGCGCAGATGACGATACCATCGCCTTGATTCCTGAGCTTGAGCTTGAGCCCGTCGAACCGGCAACCTTCCCATGGCCACAGCCTGAACAGGCTGGCAACCATGCATCGGCTCTGTTATTGCGCGATGCGCTGCGTTTAAAGCTTCGTAACGGTGGTGGCCCGTTCCGCTGCTTTGGCAATATCGCCGTCGAGCCTCGTGGTTACCAATTGGTGCCGTTGTTGATGGCCCTACGCTTGACGACTGTACGTTTACTGATTGCCGATGACGTAGGTGTCGGCAAAACTATTGAAGCCGGCTTGATTGCCCGCGAGCTGATGGATCGTGGTGAGATTAGCCGCCTTGCCGTACTTTGTCCGCCGCACCTCGTCGAACAATGGCAAAGTGAGTTGGAAGCCCGCTTCAATCTGCAAGCCGTCGCGCTTACCTCTAGCAGCGCTAGCCGCATTGAGCGAGACCTGCCACACGGTGTTAGCCTGTTTGATCACTACCCTGTGGTGGTGGTCAGCCTCGACTACATCAAAAGCGAACGCCACCGCGAACACTTCCTTTCCATTGCTCCGGAATGTGTAATTGTCGATGAGGCACACACCTGCGCTAGGAGTGGTGCTGGTAAACAACTGCGCTTTGAGCTGTTGCAACGCTTGGTGAAAGACGAAAGTCGCCATCTGCTGCTGCTCACCGCCACACCGCATTCTGGCGACGAAGTCGCGTTCTACAACTTACTTTCCTTGCTTGACCCGCGCTTTGCTGCACTGCAAGGACGTATGTCCACCACTGATCCGTTGCGCCAGGAGCTCGCCCGCCATTTCGTCCAGCGTCGCCGTAAGGATATAGCCGAATGGCAAGCGGAAACCGGCGATGGCCGTGGTTTTCCGCGCCGCATGAAAACCGAAGTTACCTACCAGCTTAGTGGTGACTGGGGCCGCTTTTTCGATGCAGTACAAAGCTACTGCCGTGAACTTGCCGAAAGCATTGAGCAGACAAAGTCCGGCAGCGTGCGTCTGATCTGGTACGCCACCCTTGCCCTGTTGCGTTGCGTTGCTTCCTCTCCGGCAGCGGCAGTTAAAGCCTTGACCACCCGGATTGAGGGCGCTCTCGAATTCGACGATCTGCTGACCGACGAACGTTTACGTGACGGCGAGGCTGATGACCTGGAAAGCAGCGACTTGGAGCCACCAGCTCAACTCCAAGATGGCAGTCGCCTGCAAACCCTCATCAAAGAGGCTGAGCGCCTTTCTGGCAAGGCCGGCGACCCTAAACTCTCTAGCCTTATTCAGCACCTGCAAACCCTGATTAAGGATGGCTACCAGCCGGTGGTGTTCTGTCGCTATATCGCAACCGCTCACTATGTGGCCGAGCACCTGAAAAAAGCCTTCCCAAAGGTCACCATCGAAGCCGTCACCGGCGAATACACACCAGAAGAACGTCGAGAGCGAGTTGACGCAATGGAGGAGGGGGACCAACGTATTCTGGTCGCCACAGACTGCCTTTCTGAAGGCATTAACCTGCAGCACTTGTTTACCGCCATCGTCCACTACGACCTGGCTTGGAATCCAACTCGTCACGAGCAACGTGAAGGCCGTGTCGACCGCTTTGGTCAGCAAGCGGCGGAAGTGCGTTGCACGATGCTCTATGGGCAGGACAACCCAGTTGATGGTTTTGTGATTAACGTCATTCTGCGCAAGGGCGAGGCCATCCAGAAAGAGCTCGGCGTATTAGTACCCATGCCCGAAGATGAGCAGCGCATCAGCCAAGCACTGGTGAAAGCTGCCCTTATGAAGCGTGGCGGGATCAACTCTCCCTATACGCCAGATATGTTTGCTGCCGCGAATGTTGAACTGCAGCCGCTGCAAGCCCAGTGGCAGGACGCATTGGAAAAAGCCAAGGCCAACCGCACGGTATTCGCTCAACGACGTATCCGTCCTGATGAAGTGTTACCTGAATGGCAAAAACAGCAGCAGGCTCTGGGTACCCAGGCCGACGTTCAACGCTTTGTACAAAGCGCCTGCGCCCGATTGAATTCCCCGCTGGAACCCACGCATAAGCCGCATCACCAGCGATTGCTGCCACAGCACTTGCCCGACGCTTTGAGGATGCGTCTAGCCGATGAAGGCATCGGTAAACCGCTGATAATTGATTTCAACGAGCTGCACCGCAGCCATCCACTGGTCACCGTACTAGCGGAATATCTGCTTGAAGATAGCCTTTCGAGTGAGCATGCCATCGCTGCCCGCAGCGCTGCCACTCTCACCGATGCGGTGGAAGTGGTTACCACCATTTACCTGCTGCGCCTGCGCCACCAGCTCGGCTATGTGCGCCGTCGCGAACCTTTTCAAATGATGGCCGAAGAAACTGTGGCGCTGGCCGTTATAGGTCGCAGTAGTCCGCAGTGGTTGAGTGATGAGTTGGCCAGCAAACTGCTGCAATGTACGCCTAGTGGCAACCTACCCATTGAGACCATGCAGCGCGAAATCCGCACCGCTCTTGATTTCCTTGTCAGCAACCAGCAGCGACTAGAAACGTTGGCTACCGAACGCGCCAACTCGTTGTTGGACGACCATCGTCGCGTGCGCGAAGCCGCTCGAGATGTTGGTCAGTACAGCGTTAGCCCCTGTCTACCGGTAGATGTGATTGGTGTGTATGTACTGCTACCGGATTCGCTGTAAGCGGGCCTAGGGAAAGTCAAAAATGAAAAAGCTTCGCAAAACTCAGGCCGCGCTCAACCTACCTACTCTTAAGCTCGAAGGCGGTCTATTCCTGCCTGACCAGTTGGAAAAGGCCGCCCTTGGCAGTGCTAAATGGCAAACCGAAACTGATTACCTCATCCCTAAGGGGCTCAAACTCAAGGACGACTACAGTCGGGCCTTCCAAATTGCCAGCGCCCAGTACAAACACTTTATTGCGCAAATAGACCGTACGGATTTGGATGCAGGGGAAGTCACGCAACTTCTAGTGCATGAGCTGCTGAGAGATGCCTTTGGCTACAGCAATCTTTTGCGAGTCAACGGCATTACCGTGGGTGAGCGTCACTACCCCGTGCAGCTACTCGCAGGATCTTTACCCATCGTCATTGCTCCGCACACATTGGGCTTGGATGATGCCGATACGTGCTTCGCTATCGCAGGCAGCGGTAACCGAAAAAAGTCCGCTTTCCAACTCGCGCAGGAACTGCTTAACGCCAGCTCCGAGTACCTCTGGGCGATTGTCAGTAATGGCAAACAACTTCGTCTGTTGCGCGACGCAGCCACACTCACCCGTCCCAGCTTTTTGGAAGTGGACCTGCAAGACTTACTTAGCGGTCAGCGTTATGCCGAGTTCACCAATGTCTGGCGTCTGTTGCACGCCAGTCGTGCCGGCAATGACCCACAAAGTTGCATCTGGGAGCGTTGGCGCGAAGCCGGGCAGGAGGAGGGCACCCGTGTACGTGATGGTCTTCGCTTGGGCGTCACCCAAGCGTTGCTCACCTTGGGCGAAGGCTTTTTACAGCACCCTAGCAACGAGGTCCTGCGCCGCGCGTTGCACGACGGAGAGCTGAGCAAGGATGCTTATTTTCAGCAATTGCTGCGTCTTATCTATCGGCTCATCTTTCTGTTCAGTGTGGAGGAGCGCGGCCTTTTGCATCCAGCAGACGAGAATAAAGAAGCTATCGCCGCCCGTCGTTCATATTCCGAAGGATATGCTGTGAGCCGCTTGCGCGAACTTTGTTTGAAGCGTCGTAGCCGCAATCGCTTTGATGATCACTGGCAAGCATTACGCATCGTCTTCAATGGGCTAAATGGGGGTGAGTCTCGCTTGGCCTTGCCCGCACTTGGTGGACTATTTGCACAAAATCAGTGCCCGCAGCTTGATGCATCGAGCTTAAGCAATGCTCATCTGTTGGCCGTGATGCAAAACTTACGCTGGTCCAACCGTGGGGGCACCCTGGCGCCGGTAGACTACCGTAATATGGGGCCAGAAGAGCTGGGCAGTGTATACGAAAGCCTTTTGGAGTTAGTGCCGGAAATTGACCTACCCGCCAAAAGCTTTGGCTTTATCGGACTGACCAGTGAGGGTAGCGTCGCCGGCAACGCCCGCAAGCTTACTGGTAGCTATTACACTCCTGACGCATTAGTCCAGGAGCTGATCAAGTCCGCGCTCGACCCGGTGATTGAGCAGCGTTTGGACAATAATCCCACTAACCCGATTGAGGCGCTGCTATCTATTCGAGTGATTGATCCTGCCTGCGGAAGTGGCCACTTTCTTCTTGCAGCTGCCCGTCGCCTAGCAGAAAAGCTCGCACAACTGCAGACGCCCGAAGGAGCAGTAAAACCGCAGGACTATAGGCACGCTCTACGTGAGGTGGTCAGTCGCTGTATTTTCGGGGTGGACCGAAACCCAATGGCATTGGAGTTGGCGCGTA
This sequence comes from Pseudomonas sp. IPO3774, assembly GCF_013386835.1. Lineage (NCBI taxonomy): Bacteria > Pseudomonadati > Pseudomonadota > Gammaproteobacteria > Pseudomonadales > Pseudomonadaceae > Pseudomonas > Pseudomonas sp. IPO3774. Next base: position 10,462 of record NZ_JACAQY010000058.1, read on the forward strand.
CTGCTTTGTGGTTGGAAGGTTTTGAGGAGGGTCGTCCTCTGGGCTTTCTTGATCACCATCTCCAATGTGGGGATGCATTGCTGGGCCTGACTCACCTGAGCGCACTGGAATTTGGTATCGCAAAGGATGCCTTCAAACCTTTGTCTGGAGATGACAAGGAGGTGTGTAAGGTTCTCGCTAAAGCCAATGCCTCAGCTCTGAAGCACTTGGAGAGGAAACGAAATGCCCATGCGTTCGGTCAGTTGGATGTTGAGTTTGAAGACGGTAACGGATTAGCGGCCCTGCAGATGCTCGAAGCTCTGCCACAAGACAGCGCCCAACAGATTATCGATAAGGAAACTGCCTACCTTGAGTTCCTGGCGACGGCCAAAACCAGCCGTTTGGCTCTTGCCGCGGATTTAGCGCTAGGTGCTTATTTGTTACCCAAGACCGAAGCCAGCCAAGGCTCCATCCCCACCAGCGCCACTCTCTATCTCACGCTGCTAGGCGATACGCTTTCCGACGCGAACCACCAACAACTAGCCGCGGCGCGAGCGGTATGTGTAGATGCCCGCGCATTGCACTGGCCATTGGCTTTTCCGCAAGTATTTGCAGTCGGTGGATTTGATTGCGTATTAGGCAACCCACCGTGGGAGCGTATAAAGCTGCAAGAGGAGGAGTTCTTCGCTACTCGTCACCGGGATGTCTTTGATTCAAAAAACAAGGCCGAGCGTAGCCGGCGCATTCAGTGGTTAAGTGAAGGTACGCTGTCAAAAAACCTTTACCCTCGACTAGAATATAACGTGTCCGATCGTGAAGTTGAGCAGCGCTTGTATGCAGAGTTTATTAGTGCTCGCCGCACGGCCGAAGCTGCTAGTTTATTTGCGCACGTCAAAGGGGAGGACGGCGGACGTTACCCACTCACTGGCGTAGGGGATGTGAACACCTATGCGTTATTTGCCGAAACCATTAGTCAAATTACAAAGGAAAACGGGCGTGCGGGGTTCATTGTTCCGACCGGCATAGCTACTGACGATACTACAAAGGCTTTTTTTGCCGATGTAGTAAAACGTAAAAAGCTGATTAGGCTCATAAGCCTGTATGAAATTCGAGCATGGTTCAAGGCGACGGATGATAGGAAGTCCTTCTGTTTGCTTACGTTAGGGGACGGGGATTCGGCAGATTTTCTTTTCGAGGCGAAGAGCGTGGAGGACTTTGGAAAGATAGAAAAGTGGTTCAAGCTATCTTCCGAAGATTTCTTTTTGCTCAATCCCAACACCCTCACATGTCCTGTGTTTCGGAGCAAGCGTGACGCCGAGCTGACTAAGAAGTTATATCACGTGACCCCTGTATTAATCGAAGAGGGTAAGTCGACGGGCAACCCCTGGGGCATTTCGTTTATGACTATGATGCACATGTCGAACGCTAGCCACTTGTTCTATGAAACGCCTGGTGACAATCGACTGCCGCTGTACGAAGCCAAGTTGATCCATCAATTCGACCATCGTTGGGCCAGCTACAAGCTTGATGGAGGTACCCAAGATGTCACGGCAGAGGAAAAGAGTAATCCTGGCTTCGGCATTACACCACGCTATTGGGTGGACTCAGAGGAAGTTGAGATACGTCTGAATGGAAAGGATTGGGCGCCCGGTTGGTTGATGGGGTGGCGAGATATTTGTCGTGCGACTGACGAACGTACAGTGATTGCGTCTGTTATGCCAAGAGTAGGGGTTAATCATAAAACCCCTCTATTTTTTGCTAAAAAATCGCCAAGTTTCTCGCATGTGGCGGCATTGCTTGGGAATATGAACTCCCTTGTGCTGGATTACGTCGCTCGGCAAAAAATTGGTGGCACTTCGCTAACTTACTTTTACCTGAAGCAATTGCCCGTGCTTGCACCAGGCCGTTATACCGATGACGACTTAGTCTTTATCGTCCCACGATTACTCGAGCTCACTTACACAAGCTACGACCTCGGTCCTTGGGCTAGAGATCTGAGTTATGACGGTCCGCCGTTCGCTTTTGATCTCGATCGTCGTGCCCTGCTGCGTGCCGAGCTTGATGCTTATTACGCTCGCCTTTATGGCTTGGCACGCGACGATCTGCGCTACATTCTCGATCCGGCTGATGTTATGGGCAAAGATTATCCCAGCGAGACGTTTCGCGTACTTAAAAGCAATGAAACTAAGTCTTTCGGTCAATATCGCACTCTACATTTAGTTATGCGTGAATTCGACCGAATGACTTTGGCAGAAGCTAGTGGTGAAGCCTATGTCAGCCTCTTGATGCCACCACCTGGACAACAGACACAGCCAACTTATTCGGAGCGTGGCGTTATTCGCGATGAGCTAGATGCTCGTTTGGCGGGGCTGCTGCTCGCGTTGATTCAGCAAGCAGGGCGTTTACCGCGTCGTCAGTTGTACGACGCTTCGCTTATTGCAGCCCGGTCTGAATTGTTGTTGGCTTATGTAGGGGAGACGAATGCAAAAAAAGTTGCGATCTTTGAAAATCAGTACGCCGGGATCTTCGACTCCACGCGACTGGAAGGTGGTCGGATACAGGATTGGATTCGTTATTTCGAGGCCGCTGGCCTGGTGCGAGTGGAGTCCGATCAACTCGTCGCGCTAAAGGGACTAGATGTTCCTGCTCATCTGATTGTCGATACTCAAGCTGCGTCAGTCGCTAGCATTCTGTGGAACGCTGCGAAGCAGATGCAGGTTGGTGCTGGTGACGTAGAGATACTGATTAGTCAACAATCAAGCAAACAAGCCTAGGCAGGGAGCGAAGCGGTGCAGGAATTGATCCAGCAATTACCGGAAGTGAGGCACAGTCCGCGTTTATGGTTCGAGCGTTTGACTCTCTTTCGTGAAGCGGGTCCTGACCATATTCTTCGCACCGTTACTTTTCGGCGTGGCTTGAATATTGTCTGGGCCAAGGAACCGCTGGCTGGTAGCGCCTCTGGAGCGCGTGCAGCAGGCCACGGGGTTGGCAAGACCTCGTTATGCCTGTTACTGCGCTTGTGTCTGGGAGATACAGCCAAGGCCGTCAGTGAGGTGCGTGAGGAGTTGTTCGGTGAGTTCCCGCAAGGTGGTGTCGCGGCCGTTTTGCATGTAGAGGACCAAGTATTCACTCTGTTCCGCCATTTCAATACCTACAAGGAAGGTATTGCTCTGGAAGGTGACGACATCAACGCGCTATGGGGCGAGGAAACCGGCGATACAGACCGCTCATTTATACAACACCTTTCCGACACAATGATGGTTAAGGTTACGCCACGCGCTATCCCGGAAACTGATCAGGCTATTGAATGGCGCCACCTCTTGGCTTGGATCAGCCGTGACCAAGGTTCGCGCTTTAAGTCTTTTTTCTCTTGGCGCGAGGGCGAGGGCACGGGTTTGCAACGCAGTCGCCAGGATCCACCCATTATTATGCGTGCAGTTTTGGGTTTGCTGGATCAGGCGGAATCAAGCCTCATGAGTCGCTTGGCTGAGTTGGAAACGGACCTGGAGCATGCTAAGAAGCAAACGACTGCGTTATTGCATGAGCCAGTATTGATCCGCAAGCGCATTGAGTCTGACCTACGTGCTTGGCGGAATCTATCGGATAGCTTGCCGATGCACGCTGAGGATTTGTTTGCTAACTCAGTGGTAAAGGAAGTGCGTAACGCTACTGATAAAGCAGCGTCTGTATTGCAGGATTGGAATGAGCGTCAAGACGAAGCCGAACAAAATCTGGCAAAGCTGCGTGCAGAAGTAACGGAACTACAGACTCAGCTCAACAGGGCAAGCTTAGAGTACGATTATGTTGAGGCAGCAAGGGTGGGAGATGAGGACGCCTATAAAGCAATTGGCGTGAAACTACTGAGGCTCACTCAACTTGCAGGGGACTGCCAAGAGGGGAATATTTCATTTTCGAAATGCCAGCACATCCAGGCAGAAGTTGGGCGCTTGCAGGTGGCTAATCTAAGAGATGAGCGTGATAAGAAAAGCTTGAGTCGTGCCATGGAGGAATCTGCATCACGGGCGGTAGCTGTACTTCAACGTAAGAAGCAGTTCGAAGCTAAGCTTCAAAGTCTGGAGAAGGTCGAAACTGAATTGGTTGGTAAGCGCAATAAAATTCGTGAAGTTCGGGATAAGACGTCTCATGAGGCTCGTCGCGGAGAAGAACTGCTTGTTGAAATGGGACGTTGGGAGAAGTCGGCAGGCTCCTCGGTTTCCCAAGCTGCTATTGATCAGTCCTGTGCTAAGTCTGAGGGCATTGAACGCGATATAAGTAGCACCCGAACTCAGTTGGCGATAGTACAGAAAGATTTATCAACCCGAGAAAAACGTATAGCCAGCATCATGGATCGTCTTACGGGAGAACTGCTGTCCAATGACGCGTTCGGCGCATTTGATCCCCGCGATGAAAATCGACCTTTCCGAATATCGATGCGAGGCGGTGAAGCCTACCGTGTGTTGGAGGTTCTATTGGGTGATATCGCATGCCTTATGGAAAGCGCAGGGGATGGTAATGCGTTTCCTGGTTTGGTCATTCACGATTGCCCACGCGAAGCAGATATGAGCGCCGGGTTGTATGAGGGGTACCTGCTATTAACCGATCGTCTGCAGAAAGCTTTTGAAGTCGGCGCGAATATTCCGTTTCAGTACATAGTGACCACTACCACACCTCCCCCAGCGGAGCTGATCGGTAGCGAGCGGGTGTGTCTGTTACTTGATCCTAGTTTTGATGATGGCATGCTTTTCAAACGTCGATTTTCTGAAGCGATATGAAAGCAGCGGATTCATCTCAATGGCTCAGACAAGTTAGTCGGTTACGGTTTATCGGTCGAACTTGCTTGATGCAGGACTTTTTTGTCATGACGTTGCCTGGAAAATCCCACAATCATGTGCAGCTCTGTTGCCTATTCAACCAGCATAAGCAAGCACGGATGATGTTTCGATGAATTCTCTTCAGCGAGCTCTAATAGAAAAAAGCGGCACGGACAATGGCTTTGAACACACATTTGCTGATGAGGTAGGTAGCGTCACCCTTGCGTCGGCTCGACACCCAACCTGTGCCACAGTGACGGTTGTTGGCAGTGGTTTCGACATCTCCGTCATGTCAGGCATGGCTTCTTTGCTGCCCGAGTTGATACGCAGTTTTTCAGCAGAACAGCAGGCCGGCGGCGATTTTAGAGTAACCAACGAAGCAGCATTAGCAGCTTTGCTGCGTCGAACTGCTAGTTTATCCATTGCATTACCTAGCCAGGCTGCAACTGGCTACAGTAAGGCTGTTGCCGAGGCATTGTCAACTTTGCCTGATGGTTTGGCAGGTACCGAAATCGAGCGCTTGGTACGCCTGCGTGTGGGGCAGCAAAAATTCCGTGATGCATTGCTTGAGTATTGGGGTAGCTCATGTGCCGTGACAGGTGTTGCACTGCCTGAGGTATTGCGTGCCAGTCACGCCAAACCTTGGGCGGAATGTCTATCCGATGCGGAGCGGCTAGATGTTTTTAATGGCTTTCTGCTTACCGCTAATCTGGACGCTTTGTTCGATAGATTTCTGATCAGCTTCGATGATCAAGGGGGGCTACTGGTATCTTCTCGAATTCCTGTTGCGGATCTACAACAGTTAGGCATTCATTCCGGGATGAGGCTGCGCTGGTTGGCTGCTGAGCACAAGAAGTACTTGTGCTTCCATCGTTCGATTTATGAGTCTTGCGGCGAAGTAGGAGAGGTCTAATTACAGTTGTGTATTTCCCATCCGTTTCCAGATCAGTAGGCTCGTGAGCCGATAATAATATCGGGTAGCCTGGGAACGATCCTTGAGGTGTTGCGCCAAAAGCCAACGCACATGTTTGAGCTGCCAGGTCCAGGGATTATCGCATTGCCATCGTTGTTGAATGGCCGCTTGCATGATTCGGGCTTGGCGTAGGTGGCGTTGTTGCGTGACCTTCGAGCCGGTCAGTACGCCGCTCAGGAACAACTCCATATCAAGGATCTTGGTCACGCTCGACCTCCAATGTAGGCCGAAACCACATCGATCCGGTTATGCCCGAGTTCAACGCTGATCTGTTGTCGCGCCTGTCGATCAAGGTTGCGGTCAATGCGATAGCAGTGACCACCATTGACCGGTGTGGCGTGACCAGTGAGCTGCTCGTAACGCTCGCAGGCGTAGGCCGCTCGCAGTTCATGACAACCCTTCAGTCCGTGTTCATGCAGCGTTTCGCGGGCGGGGAGCACGGTTTGTTGTAGGAACGCGGCGTAGCTTTCGTCTCGGGTCAGCAAGTTGCGGCTGCCGGTCGGCGACGTCTGACGAGCCAACTGCAGCGCTGCTTTCACCGCTTTATTAACCACAACCCATCGCGGTGCTGACGGCTCCTTACGACCGGGAGCTTGGGCATCTCATGATCTGGGCTCCTGAACACCTCCGAAGAAGTGAGCGGGTGGTCGAAGGTCTCCTTACAGAGTCAAAGATGCATGTGGTTATCTATAGCTCCTTAGATCGCTTAGGTAAGGGGCGATAAAAAAGGTCGTATGTTTTAGGCGAGCGTTTCCTTAAATTGTTAGATAAAGCACTAGGTGATGAGTGCGGTAGTCTAGTCTGAGCTATAAGTTTTTGAGAGTTATCACTCCACTCAATTATGGGATTAATGTTACTGTTTTTGTTATAGGTTTTTCAGTAGTTGTGATGTTCTGATTCGTTCAGGTATATGGTCGTTTTTTTCTGCTTCCGTCTCTATCAAGATTTCTAGAAGTCTTGCTCGGCTTATTTCGTACTTACTAGCTAACTTTTCGAGCTCTTCGACTGCTTTGTCTGAAAGCACAAAATTATATTGAGATTTACCTTTTAGATTTTCTCTGTATTTTTGCTGTGCCCACCTCTTTTTTATTTTTTCAATGTAAAGATCTCTTTGTTCAACCGTGTAGGTGACGCTATCAAAAAAAATTAATAAGTCTTCAAAGTTTTCAAATGGCTGGCGGTAGCTAATGAGTATTGATGAATGCTTGCTAAGCCATTCCCACGCGAGCACAGACTTCTGGTCATTACCTCTAAACCATTTAAATACTTTGTCGCCTTTTTTGTGTGTCTCCCACTTGACTCTTATGTCATTTAAAACGAGTTGTTTATGCGTAATATCTGTTGGCCATCGATCTATTATTGATAGTAACAAGTCCATTCCGTGTAAGGTCAGCGGACTGCTGAGCCATTGGTATCCAGAGGCTTCTGCTATTTTTGATTTGAGCCATTCTATTTGCCTGTTCCCTTCGTTAAACCATTTGAAGCTTTCTTCAGGGAGAAGTTGAATTTGTCGGTCTTGGTTTATTTTCTCTATTAATCCTTGGTTTCCATGCAGGCAATTAGCCATTTGGTCTCTTATAGCTGGACCTGATCGCTCAAGCGGACCGAGATTGAATCCATAATTATTGAGAGCGAACCAGAGCCATATATCACGCCTGCTGCTGATTTTTGAGTCGCCTAAGACTTGGGCGAGACGATCATTATGGTGAACGGTCATTTTATTTCCCCATCGTGGTCTGAGCGTTTATCAAGATAATATCAAGAATCTTTTAAGGAGTGATCTAGTATTTCTTAAGAATACTTCTAGTAGAATAAAAGTAGTCGAAAATAGCGCTTTTGTCTTGTATTGCTGAGCTTTGATGAGCTCTAGGCCTGAGTTATTCAGGCCATAGGGCGGCAGGAGCGTAGCGCATGAGGTCTGTAGCGGCTTCGGGAGATGCAGGTGAAGGCGTATGAGAGGGCGAAAAAAGACGGTAGCAATTTAGGGCTCGCCCCGCGGTTTTATGAATGTCGGTTCACTGTGTGCGGTTCGATAGGTAGGCCGAATTCGTTATTCTTTACTGACCTTGCCAATCCTCTGAACGAACAGAGGAGCCACGTTCATGAGGATTATTCGACTAAAAGAGGTCATGGATCTCACAGGCCTTGCGAGGTCTACTGTCTACAAGCTTATTGCGGCTGAAATTTTTCCAAAGTCTATATCGTTGGGTGAGCGCTGTGTAGGCTGGTTGGAAAGTGAAGTTCATGATTGGATACTGCATAAAGTTAATGAGCGGGATCAAATGGTGAACAAGAGCACTTGAGGTTTTCCTGTGGCTGGCGTTATACGCTTGATTAACCAGATTCAGTTAACACCATCAAGGATAAGTTTCTTGGTGGTATTTTTCCAGAGTAATTGTGGTGTCTGTAATATTGCGTTTCAATGAGGTTTGCGAGTGTTTTGTCTAATGTCATGCCGTCAGAGAATTTTCGGTATTGGTACTATGCCATGCAGCATCTCTGATATGGATTTGGCACTCCTTTACTAGTTAATCATGGAGTCTGTATTAGAGGGGGTGATTTATCTAGGCAGTGCAGTGCTCTGCATTTGAGGTGTGAGGTGGAAATGTACTTGGCGTACTGACTATATGAAACCAAATACTCGGAGCTTCATCATGGCTAGACATCCAGGCAATTCGAACTTGACCCTTCATTACGAAGGCTGCTATCAAGGCTTAGGCCTACAAGCAGATAAGGGACCGTTTATTCAAGAGTACCTTGACCGTCTTCATCAGACGGTATCTCAAGCGCTTAATCAGTACCGTCGTATATTTGCATTTAGATTCGATCTACGGTTGCCCACCAACATTCAATTGCCCGATTACGCTTTCACAAACGAAGTTGTTGACCGCTTCATCGAATCCTTTAAAGCCAAGATCAAGCACAATCGCCAAATGGCGAAACTTGTGAATAAGTACGCACACGACACCAAGGTGCGTTACGTCTGGGCTAGGGAACAAGGGCAGCACGGGCGACCACATCATCACTTTGCGATCTTGCTGAACTACGATGCATTCAATGCGCTGGGTAAGCTCGAATCAGGCAGAGACAATATGTTTAATCGCTTGGAAGGAGCGTGGGCAAGTGCTTTAGGGCTATCAGTAGAAGCCGTCAGGGGGTTGGTCGAGATTCCACAAAATCCTTACTATCACTTGTATCGCGACGAGATAGCCGGACAGGCAGCCTTCTTCCATCGTGCAAGCTACCTGTGTAAGTCGAGCACGAAGGTTTTTGGGGATGGTTCCCATGGTTTCGGGTGCAGCAGAAGCTGAGCACAACGCTGAATCACAAAAAAAATAGAAGACACCGTGCCGACGACCACCCTAGCAATGCCAAAGGCGGTCCATCGGACGGTGTGTACATTGGAGTTAAAGGTAACCTCGTTCAACCAGAGATACGCAGCCTTCATGACCTACAACGATGTGATCCACCGTCTGGGTGCCAATCATGCTGAGGGCGCTCTTGAGCGCCAGGGTTAGCGTGAGATCGGCTTGACTTGGTTCAGGATCGCCGGATGGATGGTTATGTACCAGAATTACCGCTGCAGCATTGAGCTCCAATGCAATCTTGACCACTTCTCGCGGGTACACGCTGGCACCATCCAGCGTGCCTCTAAATAGCTCCCTGAAGGCAATCACTCGATGTTTGCTGTCGAGCAGTAGTAGCGCAAAGACCTCGTGCTCGTGGTACTGCAGCAGCGTTTGCAGATGGCTAAAAACCTGTTTTGGTTCCGTCAATGCCCGGCCTTTAGCCAGACGACTCATTGCCAGTTGTTGCGCCATTTGCAGGATGTCAGCCTCGGTAACCGGGGATTCCATGACATAGGTACCGGTTGTTTCACCGGCTATCAGCTTGTGATATTTCATTCGGGGATTCCTGAGCGAATAGGGCGAACGCAGAAGAGTTGAGAAGGGCTACTGAACCGAAGGCCTGCCTTTGTGCTGCGAGGCTTGCGACTCCAGTTTTTGGGCGAGTGAGGGTTTGTCAGGCGCTGCCAATGGGGTTTTGAGCTTTATGCGGCTGGGCTGATCCTCAATGACAGGAAAGAGCTCCTCGACGACGGCACCGGTGTCCTCCTCGCTGTCTTCAAAGGCCCCATTGTTAAAACCCTGCCGTGCCGCTTGATCCAAGGCGCTCTGGTCAAAGCCTGCGGCTTGGCGGGTCTCCTCCAATTGCTTGGCTGCGATTAAGGCATCCTCCATGCCCAGACCACTGCGTACCGTGATGTCTACGTAGAAAATCGGTGCGCCGTGGCTTTGGCGAGTGGACTTACCGCGAAGACGCAACTCCAGCGGCAGGCAGGCCAGTCGATCGCCGGAGATGGCTTGCAGATAATGCAGTCGCGCTGCGAGGGTGCGGATGCTGTTGTAGCCGGTAGTGCGAAAGACAAAGCTGCCAAGTGGATCGTCATCGCCAATCACAACGTTGAGCCGGCCGTAAGGTTTGCAGGCATTGCCTTGAGCCAGTGAACAGCCATCCGGTGAAGGGCAGGGCAACGACTGAATACCATCCTTGGTCAGACGCTTGCAGGTCTCACCATTGCCGACGCACAGCGGCCGGCCAGTATTACGGTCGAACAGGCTGTAGTCAGCCCGAAAGTTGAGGTCCGGCTCGTTGAACAGCAGCCGGATCGGAATGCTGCGCAGCTTGCCGTCCTTACCATTGCGCAGTTCTTCGTTAAGGGGATGCAGCAACCAGCCGTCACGGTTATGTAATTGGGAGGTGAGGGTAAATTGATCGTCCTTTTCTGGCAGACGCTTACCGTTCTTTTCGACGACTTTGCCGATGGAAATTCGGCCTAAAACCGGCGGTGTGATGGCTAAACCTTTGAGCATGGGAGTTCTCCTGTCACTGAAATAAAAACGCCACCGAGACCGCGTGAGCGACCAGGGTGGCATTGAAGGGAAAGGGCACGGGGATAAGGGAGGAGCGGACGATCGTTTAAGCCAGCAGAAAACGTCGACTACCGGCTTTGGTGGTCGAGTAGCGAACTTGCAGATGAGGCTTTTCTTTTAGCAGGCGGGGGATATCCAGAGCCAAGCTGTCTTTGGCTTTCTTCCACATGATGCTGCCGGTTGCGAAGGTCGCCCGACTGGCATCGCCTATGGCCTGTTGCAGTGTTTGCTTAAGTTGAGCTTCCTGCGCCTCCTGCAGAGCAATCGACTTGCGCACGTTCTGCAGCTCGGTAAAGGCCGTGCAGAGCAGTGTGTCCTGGCTAAAGTCTAGGGTTTGTCCATTGTCGTGCGGATACAGACAGCGCAAAGCTTGCTCCGCTGAGGCCGAACCGTCTGCCGGCGGTGGGGTGTCACTGACGACGTAATCCCAGAAGAGCCGTTCCAGGTCGATCAGCCGAGCTATCAGTGACTCATCGCGCTCAATGCGATGGATTTCCAGGTGCTGACCTCCGAGCAGTACCGCCACATCCGCCGCCTGCTTGCCAGTCACGGCCAACTGGTGAATGACCTGCAACTGCACATACTCGGGCACGCCTTCTTTCCAGAGACGTGCGCCGTGTATGCCGGCGGTTTTGCATTCGAGAATCTGCACTTCTGACGCACCGATAACCTCACGGTCGATATTGGCCAGCATCCAGGCCAGTTTGGGATCAGGATGCTGCAGAACCGCATTGACCCGGCGGACCCGATGACCGCTGCGCCGGGTGTAATGGGATGCGACAATCGGCTCCAGGATGTTGCCCCAGTACGCGGGGCTTTCCTCATCCTGCGGATCGAGCATGGTTAGTAAGGTGTCACGCCCGGTTTTTTCCATCCACAGTTCCAGCTGTGATTTATAAGGGTTCAGGCCCACAGCGGCGGCGGCATCTGAACTGCCGATGCCTTGCTTGCGCACGGTCAACCAGTCCTCACGCGGCAGTTGTTTGGTACCGACCAAGCGTAAGGCAGGACTGGGTTTAGTTCTGAGATGTAGTAGGGATTGAGAGCTCATAATCATTTCCTTGAGGCATAAAAACGCCCAACCAGCACGAAGCTGATCAGGCGTTTAGGGAGTGGAAGAACAGAATGGGGAAGGGGTTTATGAGGACAGTGAAAACTAGGCCTAAGCTGCAAGTTGTAGCGCCGCCTCCAGCGCCCGTTGCTTGAGCTGTGCTCCTTGCCCGAACCAGGCAGAGTCCATACGGTACTCGATGCTTCTCGCACGGCGTTCGTGGTCGACGTACTCCGTCACGGCGTTGAGCAGGCCCCAGGCGGTTCCTTGAGCTGACTCCAGGGTTGACCCGCGGCCCTGACCTTCATACAGGCATTGCACCTTGCGTAGCGCCCGCTCGTTGGGAAGTACTGCCGGTAGTGGCATGTTCGGATTGGCATCACACAGCACGTTCATGAAGAATCCCATGGCTTCATGCCACTGAACTTTGCGTTCAGATAGCATTCGCATCCGGTGCATGAAGTTGTCCCATTGCGAGACGGCGATACCGAGTTGCTTTTTAACTGCCTGTGGATCGAAACGCGTGCTGTGCGGCACCTTGATCGCTTTGGCCGAACCGTCCAGCGCAATAGTCAACGTGTTATTGCAAACTACCCGCACAGTTGTAGGTGTGGCCGTGGTAGCCAAGGTACCGTCACAGGAGGTGGCCAGCAGGAGATAACCATTGACCTGATCGTTGCCTCTCAAGGTCGTACCTTGGCCAGTGCGGGCCAGCGCCCAAAACTTGCGACCGCCTTTGAGTACGCCGGCCGTTTCCAGCTCGAAGCCCGATACTTCAGTGAGGTCCCGATAGAACTCCAAGACCTCGCGCGGCTGCACGACCTGGTAGCGCTGAGAAACCACGGACAACGGGGCCTTAGTATCGGAGCGGTAGAGAACCTTCTGGTCAGGGAAGGTGTGAATTGAGCCAAGTGCACCGATGCTATCGGATTTGAAATGCACCGGGCTGTCCTGGATCTTCCAGTCCATACCCGCTTCGCGCTGCCAGATTTCGATGGGTTGTTTCGGAGAAAGACGACTACCCAGACCGTGCCAGGGAGTTGCGCCAACATAAGCCATTTGTTCAATGAGATGAGCCATGGGAATAGGTCCTTTCACAAAAGGGGCGCCCCTGTTTGCATGAGAAACAGGGGCTGACTCGATGAGTTAGCGATTAGCGCTGAAGCTGTAACCGCACTCTAGGCATTGATAGTTATTCAGTACCTTGTCATCGATCTGTTCACCGAGCGTGGCCCCGGCGATACCGCCAGCGACCCCTCCAAACAACCCCCCTAAAATCGCCCCAGCGACGCTCCCGATTGCGATGCCTATTGGGCCTCCGGCGACACCTAAAACAGCTCCAGCTTCAGCGCCGGACAGAGCGCCAGCTGTACCACTAGCGGCGCCGCCTGCGGCACCGATCAAACCGCCTGCTTGTTTGCCGATATTTTTCGTGACGATGCGTCCAGAGTTACAACTTGGGCAAGGGCTATACATACGCAGATCCTCTCAAATGATGAGCGTGCTAAGCGAAGTGCAGGCACGCCAAAATCCCAACTGCAGTCGATACAGGTGGGCGTTCATAGAGGTGATATAGGTCTGAAATATTTTTGATTACCCACGGGCGCATAGCCAATGGTCATGACACTCGAGCCGGAGGGAGTATGAGGCAAACCCGGCCTACAACTGACCGCCTATCGGGTCTCTCGGACCAGAAATCCATTGATAGCGCCCAGCTTTACGACAGTAAAGACTCAGGCTAAGGTGCTGGCATAAGGGCAAGATTTTCTAGCATTTGTCCATGAGAAGTTCTTGGCTTCGCCGTAGTGAAACTACAGCCCTCCCATCCAGAATTTGTTGTGCCCCGAAAAATGCGCCGAGCGAGGTACTGTCATTGATCGCCAGCGGAATTGGCGATTGACGCATCGATGTGAGCGTGTCGGTCGTCCTGAAAATCCAAACCCATGGTCTGCGGGTATTGGATTTTAGTTTGCTGAGCTGAAACGACGACGGTACTCCGTCGGCGTCAGGCCAACGACCCTTCGGAATCGCGACCGGAAGGTCACCGCAGACCCGAATCCGGAAAGAAGTGCCGTTTGATCAATCGACGTCTCGCTCTCCTCAAGCAATGCACGCGCTCGATCAATACGGGCGGTGAGAAGCCACTGTAGAGGTGTAGTCCCGGTCTGTTCTTGAAATCGCCGAGCGAAGGTGCGAGAGCTCATGTTGGCACGCGCCGCAAGATTGTCGACCGTGTGCGAACTGTTCAGATTGTCCCGTATCCATTCGATCAAGGGCATTAAGCTCGTTGAAGAGCCTGGAAGCTCCTGACGAATGAACTGGGCCTGACCACCGTCACGGTACAGTGGCGCGACCGCTAGACGGGCAGTGTTTGCCGCAACAGTCTGACCAAAATCGCGTCGCACGAGATGCAAACACATATCTAATCCTGCTGACGCGCCGGCCGAAGTCACGATGCTTCCTTCATCGACGAACAGAACGTTAGGTTCTACTTGTATCTCTGGGTGAAGCTTGGCCAAGTCCTCGGCGAAACGCCAATGGGTGGTAGCGCGTTTTCCATCAAGAAGACCGTTCGCGGCAAGGATAAAAGCCCCCGTGCAGATTGAAGCCAATCGTGCACCACGAACATATGCCTCGCGAAGGGCGATTCTTACTGCCTCTGGAACCTCTCCAAACGGGTCTTCACACCCTGGAACGACGATAGTGTGCGCTAGCTCAAGACGGTCGAGGCCGTACCGCACCTGCATATCAAAACCAGCAGACCGAATTGTCCGCTCGGGTGCGCACACCTCAACCTCGTATGCGTTGCTGCCATCGACCTGAGAAGCCAAAGCGAAAACCTGATAGGCGATACCAAAGTCCAACGGCACCACGTCATTCAATACCAGAACCGCAATTTTATGCACGGCGTTGACCCCCGCTCTCAAAATCAAATAACTGGCAGAAAACGATCGCTTGATGTCATTTAAGCCACTCACGTGTAGCGTCTAGCAGGAATACTCTTTCGTCAACTACGACGAGAGGAGACGGTAATGTCTGATGAGCTGAGCAATAAGATTCAAGACCGACAACTGCAGATTGGCATGGTAATTTTTCCTGGTTTCACTCTGCAGGACTTGGCTGGCCCACAGACGGCGTTCGGCCTTCATGCCAAAACTCACATCATCTGGAAGACGCTGGAGCCCGTTCCCACGGATATGGGCGTCACCCTGAACCCCACGATCACGATTGATGACGTTCCAGATAACCTAGACGTGCTGTTTGTCGCAGGTGGCGGAGGAACCCCTGAAATCATGAAGGACCGGGAGTTGCTCGATTTTATTGCTCGCGCAGGACAGACTGCCACCTATGTAACTGCCGTATGCACAGGCTCTGTACTTCTTGCTATGGCGGGACTATTGGAGGGCTACCGTGCAGCAACCTACTGGCCTTTCTACGAACCCCTCATCGCACTGGGTATCGAACCGAGCTACGAACGGGTATGCGTCGACAGGAACCGAATCACAGGTGGCGGTGTAACGGCAGGTATCGACTTTGCGCTGAAGGTCATCGCCGAGCTTAAAGGCCAGGATGCGGCAGAGTTTACGCAGCTGGTGCTCGAGTACGACCCGCAGCCGACAATGAACTCGGGGAATCCACGTACCGCGCGGCCGGAGATCGTCGCACAGATAAAGGGTCTGTGGGGGCGAACTGACGAGGCTGTGAGAGTCGCGAGTGAGCATATGAAGCGTCGAGCGCAGTTATCAAAACTAGCTCCCGCGTGATCGTTGCTCTGTAACGTTGTTCTCGGCGGACCTTGGTCAGTCATTTCTGCGCCATGCCGCGGGGTCGCTCTAGGGGCAGGTCCTGAGCAGTAGTCATCGCCAAACAAAAAGCCCCTGGACTCCTACACGCAGGGGACTTGCCGTGGGAGTACCTGAAAATTGGGGGCTCGCGCAGCTAGATCTGAATGCATCGATCCTACGCCAGGGAGCGAGCACTCGTTTTAATAACCATTGTGGTGATCGCAGTACGTGGTGCTGAGCGGCTCTAAAACTTGCACATTTCACTAAGTAGCTCTCGAGGATTCAACATGACTTCGCATATAAAACCAGTCGCCACGACTGAGTACGACGATGTAATTCAGGCAGCTCAAGCTTATATTGACGGTTATCGCTCTGGGGACATCGCTGGAATTGAGAAAGCCTTCCACGAAGACGCGATAATGTGGGGCTACACGGGCGATGAGCTGCTTCAAGGTCCAGCTGTTCCGGTATTTGCGAGTTTCTTCAAAGCACTGGGCGCTTCACCGAACACCCGCAGTCGCCTGGATATCTTGGCTATCGCACCCACAGCTGCAGTTGTCCGAGTGGACATGGAGAATGACGTTTTGGGCTCGAGCTTCCACGACTTTCTTTCGCTGCTCAAGATCGACGGTCAGTGGAAAATAATCTCGAAGATATTCCAACGATACGCCTAAGCAAGCGACGGAGCGGCATCGGATAAATTTAGCCCGTCAGATGCAAGATCCTCTTCCTCTAAGCCGATGCTAAAAGGCTTGAGCGCGCTAACCTGAGGTGCATCGCAACCAGACAAGGGTCGCGCGAGGTCACCTGAGATAAGCCAGCAATTTTTTGTTGTGTTACACGCACGAAGGTAGCTAAGGCAAAAAAACTCTTTGCCTTAGCTTCATGCCGAATCTACTCGATAAACGCGGCCAGCGAATCCGACAACGTGGCTGGCGGCGTCGCCCAGTTTAAACGCTCGTCACGGTCAGCCACTTTTATCTACTGGCGCTCATCGTTGAAACTATCGATTCATTTTGCGTCATCAGCCATATTTAAAGCTCGCGCGGTGGCCTCAACCTTGATCGATTCCTTCTCGCCCTTGGCGTTCTCTACCGTAAGATTCACAAGCACCTGGTCACCTTCTTTTACCTGTTTCACCAAGTCAATAAGCATAATGTGATAGCTGTGGGGATCCAGGATGACTGCTTTGCCAGCAGGCAAGGCGACGAACTCTACTGGTTGCATGCGCATCACGTCGTTCTTGATTGTCGACTGGTGAACTTGCACGATTTTCGCCACCGGTGACTGGGCACTGAGCAGCTTGCTGTCGCTGCTTGCAGTTATCGTCATGAACGCACCAGTCGCTTGTTGTCCTGGCACTGTCGCGCGAACCCATGCGCCCTCTATCTGCGTTTGGGCTGAAACCTGGAAAGCCAGCCCTAGTAGAGAAAATCCAAGTACGATCTGTTTAACGTGTTGATTTATATTGGTAAAATTTGGACCTGAATACATTAGCAAATCTCCATGAGTGTAATCAGATCTTCTGCACATTGTTGTGCCGAAAGTGCTTGAGAAAATCCAAGGCGTAGCGTTCCTTGGTAGTCATACACATAGCTCGTCGATGAATGAGTAAGTGTATATGTTGACCCAATCGGTACTTTCTCGTAAAACACGCCAAACTCTTTGGCTGTAGCCGCTGTTTCTTCTAGCGTTCCGTAAAGAGCGATAAATGACGGATCAAAAGTTTTTACATAGGCGTCTAGGACGGCTGGTGAATCCCGCTCGGGATCGAGCGTAATAAAGATAACCTGAAGAAAGTAGCCGTCCTTATCCATCATTTTTTTGATTTTAACTGCACGAGCCAAGGCGGTGGGGCAGACTGCCGGACATTGAGTGAATCCAAAAAAAATCATGGGCATCACGCCTCGATAGCTTGAAAGCGTTCTTACCTCGCCGTCGGTGTCTTTTAGCCGGAATGTGCGCCCAAGAATTTTATTGCTTAAGTCTTTGCCGTATTTGTACGATAGCTCACCTCGGGTATCGCATCCTGCCAGCATGCCGATACCTAGAAGTCCCATACCTGAAATCACCTTGCGGCGAGTCAACAAAACGCTCATTGATTCAAGCCTCTTTATACAAAAAACCACAAATTGGATTAGCAAGTCTTCTTCGAATTATTACTTCATACATTGATCACGTGCTGCCGATGTATAAATACATCGGTTCAGGTCGAGCTGATCACCAGTGCGATTGAATTGAGGGTGTTGTCTCTAATGCTTTTGACGGCGCCTCAACTGTAAAACGTGGTTCGTCTAACTAGGCGTTCGCGAAAAGAAGATTTAAGTTCCCCGGCCACCCAACTAGAATGACTGCTGGAAATCAGCCCGAACTACCAAGTTCTTTAGCCCCGTAATGGCGTACAGTCTTACTAGCAAGGTGCCTGGGGTAACTAGTCAGAGAGTCTGTAGGTAGATAAATCAGGACTACGCGTTTACGCCCCCGTCCACGCTTAACCCGGTGCCGGTGATGTGTTTAGCGCTTGGGCTTGCGATGAACGCGACCGCCACTGCGACATCCTTCCCAGTACCGTATCGGCCTAATGCTGAATGAGCCCTCATTGCATCGGCACCATCACCATCGGCTGGGTTCATATCAGTGTCCGTAGGTCCAGGATGCACAGTATTAACGGTGATGCCACGCGGTCCTAGCTCACGAGCAAGTCCTCGTGTAAAGGAAAGTAGGGAGGACTTGGACATGGAATAGACTGTGACCGATTCGAAGGCCACACGCTCCGCCAGACAGGAACCGATATTGATGATTCTTCCGCCCTCTCCAAGATAGGTAATGGCTGCTTGAGAAGCCAAGATCACTGCTCTAATGTTTACGGCGATGATCTGGTCTATCTGATCCAGCGGCATTGTCTCCAGCGGGCAAATAAAAGCGACGCCCGCATTGTTTACTAGTATGTCCAACCCTCCTAAAAGCCTAGCTGCCTCATGTACAGAACGCGTAGCTGCTTGGGGATCCGCACTATCGGCCTGGATAGGGAAGGCTTTAACACCCAATCCCTCAATTTCTCTGGCCAGTTCCTCCGCCGCATCCCCAGAGCGAACATAGCTGAAAGCAATATCAGCTCCTTTTTCTGCCAACTCGATAGCGATAGCTGCGCCAATACCACGTGCAGCGCCAGTGATGAATGCACGTTTGCCTGAAAGTTCTTTCATGACTGTCCCATTAGTAGATTTGAGATTTACCGCGACCATTCGGGGTCACTAAACCCAGAAGCTGAAGTTTAAGCGTCACTAGCGCTTTGCAAAACGACTTAGTCCCCTCGATTTACGCCATACGGTTTAGTCGAACTTGTTTCCCCTTCCGAAATTAGAATCTACTGATGAGGCGGCTTTAAGAGGAATAGACTTTCGGTACAGCGCTCAAATACGCCGTTGCAAAGGGGATTGCGCCGAGCGCAATGAACCCTGAGCGGGCAGTTAAGACACTTCAGCCTCAACCGTAACCTCATAAGCGCTAACACCCTGATGTGCGGCCAGCCGTCTGATGCTTTGAGGAGGGTGCCCGATAACTCTGATGAAGGCTCTGCGCATCCGCTCCGGATCCTTGAAGCCAACCGAGTGTGCTATCAGTTCGATCGGTTCCGCCCCACGTTCAACGCGCAGCCTCGCGACCTCGACACGCAAACGCTCCACAGCTTTAGCGGGTGTTTCCCCCGTTTCCAGCAGAAAGGCTCGACCAAATTGGCGCAAGCTGAGGCAAGCAATTGATGCCAAATGCTCTGTTGATAGCTGTTCGTTTAGATGCTCTCGCATGTAGGAAAGCACCTCCCTCATGCGATCCGTCGTCGGCTCCATATCGGCCATGGCCGAAAATTGTGACTGCCCTCCTGGCCGACGGTGGTACACGACCATGGCGCGGGCGACCTCATGGGAAACAGCATTTCCCAGATCCTCCTCAATCATGGCCAGCGCCAGATCGATTCCCGCAGAGATGCCAGCAGACGTCCAGATGCCACCATCCTTCGTAAATATATGATTGGGCTGTACCCGCACCTTCGGAAAATTGCGTTGCAGTCGCGCGGTCTGCCTCCAGTGTGTAGTAGCCCTGCGACCGTCTAACAGGCCCGCCGAAGCCAATAGAAAAGCCCCGGTGCAAACACTCGCAACTCGCCTGGTACCTTTCGCGGCCGCATTAGCGAGGTGGTCCGACACCATGGGAAGGTCATAGGGTTTGGAAAAAGCCTTACCGCCGACCACGATCAACGTATCGTACGGGCTTGATCTGATCTTCTGACTCCTTACTTCCAGACCAGACGAACTCATAACGGGGCCGCCCGACAACGAGACTACCGAACAGCAGTAGGGATCTGATACCCCGATCTCTTTAGCGATTTCAAAGGCGGCCAGCGGACCACTAAGGTCCAGAATCTGAAACTCGGGAAAGACCAGGAAAGCGATGTCACGCATGGAATTACCTTCTCCAAAAATCATTGATCCTGTTCACAATTACTATTCCCTGCCAGCCTCCTGTTGGCGATTTTCGTACTGCTTGCCTCGGATAATCCTCTAAAAGTCGTATGGCGAAAAGAGCAAAAAACCCTCAAAAAACGTCATCCTCATTTTTTGCCTTGTAGTCCCGCTTCGCTATTTGCGTTCCTGTCTGTGACATCCGCTGGCCAATGCAGCATGACGGCCAAAAAGGAGGGAAGTAAGTCCTTTCTCCCGCCATAAGTGACATAGAGAATGCTCCCGTTTCTCAACGGGAGAGTCGTCATGGCTGTAAGGGCTGTCACCTCAAATCTTCTTAGCTGGAGGCGGGTGCAATGAGTACATCAAAGTCGTCGGAAGACATTCCAGCGCCAGAAAAATCGTCAAGTCGCTCGAATGTGGCTGTGTTGGCCATAGCCCAAGGATTATTCACGGCGGCCATCGCGATCGATCTCACATTGACCGGTTTGACGGGATATCAGCTTGCCCCTGATAAATCGCTCGCGACTCTGCCTTTTGCACTGATCACCGTAGCAGGCGCCATTGCGACATATTTCGCTTCTACTCTGATGCAGACGATCGGAAGACGGCGTGGATTTGTGCTAGGTGCCTTCACCTGTGCAATAGGCGGATCGATTTCCGTATGGGCGGTCTTCCTGAACTCTTTCTGGCTATTCTGCATCGGGACAGCGGCCGTCGGTATCTTTCAAGCGTTCGCCCAGTATTACCGTTTGGCGGCGACAGATTCGGAACCTGACGACCGCAAAGCACGCGCAATCTCGTTGGTGCTTGCGGGCGGAGTGATCGCCGCTATTCTTGGGCCTTTGTTAGCGAGTTGGAGCACGAATTTATTCGCTACCCTATTCGCCGGTTCTTATTTGATGGTATGCCTGCTCGGCATTGCCTCGGCAGCATTACTTTGGTTAGGCTATGAAGATGCACTTCCAGAATCATTGGAGCTGCATGGCCACGAACAGCCGCCACGCAAGTTACTTACAATATTTCGACAGCCAGTTTCACTAGCGGCACTCGCGAATAACGTCATAGGCGGCGTGGTGATGATGTTCATCATGACTGCAACACCGCTGGCGGCTGTCGCCAGCAATCACTCAATAAATGATGGCGCCAGCATTATTCAATGGCATTTAGTAGGTATGTACGCGCCGTCACTATTTGCTGGACGCCTGATTTCCCGATTCGGATTGCCTTCGATTTTGTTCTTGGGAATTGCACTTAGTGCAGCTTGCGGATTGATTGCACATTGTTCGGACAGCTTGGCGGCATTTTATATTGCACTTCTTTTTTTAGGCGTGGGATGGAATTTTATGTTTGTGGGCGGCACAGTCTTACTGACTGCTTCGCATCATCCCTCCGAGAAGGCTAGGGTGCAGGGAGTGGCAGAGTTTATTCGATACACGTTCACTGCATTTGCAACTTTGGCCGCCGGCCCTCTATTGCAATCACTTGGCTGGAAGGGTATGAACGATATGATTTTCCCACTATTAGCGGTATGCGCTGTTATTACCTTGTGGTGGGTGTGTATCGAACGCAGAATAAAAAACGCAACCAGTGAACACGTCTCGGGCAGCGAAAACCGATCGGCGACATAATTATCCGGGCGTGACGCATACCTTTTAAAAGCGGTATCGCTGGAGATCCAAAAAGCTTGGCGCTTTAAGAAACGCCACCTCATGTTGCTGTGAATGATCCATCGGAACTTGGCATTCACACAACAGCTAAGCTATAACAGAATTAATCTTGGAGTCATGATGAGCGCTAATTCCAAACCCCGCACTAGGCCGGCACTTTATTCCGCAGGTATACTTATTATTTTCGGAGTCGTTGCCTTTGGCGTGGTCGATAACTCAGAGAAAGCTGTAGCACAGGACGGCCCGCCCCCAGTCCAAGAGGTAGATGTCGTGGTCGTTAAAAAAGAAACGGTTACCGACTGGCAAACTTACTCTGGCCGATTAGCAGCGGTGGAAAAAGTTGAGGTTAAGCCACTGGTTGCGGGAACCATAACGGACGTCAACATACATGATGGCCAATTGGTAAAAAAAGGGGACACTCTGTTCGTCATCGACCCACGACCTTACCAAGCACAAGTCGAACGAGCTAAGGGGCAGGTTGCAGCAGCTCAAGCTCGCGCCGCGTACACGAAAAGCGACTGGGAGAGGGCACAGCGCCTGATTGCCGAAAATGCAATAGCGAAACGTGACTACGATGAAAAAAACAACGCGGCGTTGGAGGCCAGTGCCAATCTTAAGACTGCTGAAGCGGCGCTGGATGCAGCTAAAATTGATCTCGGCCATACCCAGATTACAGCTCCAATTTCTGGTCGAGTATCGCGGGCAGAAATAACACTTGGAAACATCGTAAACGCCGGGGCAGGCGCGGCACCTTTAACGATGCTTGTCTCTGTTAGCCCCATTTACGCAGAGTTCAACGCTGATGAGCAGACTTATCTTAAGTACATCAACAGACTCGGCAATAAGGCTACTGTTCCGGTTGATCTAGGACTTGCAGATGAGACAGGGTATTCGCGCCGGGGAGTCATCCAATCCGTAGACAATGAACTCGACACTACCTCAGGCACTATCCGCATGCGTGCACGGTTTGACAACGCTGATGGCACCATGGTCCCGGGGCTATATGCGCGTGTAAAAGTGGGCGGCAGTGAACCATACGCGGCCCTTCTTATTGATGATGCGGCAATTGGCACCGATCAAGACAAGCGATTTGTCTTGGTCGTGGGAAAAGATGACCATATTGTTTATCGCCCGGTAGCGCTGGGAAATCTACAAGGCAATTATCGCATTATCACGTCCGGACTCGAAGAGGGCGAACGGGTGGTGGTAGGCGGTATTCAGCGAGTCCGTCCAGGGGAGCAGGTTCTAGGAAAGATAATTCCCCAAAATGACGCTCAGGCTAGAAACGCTCACTGACCCACGACAGGACTAACTAAAATTCACCAGTAAATAATGAGTGTCCCTCAGGCACTTAGGATTTATTGATCCGTGCATTGATTATAAAACAGAGTGCATCCTTAAGCGTCCTGTTGTCTTTTTTAACCTTCAAGCAGCGCTGAGAGCAAGTAGCCGCCTCACTTAAAGAGTCATTAATGAACATATCAAAGTTCTTCATTGATCGTCCGATCTTTGCGGGCGTACTATCCGTGGTGATCCTGCTTGCAGGGTTGATAGCAATATTTAAATTGCCGATTTCTGAGTATCCAGAGGTCGTTCCGCCCTCGGTCACAATCAGCGCACAGTATCCTGGAGCGAATCCAAAAGTCATTGCCGAGACAGTTGCTGCGCCGCTTGAGGAAAAAATTAACGGCGTTGAGAATATGCTGTACATGCAGTCTCAAGCGAACAGTGACGGTAACCTGACCATCACTGTAACTTTCGCATTAGGAACTGACCCGGACTTGGCTACCCAGCTGGTACAGAACCGAGTCAATCAAGCATTGCCACGATTGCCCGAAGATGTACAACGATTGGGTGTTACTACGCTCAAAAGCTCTTCTTCATTAGTTCTTTTTCTGCACCTCGTGTCGCCGAATGATCGGTACGACACAACGTATTTGAGAAACTACGGCCTACGGAACGTCAAAACGCGCTTTGAGCGGATACCTGGCGTTGGCCGTGTCGATATGTGGGGGGCAGGTGACTACGCAATGCGTGTGTGGCTTGATCCGCAAAAGGTGGCGCAGCGTAATCTCACCGCCTCGGAGATTGTCACTTCCATTCAAGAACAGAATATTCAGGTTGCTGCGGGTGCCGTTGGTGCTGCGCCTTCTTCGCCGGGTACTGCAGTACAGCTGACAATCAACGCCCAGGGACGCTTGAAGACCGTTGACGAGTTCCGCGACATCATTCTCAAAACTAGCCCGAATGGCGCAGTTACTTATCTGCGGGATGTCGCCCGAGTCGAACTCTCTGCGGCTGAATACGGATTGCGTGCGCTGCTGGACAACAAACCCGCCGTCTCCCTCGCCATCTACCAATTGCCTGGCGCTAACGCGCTGGAGATCTCTGATCAAATCCGCGCCGCACTCAAAGATCTCAGCGCTGATTTCCCTCCAGGCCTGGATTACAGGCTTATCTACGACCCCACTCGCTTCGTGAAGTCGAGCATTCAGGCGGTTATAGAAACACTGCTCGAAGCCATCGCACTGGTGGTCGTGGTCGTAATTGTGTTCCTCCAATCATGGCGTACAGCGATCATCCCTTTAATCGCTGTACCGGTGTCCATCATCGGTACCTTTGCGCTATTGCTGGCCTTCGGCTTCTCAATCAATGCCCTGTCGCTTTTCGGAATGGTGTTAGCCATTGGTATCGTCGTTGACGATGCCATCGTTGTGGTTGAAAACGTGGAGAGGAACATAGCCAGCGGTCTGACCCCGAGGGACGCCACGTATAAAGCCATGCGAGAGGTCAGCGGCCCCATCATTGCCATCGCACTCACGTTGGTGGCTGTGTTTGTACCGTTGGCATTTATGAGCGGTCTCACGGGCCAGTTCTATAAGCAGTTTGCGATGACCATTGCGATCTCTACAGTGATATCTGCTTTCAACTCACTCACGCTCTCTCCAGCCCTCAGCGCACTACTTTTGCGTAGCCACGACGCTAAGCAAGACGCCTTAACGCGGGTGATGAATAAGCTACTGGGCGGTTTTTTTCGAGCCTTCAACAAGGTTTTTAATCGTGGCTCGGAGCAATACTCGAAAGGCGTAACAGGCATCCTTAAGCGCAAGGGCAGCATGCTGGTTGTTTATGTGGTTCTTCTGGGTCTCACGGCGGTTATGGGGAACGTTGTGCCTGCTGGGTTTATTCCCATGCAGGACAAGGAGTACTTGGTCACCATCGCCCAGCTTCCCAATGGCGCTTCTCTTGACCGAACGGAAGAAGTGATTCGCCAGATGAGCGAAATAGTCATGAAGCAGCCGGGCGCCGCTCACGCAGTCGGCTTCCCCGGCATGTCCGTTAACGGATTCATGAAC
The DNA here is from genome assembly GCF_013386835.1 of Pseudomonas sp. IPO3774. NCBI lineage: Bacteria > Pseudomonadati > Pseudomonadota > Gammaproteobacteria > Pseudomonadales > Pseudomonadaceae > Pseudomonas > Pseudomonas sp. IPO3774. The sequence continues at coordinate 35,481 of NZ_JACAQY010000058.1, forward strand.
AGTTCTAGCGCAGGGATTGTCTTTGTCCCCCTCAAGCCTCTCAGCGAGCGTACATCGAAAGATGAGTCCGCCGCGGCCATCGTCGCATCCCTTAACCAAAAGTTCGCCAGTATCAAAGGAGCCTATGTCGCAGCCTTTCCACCGCCTCCAATACTCGGGCTTGGCACACTAGGTGGCTTCAAAATGCAGCTGGAAGACCAAGGTAGCCTCGGGTATGAGGAGCTTGACAAGGCCGCTCAAGCATTCATGGCCAAGGCTGCAGTGACCCCGGAGCTTGGTGGGTCACTGACAAACTATCAGATCAACTTCCCGCAGCTAAACGTCGAGCTAGACCGTGTGAAAGCCAAACAGCTGGGCGTGTCTGTTACCGATGTATTCAAGACCATGCAGGTATACCTTGGCTCCTTGTATGTGAATGACTTCAACAGTTTTGGCCGTGTATATCAGGTACGAGTGCAGGCCGACGCACCGTTTCGTCAGCGAGCAGATGACATCCTTCAGCTAAAAACCAGAAACGACCGTGGAGAAATGGTGCCCCTATCGTCTCTGGTTCGTATCACCCCAACCTACGGTCCGGACATGGTGGTTCGGTATAACGGCTACACCGCAGCGGATATTAACGGCGGCCCAGCGCCGGGCTATTCGTCTGGCCAGGCCCAAGCAGCAGCAGAGCGCATTGCAGCCGAGGTGTTGCCTCAAGGCGTAAAATTCGAGTGGACTGAGCTGACTTACCAAAAGGTTTTGGCAGGTAATGCCGGTATGTGGGTCTTCCCTGTCAGCGTCCTGCTCGTATTCCTCGTACTGGCCGCACTGTACGAAAGCTTGACCCTCCCTTTGGCGGTAATCCTGATCGTTCCCATGAGCATCTTGTGCGCACTCACGGGGGTGTGGCTCACGCAAGGAGACAACAATATCTTTACCCAGATCGGGTTGATGGTATTGGTCGCATTGGCTTCCAAAAACGCCATCTTGATCGTCGAGTTCGCCAGAGAACTAGAGCACGACGGGTACACGCCGCTGAAGGCTGCCATTGAAGCGAGCCGCTTGCGCCTCCGGCCGATTCTCATGACTTCGATCGCCTTCATCATGGGCGTTGTTCCACTCGTGTTTTCCACTGGGGCGGGCTCAGAAATGCGCCAAGCCATGGGGATCTCGGTGTTTTTCGGCATGTTGGGCGTGACCCTGTTCGGTCTCGCACTAACACCTGTCTTCTACGTGGTCCTGCGTACGCTGGCAGGTGGCAAAGTACACGTGGCTCAAAAAGACGCGCCTCACCTGACAACGGAAGCATTGGACTCATGATCGGAGCCAAACGAATGATCCAATTACCTAAAAAGTCTATATTTGGACTGCTAACTTCCTCAGCGCTGCTATCGCTTCTATCAGCATGCTCTGTGGAGCCGACATACAACCGCCCCGACGTCCCGACTCCACAGGCGTTCAAGGAAGCTTCGGCTGAACAGAAGCAAGCATCATTGCCCAAAGATAGCGCCTGGAAAAACGCTGAACCGGCCGATGCCGAGCATCGTGGGGAATGGTGGCTAGTCTTTGGCGATCCGGTGCTAAACGACCTGGAGCGGCAAGCCGCAGAGGCTAATCAGAATCTGAAGGCGGCTGCCGCACGAGTCCAGCAATCGAGAGCCTTGACCCAATCAGCCCGAGCGGGATGGTTCCCGTCCCTAGATGCGGGATTTGGTCCTACGCGTGAACGCCTGTCTCCTGCCTCACAATTGTTGTCTGACGATGCGAATGGGTCCACGCAGACTCTTTGGCGGGCGCAGGCGACGGCCTCTTACGAGGTAGACCTGTTCGGGAAGGTGGATTCACAAGTGAACACTGCGCTCGCTAATCAAGCACAGAACGAGGCGCTGTATCGTTCTGTGCTGTTAGCCCTCCAAGCTGATGTGGCTAAAAATTATTTCGAGCTGCGTGAGTACGACAACCAACTTCGACTATTTCGTCGCACGGTCACCCTGCGTGAAAACACCCTGAAATTAGTAGAGGGGCGATTCAAAGAAGGTGACATAAGCGAACTTGACCTCTCGCGAGCTCGCAACGAACTATCGACCGCGAGGGCGGACTCGGTAGGGATCGCACGGCTTCGCGCGACGTCAGAACATAGTCTTGCCGTGTTGTTGGGTAAGTCTCCTGCCGACTTCGGCTTCCCTGACTCACCTATAGAGCCCATCGCGACCCAGGTGCCTATCGGGTTACCATCAGCCCTACTGGAGCGCCGTCCAGATATTGCTGCCGCCGAGAGAGCTATGGCCGCGGCTAATGCACAAATCGGATTGGCGAAATCAGCATTTTTCCCGCGGCTTAACATAAATGCCTCCGCCGGCTTCGAGTCGTCATCGTTGGGGAATCTGTTCGACTGGTCGACTCGGTCTTTTCTACTAGGCCCCCTTGCGGGAACGGCGCTGACGTTACCGATATTTGATGGTGGTCGGAGGAAAGCAGATCTCGCCTCTGCAAGGGCTCGATACGACGAGCAGGTTGCGAAGTATCGGGAGCAAGTATTGGTGGCGTTTAGAGAGGTAGAGGACAACCTGGCAGATCTGAGGTTGCTCGATGATCAGAAAGGTAATCAAAGCGAAGCTGTTGCAGCATCAATACGGACAGAGCGACTTTCTAAAACTCAGTATGAAGAGGGGCAGATCAGCTACTTGGACGTTATCGATGCTCAGCGCCAAGTCTTACAAACCGAACTGCAACTGAGCCGTCTGACGGGTACTCAGGCCATTGCAACGGTGAACCTGATTAGAGCCCTAGGTGGTGGGTGGAACCGAGCCGACACTAGCATTGCCTCCAATGGCCGTAAGCGGTGATCACGTAGCCTGGACGGCTTTGAATTGCTCATAAAGAGCGGGTCAACTTGACCCGCTCTTTATGCTTCAAACCCAACGGAAATTTCCTGGCCAGAGCCAAACCGCATTAAGCGTCCGCTCAACACACCTTGCCTAATTAGACGGGTGCCTACATGTCGTAAGATTGCACTCCAGTTGACTACGTGTTTGCATTCGATTTGACCTTAATTGTGAGCGTCCGGCGACCTGACCTAGGTACTCGGCACCAATCGCCTGAATGCAGGAGTCTCGCAATCTGTTTTCCCGGAGCGCTTACGCAAAAACCGCGACCCTATAGTTCACGTACCATCACCAAGTCTCGGTGGACATCATCGCCGCATTGAAAACTGGTTTCTCCAACTGTCAAAAATCCATTACGTTGGTAGAAGCCTATTGCGCGGGCATTCTGATCATTCACCGTGAGCCGAATACGATCTGAAATATCAGTAAGCGTCGCAGTTAAGAGGAGTTGTGCGGCACCGGTTCCATGGTGTTTTGAATCGACATAGCATCGCGTCAACTCAGGGATGCCATCCGCCAGTGGGATGCTTAATCGATCTGGTTTGTAGTCGACCAAACTGAAACCCACGATATCTCCGGCTTTCTCCAACACTCGCACCTCTTGGCTTGACGTATCCAGCGCGATCTGAAAACAACGCGCGGTCAGATTTTCGCTGATGTAGCGCTCCAGTTCTTCTGCTGGAGTGTCTGCTGGGCACGCCAGTGAAAAGGTAGCCTTCGCGATTCTACTCATGCTCTCAGAGTCACTCATTATCGCTGGACGCACACGCATTCATCGCTCCTTGGATTGGTAGATATAAGCGCGTACCGACGACTGAGGAGGCAGCTACGCAACTCAAGTGTCACGAAATGAGCCTATGGAATGCAAGCCTGCCGAGAGTCCATGAGTACGAATAATGATCAAACAAGGAGCCTCGGCCGGACTACAACAGAGCTGTGAGGTCAGTTCGTATGCGTCCGCCGAAGTCACGTTGCATGACTAAGCAGATATGCGCTGCCTATCCTCATCGCTCATATCCCGGGCGAGTAGCTCAACTTCGTACAAGCCGCCAATCGAGTGCCGTGCCTAACAAACCGCAGCCAGCCGGAACTGGCTTTGGACCCTTCGCGAACTTACGATTCTGAGCTAGGGCTCAGCTCGTCGAAGCAGCGATTCTTGACGGAAGAAACCTGCAGTTTGGTGCCGCCGTAAGTGGGCCATCCCGTGACCGGTAATGAGGGAAAAATGTCGTTTCCGCCTCCTGCAGTCAGACGTAGAGTCGACGTTCGAACGGTAAGATTGACTCATCCTCATCCTGGAGAAGGACACTCATCACCGTTCAGGCGCTTCAACGCAAGGAAACGAGAAATGGCCAAAAAGTGCTTGGGATTCCAGCGGACCACCCGATGTTTGCAGCGATCAAAAGCGGCTATGAGAGTCATGGCCCCTCATGACGACCTGCCAAAAAGTAGCGCATCGAGATTGCGATTTTTTTGACCTAGACCGCTTAAAAACAAAGCGAAACTTTCTAATAGGTAAATGCATGTATGAGCGAGAAGACATTGTTATTGACCGGTGCCAGTCGTGGCATCGGCCATGCCACCGTCAAACACTTTCAAGCCGCTGGGTGGAGGATTTTCACCGCCTCTCGCCAGGACTGGGTCGCTGAATGCCCGTGGGCCGAGGGCTTACTCAACCACATTCATCTTGATCTCGAAGATATTGATAGCGTCAGTGACAGCCTGGCGGCCATCAGGGAAAAATTGGGCGGACGCTTGGATGCATTGGTAAACAATGCAGGAGTTTCGCCTAAGGGGCCTGAGGGGACACGACTCGGTGTTCTGGAGTCCGACTATGCAACCTGGATCAAGGTCTTCAATGTCAATCTGTTTTCTACGGCCCTCCTTGCGCGGGGGCTGTTTGATGAATTGAAAGCTGCAAAAGGCAGCATCATCAACGTTACCTCTATTGCAGGATCCAAGGTGCACCCGTTCGCAGGTGTCGCTTATTCCACATCCAAAGCTGCGCTCTCCGCCCTGACTCGGGAAATGGCCTTTGATTTTGGCCGACATGGCGTAAGGGTCAACGCTATCGCACCTGGAGAAATCGAAACCTCAATACTGTCCGCAGGCACTGCGGAAATCGTTGAACGGCTAGTGCCGATGAACCGGCTGGGCAAACCTGAAGAAGTTGCCTCGCTCGTCTACTTCCTTTGCACCGGTGGCGCTTCTTATGTAAACGGCGCAGAGATTCACGTTAACGGTGGCCAGCATGTCTAACGTTAATGGCCGGATCTGAGAGTGTTAAGCCATAGTGAAAAAAGGTCCTGTAGCAGCAGTTTTCCACGCGGTGATTCGGCTTAGGGCATAGCAGATGATAGGGCTTGAACTTGTTGGTGGCGGTCAGTTTGCTCTGCATCGGGCAGACATAATCCGGCACAGAGCGTGGACTTCACTGACCGTTCAACCCGTGGTTGGGCCGGTAGTCTTTGCTGCCTATTCTGTCCTGTGGCGAAGTTGAGCATCGCCTTACTTTTCTGCCTGACCTCGCTACTACGAATTGGACAAAAGCCGCGCTCTAGTCGCGAGATGCACTGCAAGGCAACCCTCTGGATACTCCTGATCCTCAGCCCATCCTCGAGCTTTCCCTCAGTTAACGCTTCCACGGGGGCTGGCTCGATTTGTCCGCCACCGCTCGTTTGTTGTCGTCCGTTTACGCTAGGTCGTCGCTGCAGCGATTGCCGTTGAACGCCCTCCAATCGTCTTGTAGAGAAGGCAGTATGTCTCGCGTTATTAATCACTCCGGTTGCAGTTCCAGTGCTCCCGAAGGTCTGACTTTCAGTTCTCCTGCATTCAATAAATCGCAAGCGGCGATGGCATGGAGGCTGCTATGCGCTCTGTAGTTATTCCTTCAGGCGTTTCGCGGCTGGTTAGCAAAACGTCGCGCATAAACAGTCGTGGCGACTTCCTATTGCCGTTTCCAGACTATCCCTGCAACGCACGCAGCTTTGTTCAACTGGATGCCAGGTTGCTGCCTTATTGGCATACGTTGTTCGATGTGTGTCCGGGGCTGCTCAAGCTAGATCCACCAGACTGCTTGAACATATTTCGCAGTTTTATGACCTGGGCGTACCGCAATCATCCGTCGCTGAATTGGACTTACTACCTGAGTGTCTGCCGTTGGTTACTCACGTCGACCTATCGGGCGCACATCCACGAAGAACACATTGATGCCTTCATGACTGCGGCAGCGGCCCGGTGGATAAATACTGACGATAGCCAAGCACGAGGACTGGTGTTGGCTTGGCAAGGCTCGCCGATGAGGGTGTTTGACTGGAAAGTAGCGCCTCGTTCTATCGCTAGTGTTGACCCTGAAAAAGAGGATTTCCCACCGGCACTCTGGGATTTTTCCTGGTGTCCTCTGACGGGGAAAGGGGGTGCCGGGTTTCGACGGTGGTTGCCCATCCCCGAATACGAGCGGCAGACGCAGGTATCGAAGGCTGCGCGTGATGAGCAGAAGCCCTGCTAATGCGTAAGCGTCACATTATCGGAGCATGGCTGAGCCTGTTCGCCATACTGATGATTTTTGCCGGCCCCCTGATCAGTCAGGGGATCAGCCTTTCCCATGGCAAAAGTCAACCAATGAGCATGGCTGGCATGGAGTGCCACGACGTGCTTGGCACGAGCCAGAAGTCTCACCATGCTTCTGTCGGCAAGACCCATGATCTGGTCGTGTGGGAAAAATGCGGATATTGCTCTCTTCTGTTCCAGCATCCCGCTCTCGCCGAGTCAAACCTGTCCAGGTTTCAACTTAATGTTCCACCGTTACAGCTTTTTTCTACTCACTTAATTCCCCAGCAAGCAGCGCCACCGATATTCCTCGGTGCAAGAAGCCGAGCGCCACCGATTCGATCGTTGAATGTCATACCCACTTTTGGCTGAACGCGCATTGCCGACTCTGCATCGACCGGCTTTTGAGTCCGCCGACGCCGAATCCCTCTGCGCGTTCTGCTTCAAATGACTTTTATCGGATGATCCCATGTACTCGGACAAGAACGGGCCGCTGTTCTACATTGATCCATCGCGTCTGCGTTGGCGCCATGCCTTTTGCGTGTTTCTGGGGCTAGCATTACCGGTCATTGCGCACCCACAAGACGGTGCCGTGGATGTACCCCCAACATCCGATCAATCACAGATTTGGACGTTGGAAACCATAAACGTTTCCGGGGCGCGTGAAGGCTACAGCGCACCCTCTTCTGCGTCGGCCACTCGCACCGACACGCCCCTGGTCGAAGTCCCGCAATCCGTTCAAGTTGTAACGCAAACGATGCTCAAGGAGCAGGACAGTCATTCGCTTGCTGACGCGCTGGTTAACGTCTCAGGGGTAAGAGCAACCAAGCCGCAAGAGGCACTGTTCGCTCAGCCAATTGTGCGCGGTTTTCCGGCGGAAATTTACATGAACGGGCTGCCTGCATTTGGCGGCACGGCAGCGAGCATCGACCCGACCAGCCTCATCGGCACCGAGCGCATTGAGGTACTCAAAGGCCCTACATCAGCGTTGTACGGCGGCGGTATCGGCGCACCGCTGGGTGGTTTGATCAACGTAGTTTCTAAACGACCCGAGACCGAGCCAAGGGCACTGTTGTCGATGCGCACCGGTAGCTTCGGCACAGAGAATCCTTCGCTGGATCTCAACACACCCATCGGCGACAAGGTCGCCGCACGGATTGCCGCTGACTATCAAGAAAATGACAGCTGGATTGACCACGTCAACGGCCATCAGTGGTCGATACAACCAAGTATCGCGTTCCAGCTATCGCCAGAGACTGAGCTCTTACTGCGCGGCCAATACGAGAATCGCAGCCAGCTCGAATATTCCGGCCTGCCAGCCGCCCAAGCATTGAGCGGGCAGATTGATCGCAACGCTTTCCCAGGAGCGACCAGTGGACAACCTCACACCACTATCGAGAATCGAACAACCACTGCCGAACTCACACATCAGCTTAACGACGACACACGACTGACCGTCACCGCTCAGTATTACGAGGGCAAAGTTCGTGACTATGGCGGCCTTGTATTTCCGAACCTTCTAGGACCGAATCCTACGACACCCACGGTTTACCCGATATTCAAGCTTTACCTGCCCACGAACATCCGGGAAAGCACGCTGGATACCAACCTAGGTTCCCGAGTCGAATCGCTGGGTGGAGATCATGAGTTGCTGGTTGGTATCAGTTACGACAACACTCACTTCAGCTCGGGGATGTCCGACATTGAACTCATCGGCGAGCTTGACCTTGCCAATCCGGGATATGGGATTTCCTACGGCGCGACGCCCGAAACAATCGTGTCCCAAACCAACCGTTACGAGACGAAGGCTTTATACGTTCAGGATCAAGCGACCTATGGCCGTTTGCACTTGTTGGGGTCGTTGCGATTGACCCAGCTCGACATCAACCAACAAGAGCAAGGTGTAGATACTTCATATCATCGTTTGACACCACGGTTTGGCATCACCTATGACCTGACCGAAAGTCTTGCGCTCTACACATCGTATTCCACCGGTTTCAGGGGGGCGTTCAACTTCACTGGTAACGAGACACCCAAGCCTGAGCTGTCTCGCAATTATGAGGCGGGCGTCAAACTGGCGTTCAACGATCTGGGCATTTCTGGCACTCTCGCCATGTTCGAGCAGACGCGTCGTAATGTGTCCACCCCTGATCCTGACCCTACCTACGCGATTCTGGGTTACTCGGTACAGAGCGGCGAACAACGCGCTCGCGGGGTAGAAGCTGATCTGGTTTGGGAACCGACCCCCGCTTTTTCATTGCTGGGTAACTACGCCTACACCCAGGCAGAAATCACAGAGGACAACTCGATTCGGGTGGGTGATGGACTGCCTCGCGTACCACGGCACAGTGGTCGCCTCGCAGCCCGCTATCGGATACTTGATGGCGCCGCTAAAGGACTGGGCTTCGGTGCCGGTATTACAGCGGTCAGTGCGCGTGAGCTGACCCTGCCTAATACGGTATCCGTACCAGGCTACGCACTGCTGGATGCGCAGACTTCCTACGATTTCGACCGCTACACGATCTCGGTTTCGGCGGTAAACCTGACAGGTCGCAAAGTCTTCGAGACCTTTCAATATCTGGGCTCTCCAGTGGCACTGCCCACTCAACCACGTTCAGCTTACCTGACGCTGACGGCCCGCTTCTAAAGAAACCATCACGATCGATATGCCGTAGTTCCGCGGCCGTAGATAAGAGCGGGTGGGTGGCAGCAAGCTGCCATCCCTACCGCAACCTTACTTAGACATCCAGGCAATCACGGCTTTGTAATCTTCGTCGCTACAGTCCATGCACAATCCCCGTGGCGGCATGGCCTTGAAGCCCTCGGTCACGTGCTTGGCCAATACGTCGGTGCCTTGCTCCAAGCGTGGTTTCCAAGCCACTTGATCACCTTTTTTTGGAGCCATGGGTGACTGTCCGTTATGGCACATAGTGCAGGAGCGGTTGAACACCGCTTCAGGCTCTTGGGCGGCATAAGCATTTGAGAGTACGACTAAACAAACAGCTGCCAATACTTTTTTCACGGTGGACCTCGTTGGGCATTTTTATAATCACGCGATGCCTTTGCAAGGGCGTAGTCAATCCGTTGGGGATAAGAACTGCCAGTGCATTCAACGCTTGGTAGAAAGCACCTCACGAAGGCGTTTTGAGTTTAATAAGAGTGTTTTGACACCCCAAGTGCGACAGGCTGCCGCACCAGGCAGCCTAATCGTTGAGCTGAGGTGCGCCTGAGAGTCAGGCGCGCTATCTGTGGCAGGTTGTCGCAGATGGGCGCTGCTACGCTTGTGGTTGCGAGGGCACTGCAATGACATGGGGCGGACCTCTCTGGTGGTATGTCATTGCGATTATGTAGGGCTAAGTTTTCTCAAATTGAATCCGACTCGGCATCTAGGGTCTGGCCAAAAAAGGGAATTTAGAGGCAATTTTCCGTTTGCGACGTTTGGGCACTACTCAACGAATCAGGCTGAGCGTCTGGATAGGATTCTGATTGGAGGGTAGTCCCCTATCAGCTAAGATCTCGTGTTAAGGCACAAGGAATCGCCCAATGCAGAGCAGTAGAGACAGGAGGCACGGATTGACGCGGCTGGGAAGGCTTACCCTTTTCCTAGTGTCTTACATTCCATTGTTTTTGATAATTATTTTTCAGCAGTTTTATAAAAACAGCGACTATCTTAATTTTGGAGGTTTTCGCAGCGATGCCTGGATGAATTTCGTGAAGAAATTTGGGGTGGCTACCACGCTTATAATAATCTCGGTTTTGGCTATTATTTTCTTGATGCTCTTGCTCCAAAATCTCGTAGAAAGAGCTGAGGAAAGCGGTGAGATTTCCAAGGTGGTTGACGTAGAAAATAAGAATTCGGAATCAATTGCTTATCTATTTACTTATATCATCCCTTTCGTATTTCAAGATCCCGCGGACCCTGCCCAGCTAATACCAATAATAACTTTGATGTGTGTAACGTATACAATTTACGTCAACTCATCGATGATACTCATCAACCCAACTTTGAGTTTTTGGTATTCCCTCTATCACGTAGAGGTCGAAAGCACTGCGGGAGCAAAGAAGAAAATAATAATTCTTACGAAAGAAAAATTTATGGAAGAAGGTGATTTGCTCAAAATGAAGCGAATCGCCCACAGATTGTATTTCGGTATAGATTTGGGGAGGAAGGATGAGTAGCGAAGCATTGAGCACCGTTCAGGGTTTACTAGAGCAACAAAATCTTTCGTTTGAGGTGTTCTTCATACAAAGAAAAAACAAGATTGAAAATAAGAAAAAAGGATTTAACTATACTCTTAGTAGGTTAGATGCCTCGAAAGAAGTCAATGGCTTTTTTCTCAATTCCGCGAAGGCACAAGTTGAGAAATATATAGAGTCCTCGGCAGTGGCTCAGAAATATGCCGTCATATCTGATGATATGCCAAAAACGCTGTTCAAGTATGATGAGGCTGAAAAGCTTAGGGTTTCAGATCATACCTGGAAGAAAATTCTCAACGGTACGGAAATAAAATCCGCCGTTTCTTTAAATGAGCTAAAAAAGAATATTTGGTTCTACTGCGTTAAGATTGTAAGCACGACTGATGGCGGAAATGCGAAAGCCTTATTTTTCAAAAAGTTAACGGCTACAAGCGTTGCAACAGACACGCCGCAAGGCTTTGGAAAGAAAATTAAGGCTCACTTCGACTCCACGGATCCTAAGTTGGTGGAAATTAAGGCTGAGCACATTACTTTTGAAGATAAATTTGATTGCGTCTTGCAAGGTAATTCGTTTTTAATTTTTTCTAAAGCAGCATTCGAAAAAATTGCCGAACTAGAAGATGAGTTTGTTGAGCTGTCAAACGAAACATTGGATATAATCAATAAACATTCAGTGGTCGAAGGTTTGGAAATTGTCCGTGCAGAAGTCACATCAAAACCCTCTATGATGCGAACACTGGCGAATATCGCTAAAAATAACAATCATGCCCAAATCGGTGCTTCAGAAATTGAGAATATGAAGCAGATGCTTCTTCAGTATGAAGGGCGAGAGCTGAAGTCTACTTCAGACGGAAGAGTGCTTATTGAAAATAAGGATGATGTAGAGGATTTTTTGAAGCTGCTTAATGACTATTACAAGCAAGGTATGGTTACAGGTAAGACGTATGGATCAAATTCTGGAAGTGTACTGGTTAAAAGAAATTGACTTTATGGCTCCTGCTGGTTGATGGTGTGTTGTGATATCTGCGGTGATGGTCGCTGTGGCGTCAAGAGCTATCTATAGACCTGTTTTTGCACCACTCCAGATAGCTAGCGTCTGGAGTGCTTAGTTGGGGGATATAGCATGTCTGAGGGGCAGCGCTACTTAGGTAGAGCTTTATCAGTCAACTAATCGAGACGACCTTCCTGTCTCGGTTGTTCTGGATGGCCGACATCGAAAGATTGCCGGTAGCTGATTCTTGGATGTGCTCGCTCCACCACTTCATCATTGGACGCCTGCGCTCAATGTAGTCCGCTCGATTATAGGCGCTGCGTACTTCGTCTTTATCGACGTGTGCAAGCGCTACTTCAATCAACTCAGGATCCCAGGCGTGTTCGTTGAGGATGGTGCTGGCCATAGAGCGCATCCCATGGCTTACCAGCCTCCCTTCGAATCCCATGCGTTTCAGTGCCATGTTGGCGGTTTGGCTGTTGCAGTGGGTTCGAGGATTACGGTCTGCAGGGAACACATACTCCCGATGCCCGCTGTAGGGCTTTATTGCTTCAAGCAGGGCTAGGGCTTGGTCTGTAAGCGGCACGATGTGGATACGGCGTTTCTTCATGCGCTCAGCTGGAATCGTCCAGACCTTCTTTTCTATGTCGATATCAGCCCAGCGGGTGGTGGCAGCCTCTGCGGGTCGGGTCATGGTATGGAGCTGCCATTCGATTAGGCAGCGGGTAGTCATTTTTATGCTGGCATTGGCGATTGCCACCATGAGCTCTTTCAGCTCATCGGGCGGGAGTGCCGCCATGTTCTTCTTTTTTGGCTTTTTGAAGACGGAGCGGATTCCGCTGAGCGGGTTCGAGTGAATCAGTCCTGAATTGACGCCGTAGGTCATGATCTCGTTGAGTCGCTGTGTCAGGCGTTTAACGGTTTCGAGGCTGCCTTTGGTTTCCAAGGGTCTGAGCAAGTCGATGACCTTAGGGGCATTGATGGCTGAGATCGGTGTGGTGCCCAGGTCCGGGAATATGTGCAGCGTTAGAGAGCGCCAAATGTCTTCGGCATAGGCAAAGGTGACTGAGTCCTTTTTGAGCTCAAACCACGCTCTCGTCACGTTTTCGAAAGTGTGTTCAGTGGCTGCTTTTTTCGCTTGCCGCTTCGCATCGCGCTGCTCTTTCGGGTCCAGCCCCTGAGCGACGAGCTCCCTGGCCTCAACAGTCCGTTTTCGCGCCTGGGCCAGGCTCACTTCCGGAAATGTGCCTAGTCCCATGTTGATCCGTTTTTTGGCTACGGGATGGATATAGTTAAAATTCCACAGCTTAGAGCCATTGCTTCTCACTCGCATTTGAAGGCCGTTGCCATCAGTTAGCGTGTAGTCCTTTTCTTTAGGCTTGGCGGCTTTGACTTTAAGGTCTGAGAGGCGCGTGGCTTGGGCGCACATGGTGTATTCCAATGCTGTTTGTGTATTCCAAAAAATACCAGCAGGGAGCTTGGAATACCACTTGGAATACACGTCTGCATAGACGTCTATGGACGCTGACGGATCCTAATGGCCCTGAAAGCCCCGTATTCACCGGATTTCAGGCACAAAAAAAGACGTCCGTGGACGTCTTTAGATGTTGAACTGGTGGAGCCGGGGGGATTTGAACCCCCGTCCGCCAGTACTCCGCTGTCGGTACTACATGCGTAGCCGTTTCTATTAAGTTAACCCTCAGCGACCCGAAGGGCAGGGTGCTTTGGGCGAGTTGTGTAAGTTTTAGCCGCTTCGTCCACAACGTACTGCACGGCGATTCTGTTCTATATGACAATCACTTTGGGTTTACAGACATCCCCTGATGATTGCTGGACCCGAAGGTACCAGGAGGGAAGGGCTAAGGCTGCTTACGCAGCGAGAGCGTATTCCCCGTAGGTTTCGTCATTGGCAACTATAAGAAGTTGCAACAGTGGATTTACGAGTTCTGTTACCAACTCGGCATGCACCTAAAGTTTCGCAACCGGCGTCGAATCCTAAACGGCCCCGTGCTTGTAACTCGTTGTTTCTTAGTGAGAGACAAGCCTGTGCAGTGTACGTCAATCGGTCACAGAAGGCCAACCCGAAGGTTGGCCTCGGGCAATCAGCGAGTTACTGATTGCCGCCTTTGTCCGTGTCTTGCAGGCTTTGCAGGGCCTTGGAGGTGATCTCGATGCATTTCTTGTCATCGCCTGCCGCATGGGCTGCCTTGGCTTGGGAAACGGCGGTGTCGATTTCGCCAGATTTGCCGCTGGTGTCGGTGGCGAGCAACGCTTTACCGTTGTTGATTTTGTCCAGGTTGATTTGGCACAGATCGTCTTTTGTTCCGGCCGCAAACGCGGGGGACGCCAGCATCGCAGCGGTAATGAACAAACCAGCAAGAGCGGAACGCTTCATGGGTATCTCCTTGTGCAAATAGGGCTCGATGCTGCCGGTTTTCCGTGCAGCCAGCGAGGTCACTGATGAGCCTCGTTTGTCGAGGCCTATGCAGATGACTACGCCGGCGCGCAGGGGTTCTGTTTTGTCGCTGGATTAGTCGAAAAACCCCGAAATCATTAGGTTTTGCACCCAAAGAGGGCGGCCCTAGTGGGCGCGCGCCTGGGTTACTCGATCCACCAGGTACACCAGGCCGTGGTAATCAATTCCACCGTGTTGTGTCAGGCCAATCTCACACGTACGGCTGGTGGAGATGCCCTCGCTGCAATACTGCACGGCGTCTTTGAGGCTGCGCAGTGAGTGCGCGTTCAGCTCTGGCGTGGTGAAGCCTTTGTCGCCGGCAAACCCGCAGCAATGAATGCCTTCGGGGATCACCACGTTTTTGCTGCACTGCCTGGCCAGGTCGATCAGCGCCTGGCTCTCTCCCAGGTGTTGGGTGCTGCAGGTGACGTGCACGGCGATCGGGGCTTCCTGGGGGGTGAAGTCGAGGCGGTCCATCAGGTGCGTGCGGATAAAGCGTACCGGGTCGTAGAGGTCGAGGCGGGTTTCGGCCAGGTCCTGGACCAGGCGCAGGGTGCACGGGCTGGTGTCGCAGTAGATCGGGTCGAGGCCGCCACGGCTGGCGTGGAGCAGGGCGCCGATCAGTTCCTGGCGTTTGTGTTCGGCTTGTTCGGCGTAGCCCTTGGATGCGAATGGTTGGCCGCAGCAGAGGTTGTCCTGATTGTCGGGAAAGACTACCTGGTAACCGGCTTTTTCCAGCAGGCCACGGGTTTTGTCGTACAGCGACATCTGTTCGTGGTCGCCGGCTGCCGGGCCCATCGCACGTGAGACGCAGGCGGCGAGGTACACCACGCGGGGTCTCTCATCGCTCACGGCGGGGCTGAAGCGAATGGCCTTTTCCGGTTGCGGCATGGCGTTGGTCCACTGCGGGATTTGCCCCTTGGACAGCCGGGTTACCGTGGCCGAGAGCTTCGCCAGTCGCGGCGCGCCCAGCAGCATGCGCGCACCGTTGGCCACGTGCAGGGTGAAGCGCGCACCTTGCAGTGCCGTGGCGAAATGCGTCGACAACCATTCGGCGGTTTTCGTACGGTCGGCGTCGCGGCTGCGCAGCTTTTTCACCAAGTCGCCGGTATTGATGCCTACCGGGCAGCGCTGGGCACAAAGCCCGGTCGCCGCGCAGGTGTCGATGCCCTGGTATTGATAGGCCGCTTCCAGTTCGGTGGTATCGATACCGGCGCGTCTCCGGGCCTGGATATCGCGCCAGATCACGATGCGCTGGCGCGGGCTCAGGGTCAGTCCCTTCGATGGGCACACCGGCTCGCAGAAACCGCACTCGATGCACTTATCCACAAGCTCGTCGGCGGCGGGCAGTGGCTTGAGGTGCTTGAGGTGGATTTGCGGGTCTTCGCTGAGCACCACGTCCGGGTTGAGAATGCCGTTGGGGTCAAGCAGGCGCTTGAGCTGCCACATCAATTGGTAGGCATCGCTGCCCCATTCCAGTTCGACAAAGGGCGCCATGTTGCGACCGGTACCGTGCTCGGCCTTCAGCGAGCCGCCAAACTCCACGGCCACCAACTGGGCGACGTCGTCCATGAACGCCTGGTAGCGTGCGACTTCTTGCGCGCTGTTGAAGCCTTGGGTGAACACAAAGTGCAGATTGCCTTCCAGGGCGTGTCCGAAAAGGATCGCTTCGTCGTAGTGATGTTTGTCGAACAACTCGATCAGGCGATTAACGCCAATGGCCAGTTGTTCCACCGGGAAGGTGACGTCTTCGATAATTACGGTGGTGCCGGTTTTACGCACGGCGCCCACGGCGGGGAAGGTGTCTTTGCGGATCGCCCACAGGCGCGCGTTTTCCACCGGGTCTTCGGTGAAGTCGACTTGTTTCTCCACTGGGAAGCTGGCCAGGGAGGCCATGATCAGCGCCAGTTGCTCATGCAGCAGCGAGGGCGAGGCGGCGCGGGATTCGATCAGCAGGGCGCAGGCATTTTCCGATAGGTGCTGTACGAAAGCCGGCATGCCGGGTTTGTCCTGCACCGAACGCATGCTGCGGCGGTCCAGTAGTTCAACCGCTGAAACAGGTTGGGTTTTGAGTACCGTCACCGCGTTGCAGCAGGTTTCCACATCCGGGAACACGATCAGGGCCGAGGCTTTGTTCGGGTGGTCGATCACCGTGTCGTAGGTCACTGCGCTGATAAAACCCAGGGTGCCTTCGGAGCCGACCAGCAAATGGCTGAGGATATCCAGTGGCTCGTCGAAATCCACCAGGGCGTTGAGTGACAAGCCGGTGGTGTTTTTCAGACGGTATTTGTGGCGGATTTTTGCAGCCAGCTCAGCGTTTGCCCGGGTTTCGCGACCCAGGGTTGCCAGGCGTTCAAGCAGGTCGCCGTGACGTTGGCGAAAGGCCGCAACACTGGCCGGATCTTCCGTGTCCAGGCGGCTGCCGTCGGCCAGCACCAGGCGAATTCCTGCGAGGGTGTGATAGGTATTCTGCGCCGTGCCGCAGCACATGCCGCTGGCATTGTTGGCGACGATGCCGCCAATCTTGCAGGCATTGATCGACGCCGGATCCGGACCGATCTTGCGCCCGAATGGCGCCAGCCAGGCGTTGGCTTGCGCCCCGATCACGCCGGGCTGCAAGCGGATTTGTGTGCCCTGGCCGCGAATCTCGCGCCCGTTCCAATTGTCCCCCAGCACGATCAGTACCGAGTCGCTGATGGCCTGTCCCGAAAGGCTGGTGCCCGCCGCACGAAAGGTCACCGGCACGCGATCGCGTTGGGCCAGTTGCAGCAGCGCCACCACCTCATCTTCCGACTCGACACGGATCACCAGTTGTGGGATCAGTCGGTAAAAGCTGGCGTCGGTGCCGAAGGCGAGGGTGGAAAGTGGATCGTCGAAACGACGATCTTTCGGGATCAGTTGTGCGGCGTCGCTCAGAAAAGCAGCAGGCAGGCTCATCGGTCCTCCAGAAATAGCAGACGCCGGAATCGCTGCCCGGCGTCGGTTCTTACCCTATCGCGTGCAGGTCTTAGTGCACCAGCATACCGGTGAACCAGTAAGCCTGGGCCAAGGTGATCAGCCCGACGATCGTCGCGAAAAACAGGCTGTGCTTGAGGGTAAAGCGGAACAGGTCGGATTCCTTGCCCACCAGGCCAGTGGCGGCGCATGCCACGGCGATCGACTGCGGCGAGATCATCTTGCCGGTCACGCCGCCGCTGGTGTTCGCCGCTACCAGCAAGGTGTCGTTGACGCCGATCTGGTGCGCGGTGGTGGCTTGCAGCGAACTGAACAGTGCGTTGGATGAAGTATCAGAACCCGTCAGGAATACCCCGAGCCAGCCAAGGAATGGCGAGAAGAACGGGAATGCCGCGCCGGTAGCCGCCAGCACCAGGGCCATGGTTGATGACATGCCCGAATAGTTGGTGACGAAGGCAAAGGCCAGCACCATGCCGATGGAAAGGATCGGCCAGCGCAGCTCATAAAAGGTTTCTTTCAAGGTGGTCAGACCAGTTTTGAAATCAATCTTCAGCACCAGCATCGATACCAGGGCGGAAAAGAAAATCGCCGTGCCTGTGGCGGAAATCGGATCAAGCTTGAATACCGCCGGGATGGCAGTCGGGGTGGCAACGATGGGCGCAACCTTGATCACCAGTTGATCCAGGTGCGGGATCGCAAAGTTGAATACCGAGCTGTACATCGCGCCGCCGGCGGCGAACATCGCCTTGAACGGCTTGAGGGTCCAGATGGTGACCAGCACGGTCAGGATCAGGAACGGCGACCAGGCCTTGAAAATTTCCCCCAGGCTGTAAGGCGAAGCCAGGGTGTTGCGAGGCAGGCCAAAGCCACCGGCGCTGGCAGTGACGGCAGTGCCGGACGTTGCGCCAGCGATTTGCGCGCCGGCACTGCGCTTGGGCTGCCAGACTTTCAGGAACAGGGTCAGGGAAATCAGGCTGGCCAGGGCCGAGGTGATGTCCGGCAGTTCCGGGCCGATGTAGTTCGAGGTGAAGAACTGGGTAACGGCGAAGCTCAGGCCTGCAACCAGTGCGGCTGGCCAGGTTTCCTTGACGCCGCGCAGGCCGTCCATCATGAACACCAGCCAGAACGGCACGAACAGCGACAGCAGCGGCAGCTGGCGACCGGCCATGGCGCCGATCTTGAACGCGTCGATCCCGGTCACTTGCCCGGCCACGATGATCGGAATCCCCAGTGCGCCGAACGCAACGGGGGCGGTGTTGGCAATCAGGCACAGGCCGGCGGCATACAGCGGGTTGAAACCCAGGCCTACCAGCAGTGCGGCAGTAATCGCCACCGGTGCGCCGAAACCGGCGGCGCCTTCCAGGAACGCGCCGAAGCAGAAGCCGATCAGCAGCACTTGCAGGCGCTGGTCGTCGGTAATCGACAGCACGGAGCTGCGGATGATTTCGAACTGGCCGCTCTTGACCGTCAGTTTGTACAGGAATACGGCGGCGACGATGATCCAGGCGATTGGCCATAGGCCGTAGGCGAAGCCATAACCGGCGGCGGCGAGCGCCATGTCGACCGGCATCTGGAAGGCAAAGATCGCCACCAGGATCGACAGTGCCAGGGTGATGCTGCCCGCAACGTGGCCTTTGAGGCGAAACACCGCCAGGGCCAGGAAGAAAAATACGATAGGAATGACGGCGGCCAGTGCGGACAGGCCGAGGCTGCCGAGCGGGCTGTAGAGCTGTTGCCAGGTTTGCATATGGGGTGGCCCCTAATTGTTGTTGGTCAGGCACTGCTTGGATGATTTGGGTAATTGGTATTACCAATTTACAATCACCGTTGGCTAGGTTAAAAGCCTTCTGGGGGATGTGTCAATTTGCCGCTTGTGAATCTTTGGTCGTAGGTCGGGGTTGGTGGGGGCTGATTGGCTTAAACGAGGGCGTTCTGATAGGTGCCGGATACGCGGCGATAGGCCAGAATAGGGGCCCCGGCGAGTGGTCGGGATGGTGGAGAGTGAGCTATGGGGTTTGATCAGGTGCGTCAGCGCCGTTTGTCTGACGACATCGTCGAGCAGCTTGAGGGCATGATCCTTGAGGGCACGCTGAAGTCGGGCGAGCGCTTGCCGGCCGAGCGCGCACTGGCCGAGCAGTTCGGGGTGTCGCGGCCGTCGTTGCGTGAGGCGATCCAGAAGCTGGTGGCAAAAGGTTTGCTGATCAGTCGCCAAGGTGGTGGCAATTATGTGGTGGAGTCGCTGGGTTCAACCTTCAGTGATCCGCTGCTGCATCTGCTGGAAAATAATCCGGAGGCTCAGCGTGATCTTCTGGAGTTTCGTCAGACCCTGGAGGCCTCTTGCGCGTATTACGCAGCGTTGCGTGCCACTGAGGTGGACCGCGAGCGGCTGACCGCGGCGTTCGAGGAGTTGCAGGATTGCTACACGCGGTCGGATGAAGTGAGTCGGGCGGAAGAGGGCGCGGCGGATGCGAGGTTTCACCTGGCCATCGCCGAGGCCAGCCATAACGCGGTATTGCTGCACACCATTCGCGGCCTGTTCGACCTGCTCAAGCGTAATGTGGTGACCAATATTGGCGGCATGTACCAGCAGCGTACGGAGACCCGCGACATGCTGATCAATCAGCATCGGGACCTGTACCTGGCGATTATCGAGGGGCGTGCCGAGCAGGCACGGGAAGTCTCAACACGTCACCTGCTGTATGTGCAGGAAGTGCTGGAGGAAGTGCGGCAGGAGGTTCAGCGCATGGCCCGGGCGGAACGGCGCAAAGGGATGTAGCAAATGCTGTGGATGAGGGAGCGGGCTCCGTCATCCACATCAAGTCACAAGAAAGTCAGTCTTCCTTGCCCTTGTTGCGCACGGCACGCTGCAATTCCCGGTTGGAATCGCGCTCGCGCTCGGTATCACGCTTGTCGTA
Source organism: Pseudomonas sp. IPO3774 (assembly GCF_013386835.1). Taxonomy (NCBI): domain Bacteria; kingdom Pseudomonadati; phylum Pseudomonadota; class Gammaproteobacteria; order Pseudomonadales; family Pseudomonadaceae; genus Pseudomonas; species Pseudomonas sp. IPO3774. The sequence continues at coordinate 55,410 of NZ_JACAQY010000058.1, forward strand.
TTCCTTCTTGCCCTTGCCCAGTGCGATCTCGCACTTGACCAGGTGCTTGCTCCAGTACCACGACAGGCAGACACAGGCGTAGCCCTTTTGCTGCACGGCGGCGTGGAGCTTTTCCAGCTCGCGGGCATTGAGCAACAGCTTGCGCGTGCGCACCGGGTCGGCGATTACGTGGGTGCTGGCGGTCATCAGCGGCGTGATATGACTGCCGAGCAGCCATGCCTCGCCGTCTTTGAGCAGCACATAACTGTCGACCAGCTGCAGCTTGCTGGCACGCAGACTTTTTACTTCCCAGCCGGCCAGGACCAGACCAGCCTCGAAACGATGTTCGATGAAGTAATCGTGTCGCGCCTTTTTATTTTGCGCGATGGTCCCTGTTGGGTGTTTCTTTTGTTTAGCCATAGGGGCGGCATTATAGGGAGTTGCGAGCGCGTCGGCTACGGTCAACCTGCGTGCTTGAGCGTGTTGAATGAATCCCGGACAATGCAGGCTGGTTTTTGATTTTTTTCTTTCGCGAATCCTGTTGTCCTTTCGCGATGTTTGCCGCTCAGCTGTGGAAATAACGCTCACATGACGACGCATATTCAACGTTCGGCCCTGCTGCCTTATCCGGCACAGGCGCTCTATGACCTGGTCAACGACGTGGCGCGTTACCCGGAGTTCCTGCCTTGGTGTTCGACTGCCGAGGTGTTGGAGAGCAGTGATGAGCACATGGTTGCCAGCGTGGGGGTGGCAAAGGGCGGCTTGAGCCAGCACTTTGTCACGCGCAACACGCTGGTGCCCGGGCAGTCCATCGAGATGAATCTCGAAGAAGGTCCGTTCACTCAGTTGCACGGTGTGTGGGTGTTCAAGGCGTTGAACGAGAAAGCCTGCAAGATCAGCCTGGACCTGTCGTTCGACTATGCCGGCCCTATCGTGCGTGCCACCCTGGGGCCACTGTTCAATCAGGCGGCCAATACTCTGGTGGACGCGTTTTGCCAGCGCGCCAAGCAAATGCATGGCTGAGCCATTGGTTGAAATCGAGGTGGTGTACGCCGCGGTGGATCGCCAGGTGTTGATGAGCCTGGCAGTAGCGCCGGGCTCAACCCTCAGGGCCGCAGCGTTGGGCTCGGGAATGGCTGCGCAATTTCCGGAGCTGAATCTGCAGGATTGCCCCTTGGGGATTTTCGGCAAGGTGGTGGCAGACGCTGACGTGCGTGTGGTGCAGGCTGGAGACCGAATCGAGATCTATCGGCCATTGCTGGCAGATCCGATGGAGATACGTCGCTTGCGTGCGGCGAAGGCTGCCAAGGCAAAACAGCAGAATTCATAGCTTGAGAAACGGCAGACAACAAAAAGCCCGGCATGCCGGGCTTTTTATCGAGCGTTACAAACTTACTGCGGGCTGGCGTCCAGAGGTTCTGGAGTTGGCACCGGAACGGTTTGCACGCCGTCGACGCCTTTCTGGATCTCGTCCAGCAACGAGCCAGGCTTGGCCGGTACCTCGGACTTGGGCTTCTCCTCGTTCTGCGCGGGCGCAGGAGCGGTGGTGCCGTTGTCCTTGCCCAGCAAGGCTTCATCGCGGCTTACGCCCGGTTTGAAGTCCCCCGACAGGCTGACGAGCTGGTCATTGCCATTGAAGATGACGCTGACCCGCTCCTGCTGGCGTTCACCGCCACCAGGTTGGATGCTATAGAGATAATCCCAGCGATCGGCATGGAATGTGTCGGTCAGCAGGGGATTGCCCATGATAAACCGTACTTGCCGTCGGGTCATTCCCGGGCGTAACTGGTCTATCATGTCCTGCGTGACGACATTGCCCTGCTGGATGTCGATTTTGTAAACCCCGGGGAATGAACAACCGGCGAGTGCGAGCAGTCCCACAAAGGTGAAACTGGTTAGCAAGAGCTTGGTGTTTTGCATCGGTGGGCGACTTCCACTATCTTGGCTGGGACAACGTAAACGCCGATCATACCCGTATTAAGAGAAGCTGCGAAGCAGCATCCGCGAGAAAGCTAACCATGGTTGAAAATAGCGAACTACGCAAAGCCGGTCTTAAAGTGACTCTGCCACGAGTCAAGATTCTACAAATGCTCGATTCTGCTGAGCAGCGCCACATGAGTGCCGAGGATGTATACAAGGCGCTGATGGAGTCTAACGAGGACGTCGGCCTGGCCACGGTTTACCGTGTTCTGACCCAGTTTGAAGCAGCAGGACTGGTGGTTCGTCATAATTTCGACGGCGGTCATGCAGTGTTCGAACTGGCCGACGGCGGTCATCACGACCACATGGTTGACCTGGATACCAATGAGGTTATCGAGTTCACCAGTCCGGAAATCGAGAAGCTCCAGCACATGATCGCTGAGCAGCATGGATTCGATTTGGTGGACCACAATCTGGTTCTCTACATACGTAAGAAAAAGTAAGAAAGCTACGCAGATTCGCTCTGCGAAACGATCGAAGGCGACCCTAGGGTCGCCTTCGTGCTTTCTATAGAAAGAAAATACTCAGTAAGCCAGGCTTCAGACCTTCGCGGTTACCACCATTTTCTTCGCGTGAGCCAGGGACTCCTTGGTCAGGTCGATGCCGCCGAGCATCCGCGCCACTTCTTCTACCCGTTCGGTCTTGTTCAGCTTGGACACGGCGGTATGGGTCGCATCGCTGCCTCGCACCTTGTGCACGAACAAGTGCTGATGCCCTTGGGCGGCTACTTGTGGCAAGTGGGTAACGGTCAGTACCTGGCCGCGATCGCCCAGCCGGCGCAGCAACTGGCCCACGATCTCGGCCGTCGGGCCGCCGATCCCTACGTCCACTTCATCGAATACCAGTGTTGGCACGCGAGAGGTCTGGGCTGTGATCACCTGAATCGCCAGGCTGATCCGCGACAGCTCGCCGCCGGAAGCTACCTTTGCCAGTGCCTTGAGTGGCTGGCCCGGGTTCGCGCTGACCAGCAGTTCTACCTGTTCAAGGCCGTTGGGCAGCAGCTCATTGCTGGTGTTGGTGTGCAACTCGATGGTGAAGCGCCCGCCGGGCATGCCCAGGCGCTGGATTTCCTGCTCTACCGCACTGGCCAGGCCGGTCGCTGCCTGATGGCGCAGGTCGCTGAGTTCTCGGGCTTTCTCGTGATAATGGCGAGCGAAGGACGCCAGCTCTTCACCCAGTCGCTCGATGGATTCGTCGTTGGCGTTCAGGGTTTCAATTTCATCCAGCAGCTTTTGCTGCATGGTTGCGACTTCAGTCGGCTGGATCCGGTGTTTGCGCGCCAGGGTGTAGATGGTGTCCAGGCGCTCTTCTATATCCTGCAGGCGGGCTGGGTCGGCATCGAAGTGATCGAGAAAGCGGTTCAGTTCGCCCACGGCTTCTTCTACCTGGATTTGCGCGCTGGTCAGCAAGGTGGTGGCTTCGTTCAGCGAGCCTGATGCGTTATTCACGCTGGATAGCCGGTTCAGGCTGGCAGTCAGGGCGTTGAGCACATTGCCGGAATCACTTTCGCTGCACTGCTCCACCACTTGCCGGCAGATACCCAGCAGGGTTTCGGCGTTGGTGAGGTTCTTGTGTTCCTGTTCCAGTTGCTCCAGTTCCGTCTCGCCGAGCCCCAGGCTTTCCAGCTCTTCCAGTTGGTAGCTGAGCAATTGGTGGCGGGCACGCTGCTCATCGCCGGAGTTGGAAAGGCGCTCCAGCTCCTGGCGGGTCTGGCGCCAGCGCTGCGCAGCCAATTGCACCTGGCGCGCAAGATCGGTGGCACCGGCGTATTCGTCGAGGAGTCGGCGATGGGTGTCGGTTTTCAGCAGGGACTGGTGTTCATGCTGGCTGTGGATATCGATCAGCAGTTCGCCCAGGGCTTTCAAATCGCCGAGCGGGCAGGGCGTGCCATTTATATAGCCGCGGGAGCGCCCTTCGGCCGTGATCACCCGGCGCAGGATGCACGGGCCTTCATTGTTAAGGTCGCGCTCGGCAAGCCAGGCCTCGGCTTCCGGGATATCGGCCAGGTCAAAGGTGGCGAGGATATCGGCCTTGTCGGCGCCCGGGCGTACCACCCCGCTGTCGGCGCGATCACCCAGGGTCAGGCCCAGGGCGTCGAGCATGATCGACTTGCCGGCGCCGGTTTCGCCTGTGATTACGCTCATCCCGCGATCCAGTTCAAGATCCAGATGTTCAACGATGGCGTAGTTATGTACGGACAGGTGCACCAGCATGACGGCCGCTCCCAGGCTTTAGGTCTGGTTATTTATACAGTGTTTTGTTTGGAGGTGACAATCCTGATGCTTAGTCCGATTTGCTTGAATAACTGGCTTTTTAAGCGCAACAGGGAATGATTGATAAGAATTGATCCAGGACAAGTGAAAGACTTTTGGTAACGCCTCGACCCTTGAACCTGAAAATTGTGGCCCCATATACCGGAACAGAAGCGCGAGTCGAGTTCGCGCATGATTTTGAAAGGAGAAATCTATGGCTGACGAACAGACGCAGGATACGCAAAATCCAGACGCCAACCAGGCCGCAGGTGAAGACCTGGCCGCTCGTGTGCAAGTGCTCGAAGAGCAATTGGCAGGCGCACAGGATCAATCGTTGCGTGTTGCCGCCGATCTGCAGAACGTCCGCCGCCGCGCCGAGCAGGATGTAGAAAAAGCTCACAAATTCGCCCTGGAAAAATTTGCCGGTGATCTGTTGCCGATCATCGACAGCCTGGAGCGTGGCCTTGAGCTGTCCAACCCGGACGACGAAAACATCCGCCCAATGCGCGAAGGGATCGAACTGACCCTGAAAATGTTCCAGGACACCCTGAAGCGTTATCAGCTGGAAGCCATCGATCCGCAAGGCGGCGAGCCGTTCAATGCCGAGCATCACCAGGCAATGGCGATGCAGGAAAACGCTGATCTTGAGCCGAACAGCGTATTGAAGGTGTTCCAGAAGGGTTACCAGCTCAACGGTCGCTTGCTGCGCCCGGCAATGGTTGTGGTGAGCAAGGCTCCTGCACCGGTTGCACCTTCTATTGATGAGCAGGCTTGAAATAAGTCGTAACGGCCCCATCTATAAGTCAAGCGTTTAAGTACTGCCGCAGTTAGCCACCACTGCTGCGGCAAAAAAATCTAAGTTTCGGGAGAGTAAATCATGGGCAAAATTATCGGTATCGACCTGGGGACTACCAACTCCTGCGTCTCCGTGCTGGAAAACGGCGTATCCAAAGTTATTGAAAACGCCGAAGGCGCACGCACCACTCCGTCCATCGTGGCTTATGCCAACGACGGCGAAATCCTGGTGGGCCAGTCCGCCAAGCGTCAAGCTGTGACCAATCCGCATAACACCCTGTACGCGGTGAAGCGTCTGATCGGTCGTAAGTTCGACGAAGAAGTCGTACAGAAAGACATCAAGATGGTCCCGTACAAAATCGCCAAGGCTGACAACGGTGACGCCTGGGTTGAAGTGAACGGCCAGAAAATGTCGCCGCCACAAATCTCGGCTGAAATCTTGAAAAAGATGAAGAAAACCGCCGAAGACTACCTCGGTGAAGCCGTGACTGAAGCGGTGATCACCGTTCCGGCCTACTTCAACGACAGCCAGCGCCAGGCGACCAAAGACGCCGGCCGTATTGCTGGCCTGGACGTGAAACGTATCATCAACGAACCAACCGCAGCCGCTCTGGCCTACGGTATGGACAAGGCCAAGGGCGACCACACTGTGATCGTTTACGACCTGGGTGGCGGTACCTTCGACGTTTCCGTGATCGAAATCGCTGAAGTCGATGGCGAGCACCAGTTCGAAGTGTTGGCCACCAACGGTGACACGTTCCTGGGCGGTGAAGACTTTGACATTCGTCTGATCGACTACCTCGTTGACGAATTCAAGAAAGAAAGCGGCATGAACCTCAAGGGTGACCCGCTGGCCATGCAGCGCCTGAAAGAAGCCGCAGAGAAAGCCAAGATCGAACTGTCTTCGAGCAATTCGACCGACGTGAACCTGCCGTACATCACTGCAGACGCTACCGGTCCTAAGCACTTGAACGTGAAAATCTCCCGCGCCAAGCTGGAAGCGCTGGTAGAAGACCTGGTTCAACGCACCATCGAGCCTTGCCGCATTGCGCTGAAAGACTCGGGTATCGACGTTGGCGCGATCAACGACGTGATCCTGGTGGGCGGTCAGACCCGTATGCCACTGGTTCAGAAGCTGGTTACCGAGTTCTTCGGTAAAGAAGCGCGTAAAGACGTGAACCCGGACGAAGCAGTTGCCATGGGTGCTGCCATCCAGGGCGCGGTATTGGCCGGCGACGTGAAAGACGTTCTGCTGCTGGACGTAAGCCCGCTGACCCTGGGTATCGAAACCATGGGTGGCGTGATGACTGCGCTGATCGAGAAAAACACCACGATTCCTACCAAGAAATCGCAAGTGTTCTCGACTGCCGACGACAACCAGGGCGCCGTGACCATTCACGTGCTGCAAGGTGAGCGTAAGCAAGCCGGTCAGAACAAGTCCCTGGGCAAGTTCGACCTGGCCGAGATTCCACCAGCACCACGTGGCGTGCCGCAAATTGAAGTGACCTTCGACATCGACGCCAACGGCATTCTGCACGTAGGCGCCAAAGACAAGGCCACCGGCAAGACTCAGTCGATCGTGATCAAGGCTAACTCGGGTCTGTCCGAGGAAGAAATCCAGCAGATGATCCGTGACGCTGAAGCCAACGCTGACGAAGACCGCAAGTTCGAAGAGCTGGCCGCTGCCCGTAACCAGGGTGATGCACTGGTTCACTCGACTCGCAAAATGATCGCTGACGCTGGCGACAAAGTGACTGCCGAAGAGAAAACTGCAATCGAAGCCGCAGTAGTTGCCCTGGAAGCCGCCGTTAAAGGCGACGACAAGGCTGCTATCGAAGCCAAGGTTGAAGAGCTGTCGAAAGTCTCTGCGCCAGTGGCTCAGAAAATGTACGCCGAACAAGGCCAGCCGGCTGATGGTGCTGCACACCAGGCAGAACCTGAAGCCAAGCACGACGATGTTGTCGATGCCGAGTTCGAAGAAGTCAAAGACCAGAAGTAACTTGGTCGCCCGGTTGACCGCTCACAAGCGGTGACTGGTAGGATGTCGCCGCGCGGGAGCTTGCTCCCGCGTTGGCGTGTCTGGGGTACGCGAATTTTTACAGCATGCGACAACGCTCGGATGCTGGCGGTGTGATCGGGAATGCTCCTGCTTTCCGGACGACAGTCACCGCGTTTTTGGCCGGTTTCCGGTTGAAAGCAGTAACGACCAGGATCGTTGAATTGACGTGAGTTGGGTCCGGGCCTGTATTGGGGCTCAACGAGTTTGGCAAGGCTCAGGAGGGTTTTGCCGGACGTCCTTAAGAGTGCAAAGACTTATGGCAAAGCGTGACTATTACGAAGTGTTGGGTGTGGAGCGCGGCTCCAGCGAGGCGGACCTGAAAAAGGCTTACCGTCGCCTGGCAATGAAGCACCACCCGGACCGTAATCCGGATAGCAAAGAATCCGAAGAGCTGTTCAAAGAGGCCAATGAGGCCTACGAATGCCTGTGTGATCCGAACAAGCGCGCCGCTTACGATCAGTATGGCCATGCCGGTGTCGACCCAAGCATGGGTGGCGGCGGTGCCGGTTTCGGCGGGCAGAACTTCTCCGATATTTTCGGCGACGTGTTCAGCGACTTCTTTGGCGGCGGCCGTGGTGGCCAGCGTGGCGGTGCCCAGCGTGGCAGCGACCTGCGCTACACCCTGGAGCTGAACCTGGAAGAAGCGGTGCGCGGTACCAGCGTCAATATCCGTGTTCCGACGCTGGTCAATTGCAAGCCGTGCGACGGTTCGGGCGCCAAGAAAGGCTCCTCGCCGATCACGTGCCCGACTTGCGGCGGTATCGGCCAGGTACGCATGCAGCAAGGCTTCTTCTCGGTGCAGCAAACCTGCCCGCGCTGCCACGGCCAGGGCAAGATCATTTCCGATCCGTGCGACTCGTGCCACGGCGAGGGGCGTGTCGAAGAGTACAAGACCCTCTCGGTGAAAGTGCCGGCGGGTGTTGATACCGGCGACCGCATTCGTCTGTCGGGCGAAGGCGAGGCGGGCACTCAGGGCGGCCCGACGGGCGACCTGTACGTGGTGATCAATGTGCGCGAGCACTCGATCTTCCAGCGCGACGGCAAGCATCTGTTCTGTGAAGTGCCGATCAGCTTTGTCGATGCGGCCCTGGGTGGCGAGCTTGAGATTCCGACGCTGGACGGTCGGGTCAAGCTGAAGATCCCTGAGGGTACGCAGACCGGCAAGCAGTTCCGTATTCGTGGCAAAGGCGTTGCGCCGGTGCGCGGTGGGGGTGCTGGCGACCTGATGTGCCGTGTGGCGGTAGAGACGCCGGTGAACCTGGGGCGTCGTCAGCGCGAACTGTTGGAAGAGTTCCGCAGCTCCCTGGCTGGCGATGACACTCATTCGCCAAAAACCACCGGCTGGTTCGAAGGCGTGAAGCGCTTCTTCGGCGACCTGTAAGGAAGTGAGTATGCGACGTATCGCGGTGATGGGCGCTGCCGGGCGCATGGGCAAGACCCTGGTCGAGGCCGTGCAGGCGCGCTCGCCGGCCTCCGGGCTGACGGCGGCGATTGTTCGTCCCGGCAGCACCTTGATTGGTGCGGACGCCGGTGAGTTGGCGTCCCTGGGGCGGATCGGCGTTTCGTTGTCCGGCAATCTGGAGCAGGTTGCCGACGAGTTCGACGTGCTGATCGATTTCACCCTGCCGGACGTGATGCTGAAAAACCTGGCGTTCTGCCGCAAGGCGGGCAAGGCCATGGTGATCGGCACAACGGGCCTGAGCGCCGAGCAAAAGCAGCTGCTGGTGGAGGCGGGCAAGGATATTCCAATCGTGTTCGCGGCCAATTTCAGCGTCGGCGTCAATCTGTCGCTGAAGCTGCTCGACATGGCGGCGCGGGTGATGGGTGATGAGGCTGACATCGAGATCATCGAGACTCATCACCGGCACAAGATCGATGCGCCGTCCGGTACGGCATTGCGTATGGGCGAGGCGATTGCCGATGCCCTGGGTCGTGACCTGTCGAAGGTGGCGGTGTATGGCCGCGAAGGCCATACCGGTGCCCGCGCCCACGACACCATCGGTTTTGCCACCGTTCGCGGCGGTGATGTGGTGGGCGATCACACGGTGTTGTTCGCAACCGAGGGCGAGCGTCTTGAGATCACCCACAAGGCGTCTAGCCGCATGACGTTCGCCAAGGGTGCCGTACGTGCGGCGCTGTGGCTTGAGGGTCGTGCGCCGGCCCTGTACGACATGCGCGACGTGCTGGACCTGCATTAAGAAGTAGCTAAAACGGGGTCTCAGGAATATGCTGAGGCCCCGTTTTTACCCGCTAAGCGACGTCCTGTCGCATTCCCCTGCCTTTAAGGCTCATTAGCGGTGGACCAAAAAAGCCTTTTTCTGTAAGCTACAGCTTTAGTGTGTCCACTAAAAGCGCGCAGAATAATTCAGTGAAGAAGCGGGGTGACGTGTCCATACGTCACTCCGCTTTTTTACAACCTGCGATCGCCCTTTCAGGCTTTATTTACGGGAGGTCTTCTTGACTAAGCCAGCCATACTCGCCCTTGCTGATGGCAGCATTTTTCGCGGCGAAGCCATTGGAGCCGACGGTCAGACCGTTGGAGAGGTGGTGTTCAACACCGCCATGACCGGCTATCAGGAAATCCTTACTGATCCTTCCTACGCCCAACAGATCGTTACCCTGACCTATCCGCACATCGGCAACACCGGTACTACACCGGAAGACGCCGAGTCTGATCGTGTCTGGTCGGCTGGCCTGGTCATTCGTGACCTGCCACTGGTAGCGAGCAACTGGCGTAACACGATGTCCCTGTCCGATTACCTGAAAGCCAACAACGTTGTGGCGATCGCCGGTATCGATACGCGTCGCCTGACACGCATCCTGCGTGAAAAAGGCTCGCAGAACGGCTGCATCATGGCCGGTGACAACATCTCCGAAGAAGCAGCGATTGCAGCGGCCCAAGGTTTCCCTGGCCTGAAAGGCATGGATCTGGCGAAAGTCGTCAGCACCAAGGAAACGTACGAGTGGCGCTCCACCGTCTGGGACTTGAAGACCGACAGCCACGCGACCATCGAAGCTTCCGAACTGCCGTACCACGTCGTGGCCTACGACTACGGTATCAAGCACAACATCCTGCGCATGCTGGTCGAGCGCGGTTGCCGCGTGACCGTGGTGCCTGCGCAGACCCCGGCCAACGACGTACTGGCCCTGCAGCCGGACGGCGTGTTCCTGTCCAACGGCCCGGGTGACCCGGAGCCTTGCGACTACGCCATCAAGGCGATCAAGGAAGTGCTGGAAACCGAGATCCCGGTGTTCGGCATCTGCCTCGGCCACCAACTGCTGGCCCTGGCTTCCGGCGCCAAGACCCTGAAAATGGGTCACGGCCACCACGGTGCCAACCACCCGGTGCAAGATCTGGACACCGGCGTCGTGATGATCACCAGCCAGAACCACGGTTTTGCGGTGGATGAAGCGACGCTGCCGGGCAACGTCCGGGCGATTCACAAGTCGCTGTTCGACGGTTCCCTGCAAGGTATCGAGCGCACCGACAAGAGCGCGTTCAGCTTCCAGGGCCACCCTGAAGCAAGCCCGGGCCCGAACGACGTAGCGCCGCTGTTCGACCGTTTCATCAATGAGATGGCCAAGCGACGCTAACTGAGCGGCCTGAGGGCGGCCCGGGAAACCGGCGGCCCCCTCGGGCTCTTCAAAGATTGTTCAAGACGGCTTGCCGACTGACCTGCGGATTTGAGTGACAAACCCATGCCAAAACGTACAGACATAAAAAGCATCCTGATTCTCGGCGCTGGCCCGATCGTGATCGGCCAGGCCTGCGAATTCGACTACTCCGGCGCCCAGGCCTGTAAGGCCCTGCGCGAAGAGGGCTACCGCGTCATCCTGGTGAACTCCAACCCGGCCACCATCATGACCGACCCGGACATGGCCGACGCCACCTACATCGAGCCGATCAAGTGGCAGACCGTTGCCAAGATCATCGAGAAAGAGCGTCCGGACGCCCTGCTGCCAACCATGGGTGGCCAGACCGCCCTGAACTGCGCACTGGACCTGGAGCGCGAAGGCGTCCTGGAGAAGTTCGGCGTAGAGATGATCGGCGCCAATGCCGACACCATCGACAAGGCTGAAGACCGTTCGCGTTTCGACAAGGCCATGAAGTCCATCGGCCTTGATTGCCCGCGTTCCGGTATCGCCCACAGCATGGAAGAGGCCAACGCGGTCCTTGAGCGCCTGGGCTTCCCGTGCATCATCCGTCCGTCCTTCACCATGGGCGGCACCGGCGGCGGTATCGCTTACAACCGTGAAGAGTTCGAAGAAATCTGCGCCCGCGGCCTGGACCTGTCTCCGACCAAAGAGCTGCTGATCGACGAATCCCTGATCGGCTGGAAAGAATATGAGATGGAGGTTGTCCGCGATAAGAAGGACAACTGCATCATCGTCTGCTCGATCGAAAACTTCGACCCGATGGGCGTGCACACCGGTGACTCGATCACCGTTGCGCCGGCACAGACCCTGACGGACAAGGAATACCAGATCATGCGTAACGCCTCTTTGGCGGTGCTGCGTGAGATCGGTGTGGAAACCGGTGGCTCCAACGTCCAGTTCGGCATCTGCCCGGACACTGGCCGCATGGTTGTGATCGAGATGAACCCGCGTGTATCGCGTTCTTCGGCGCTGGCATCGAAAGCTACCGGCTTCCCGATTGCGCGCATCGCCGCCAAGCTGGCGATCGGTTACACCCTGGACGAGCTGCAGAACGAAATCACCGGCGGCGCAACGCCAGCTTCCTTCGAGCCGTCGATCGATTACGTCGTCACCAAGCTGCCACGTTTCGCTTTCGAGAAATTCCCGAAAGCCGACGCCCGCCTGACCACTCAGATGAAGTCGGTTGGTGAAGTCATGGCCATCGGCCGGACCTTCCAGGAGTCCCTGCAGAAAGCCCTGCGCGGCCTGGAAGTGGGCGTTTGCGGCCTGGACGAGAAGCTCGACCTGAGCAACCCGGAAAGCATGAGCGTGCTCAAGCGCGAGCTGACCGTGCCGGGTGCCGAGCGTATCTGGTACGTGGCCGATGCTTTCCGCGCCGGCATGACCGTCGAAGACATCTTCGGCATGAACATGATCGACCCGTGGTTCCTGGTGCAGATCGAAGATCTGATCAAGGAAGAAGAGAAGGTCAAGACCCTCGGCCTGTCCTCCATCGACCGCGACCTGATGTTCCGCCTCAAGCGCAAAGGTTTCTCCGACATGCGTCTGGCCAAGCTGCTGGGCGTGACCGAGAAGAACCTGCGCACCCATCGCCACAAGCTGGACATCTTCCCGGTCTACAAGCGCGTTGATACCTGTGCGGCCGAGTTCGCCACCGACACTGCATACATGTACTCCACCTACGAGGAAGAGTGCGAAGCCGCGCCGTCGGGCCGCGACAAGATCATGATCCTGGGCGGCGGTCCAAACCGTATCGGCCAAGGCATCGAGTTCGATTATTGCTGCGTACACGCCGCTCTCGCCCTGCGCGAAGACGGGTACGAGACCATCATGGTCAACTGCAACCCGGAAACTGTTTCCACTGACTACGACACTTCCGACCGTCTGTACTTCGAGCCGGTAACGCTGGAAGACGTACTGGAAATCTGCCGTGTCGAGAAGCCAAAAGGCGTGATCGTCCAGTACGGCGGCCAAACCCCGTTGAAACTGGCTCGCGCACTTGAAGCCGCTGGCGTACCAATCATCGGCACCAGCCCTGACGCTATCGACCGCGCCGAAGACCGTGAGCGCTTCCAGCAGATGGTTGAGCGCCTGAACCTGCGTCAGCCGCCAAACGCCACTGTGCGCAGCGAAGACGAAGCGATCCGCGCGGCCAGCAAGATTGGTTACCCGCTGGTGGTGCGTCCGTCCTACGTACTGGGCGGCCGGGCGATGGAAATCGTCTACGAAGAAGACGAACTCAAGCGTTACCTGCGTGATGCGGTGAAAGTGTCCAACGACAGCCCGGTGCTGCTGGACCACTTCCTCAACTGCGCCATCGAGATGGACGTGGATGCGGTCTGCGACGGCACCGACGTGGTGATCGGCGCGATCATGCAGCACATCGAACAGGCTGGCGTTCACTCCGGTGACTCCGCTTGCTCGCTGCCGCCATACTCGCTGCCTGCACACATCCAGGACGAGATGCGCGAACAGGTCAAGAAAATGGCCCTGGAGCTGGGCGTGGTCGGCCTGATGAACGTACAGTTGGCGCTGCAAGGCGAAGACATCTACGTCATCGAAGTCAACCCGCGCGCCTCGCGTACCGTGCCGTTTGTTTCCAAGTGCATCGGTGTTTCCCTGGCAATGATTGCTGCCCGTGTGATGGCCGGTAAGACCTTGAAGGAAATCGGCTTCACCAAGGAAATCATTCCGAACTTCTACAGTGTGAAAGAGGCGGTGTTCCCATTCGCCAAATTCCCTGGTGTGGACCCGATCCTGGGCCCGGAGATGAAGTCCACCGGTGAAGTGATGGGCGTGGGCGATACCTTCGGTGAAGCGTTCGCCAAAGCCCAGATGGGCGCCAGCGAAGTGCTGCCGACCGGCGGTACTGCGTTCATCAGCGTACGCGATGATGACAAGCCACTGGTTGCAGGTGTGGCCCGTGATCTGATCAACTTGGGCTTCGAAGTCGTGGCCACTGCCGGGACCGCCAAGCTGATCGAGGCTGCCGGCCTGAAAGTGCGTCGCGTGAACAAGGTGACGGAAGGCCGTCCACACGTGGTCGACATGATCAAGAATGACGAAGTCACCCTGATCATCAACACCACCGAAGGTCGCCAGTCGATCGCGGACTCCTACTCCATTCGTCGTAACGCCTTGCAGCACAAGATCTACTGCACCACCACCATTGCTGCTGGCGAAGCTATCTGCGAAGCGCTGAAGTTCGGTCCTGAAAAAACCGTGCGCCGCTTGCAGGATCTACACGCAGGATTGAAGGCATGATCAAATACCCAATGACCGTCCAGGGCGCAAAAGCCCTGGAAGAAGAGCACGCCCACCTGACCAAGGTCGTCCGTCCAAAGCTGAGCCAGGACATCGGTACGGCCCGGGAATTGGGTGACCTGAAGGAAAACGCTGAATACCATGCTGCCCGCGAGCAGCAAGGTATGGTCGAGGCGCGGATCCGTGACATCGAAGGCCGCCTGCAGAATTCGGTGGTTATCGACGTCACGACCATCCCGCATACCGGCAAGGTGATTTTCGGCACCACCGTGGAAATCGCCAACGTCGAGACTGACGAAAGCGTGGTGTACCACATCGTGGGTGAAGACGAGGCCGACTTCAAACTCGGCAAGATCTCCGTCGGTTCGCCGCTGGCCCGCGCCTTGATCGCCAAGGAAGAGGGTGACGTGGTGGCCGTCAAGACGCCTGGTGGCGTGATCGAGTACGAGATTGTCGAAGTTCGTCACATCTGAAAGACGGCGCCCGCTTCGTGCGGGCGCCATGCTTTGGCAGTTTGCCCAGATGCTTTGGGTTGGCGGCCTATGGCTGTTACATATTGGTGTGCTGCCGGCGCTGGGCCTGATTGGCCTGGCACCGTTGCTGATCGATGAGGTCAGCGGATTATTAAGCGCGTTGCTGGTAGGTTTTGCAGCGGCGTGCGTGACGCTTCAGGCGCTGGTGCTGATCAAGGCCGAAGGCTTGGGGAGTCTGTGGCGGGATATTCGCGGGCAACTGCTGTTGATGGCGCTGTATGCGTGCGCAATGTTTTGCGTGGTGCGCATCTTTCTGCCGGAGGCGTTGCGCTGGCAACTGTTCAGCTATCTTGTGCTAGGGTTTTCCGGGTTGGTGCTGGTTGTACAGCCGGCGCCAGGATGGAGTGGCAGGGCGTGCGAAGCACGCCCGTGACCCTTGTTTCACTTGAAGCGGTGTACGTTCGACAGTTGCTTGTTGGCGCTGAAGTTCTTGCGATACAGCAGCGCCATCTTGCCGATGACCTGAACCAGGTCCGCTTTGCCAGCCTTGCACAGTTCTGCAATAGCTGCCAGGCGCGCCTCGCGATCAAGGATGCTGACCTTGATCTTGATTAGCTCGTGATCGCCCAATGCGCGTTCAAGTTCGGCTAACACACCTTCAGTCAAACCGTTGTCAGCCACAATCAAAACTGGTTTCAGATGGTGGCCAATGGATTTGTACTGTTTCTTCTGCTCTTGAGTGAGCGGCATAATCTGACCCCTGCGTCTGATCTTGTAAAAAGCGGCGGCCAGTTTACCCGAGCGAGTCCGGGACCGCCCAGTTAATCACGACCCGTTTTATTTTCGAGGTGGCCCGTGGCCCGTTCCAAAACTAGCCTTAAGTGGCTGCAAGAGCATTTCAACGACCCTTACGTCAAAATGGCGCAAAAGGATGGCTACCGTTCCCGGGCCAGCTACAAACTGCTGGAGATCCAGGAGAAGGACAAGTTGATCCGTCCTGGCATGAGCGTTATCGACCTGGGTGCCGCGCCGGGTGGCTGGTCCCAGGTGACCAGTCGTCTGATTGGTGGACAAGGTCGTTTGATCGCTTCCGACATCCTGGAAATGGACAGCATCCCTGACGTGACCTTTGTTCACGGCGATTTTACCCAGGATGAAGTGCTGGCACAGATCCTTGAGGCCGTCGGAAATTCGCAGGTAGACCTTGTGATTTCCGATATGGCCCCCAATATGAGTGGATTACCGGCTGTTGATATGCCGCGAGCCATGTTCCTGTGCGAATTGGCACTGGACCTGGCAGGACGGGTACTGCGTCCGGGTGGTGACTTCCTGGTCAAGGTCTTCCAGGGTGAAGGCTTCGACGAGTATCACAAGAACATCCGCAAACTGTTCGACAAGGTACAGACACGCAAGCCTGACTCTTCCCGGGACAGGTCTCGCGAGCAGTATTTGCTGGGTCGCGGCTTCCGTGGCATTGAAGGCGCTGCCAGTGAAGAGCGTTTTTGAGAAATTTGACGGAGGCGATAGGTTTTTTTATATCGCTTTCGTCACGAAGCTTTACGAATATTGTGTAGTCAAAGTTTCACAAAGGGTTACAGACGGCGCCTGCCAGAGTTGTAGGTAATGTAGTAAGTTAGGCCGGTGAATATCATGCGAAGCACGCGCCAGTAGCGGAGCTTGCTTCAGAGGGTAGTTAATTGAACGATATGGCAAAGAATCTGATCCTGTGGTTGATCATCGCGGCTGTCCTCGTGACGGTGATGAACAACTTCTCCAGCCCTAACGAGCCGCAGACCCTCAACTATTCCGACTTCATCCAGCAAGTTAAGGATGGCAAGGTCGAGCGCGTAGCGGTTGATGGCTACGTGATTACCGGCAAGCGCAACGATGGCGACAGCTTCAAGACCATCCGTCCGGCAATCCAGGACAATGGCCTGATCGGCGACCTGGTGGATAACCACGTGGTTGTTGAAGGCAAGCAGCCTGAGCAGCAGAGCATTTGGACCCAGCTCCTGGTGGCCAGCTTCCCGATACTGGTGATTATCGCCGTGTTCATGTTCTTCATGCGCCAGATGCAAGGTGGTGCGGGAGGCAAGGGCGGGCCGATGAGCTTCGGCAAGAGCAAGGCACGCCTGCTTTCCGAAGATCAGGTGAAAACCACCCTGGCTGACGTTGCCGGTTGCGACGAAGCCAAGGAAGAAGTGGGCGAACTGGTTGAATTCCTGCGCGATCCGGGCAAGTTCCAGCGCCTGGGTGGCCGTATTCCTCGCGGTGTGCTGATGGTTGGCCCGCCAGGTACCGGTAAAACCCTGTTGGCCAAGGCCATTGCCGGCGAAGCCAAAGTACCTTTCTTTACCATTTCCGGTTCCGACTTCGTCGAAATGTTCGTCGGTGTAGGTGCCAGCCGTGTTCGCGATATGTTCGAACAGGCCAAGAAGCACGCTCCGTGCATCATCTTCATCGATGAAATCGACGCCGTTGGTCGTCATCGTGGCGCCGGCATGGGCGGCGGTCATGATGAGCGTGAGCAGACGCTTAACCAGTTGCTGGTTGAGATGGACGGCTTTGAAATGAACGACGGCATCATCGTGATCGCTGCAACCAACCGTCCAGACGTACTCGACCCCGCTTTGCTGCGTCCGGGCCGTTTTGACCGTCAGGTCGTTGTCGGGTTGCCAGACATCCGTGGTCGTGAGCAGATCCTGAAAGTGCACATGCGCAAAGTGCCAATGGGCGACGACGTGGCTCCGGCCGTGATTGCCCGTGGTACTCCAGGCTTCTCCGGTGCCGACCTTGCCAACCTGGTGAACGAGGCGTCGCTGTTTGCCGCCCGTACCGGCAAGCGCATCGTTGAAATGAAGGAGTTCGAGCTGGCGAAAGACAAGATCATGATGGGCGCCGAGCGCAAATCCATGGTCATGTCCGAGAAAGAGAAGCAGAACACCGCTTATCATGAAGCCGGTCACGCCATTGTTGGTCGCGTTGTGCCTGAGCATGACCCGGTCTACAAGGTATCGATCATTCCTCGTGGCCGGGCGCTGGGCGTCACCATGTTCCTGCCGGAAGAGGATCGCTACAGCCTCTCCAAGCGTGCCTTGATCAGCCAGATCTGCTCGCTGTATGGCGGCCGGATCGCCGAAGAGATGACCCTGGGCTTCGACGGTGTTACCACCGGTGCCTCCAACGACATCATGCGTGCCAGCCAGATTGCACGGAACATGGTGACCAAGTGGGGTCTGTCGGAGAAACTCGGTCCTTTGATGTATGCCGAGGAAGAAGGCGAAGTATTCCTGGGTCGCGGTGGTGGTGGTCAAGCTGCCAGCTTCTCCGGCGAGACAGCCAAGCTGATCGACTCCGAGGTGCGCAGCATCATTGACCAGTGCTACGGCACGGCCAAGCAGATCCTCACCGACAACCGCGACAAGCTCGACGCCATGGCTGATGCCCTGATGAAGTACGAGACCATTGATGCCGAGCAGATTGACGACATCATGGCCGGTCGTACGCCTCGCGAGCCTCGCGATTGGGAAGGTGGTTCGGGTACTTCGGGCACGCCGCCAGTGGTACAGAACGAACGCCCTGAAGCCCCGATCGGCGGCCCGGCTGCTGACCATTAAGGTTTGAAATGACTTCTGCGTTGTCCTCGACCCGGTTGCCTTGCGGCAGCCGGGTTCTTGATTTGGCCCATACACACGTTATGGGCATTCTTAATGTAACCCCTGATTCCTTTTCCGATGGTGGTCGCTTCAGTCAGCTTGATGCTGCGTTGCGCCATGCGGAAGCGATGGTGGCTGCCGGTGCGACTCTGATTGACGTCGGTGGCGAATCAACCCGGCCCGGTGCGCGCGCAGTTTCTCCCCTGGAGGAGCTGGAACGGGTTGCTCCGATTGTCGAGCGCATCCATCAAGAGCTGGACGTCATCATCTCTGTCGACACCTCGACCCCTGCCGTTATGCGCGAAACTGCGCGGCTGGGTGCAGGGTTGATCAACGATGTGCGCTCTTTGCAGCGCGATGGCGCTCTGGATGCGGCCGCCGCGACGGGGCTGCCGGTTTGCCTGATGCATATGCTTGGCGAGCCGGGCACGATGCAGGACGACCCGCATTACGACAATCTGGTCGGTGAAGTGAAAGGCTTCCTTGCCGAGCGCATGGCTCAATGCGCGGCGGTGGGGATTGCTCCCGAGCGGATAATCCTCGACCCGGGATTTGGCTTTGCCAAGACCTTGCAGCACAATTTAAGCCTGTTCAAGCATATGGAATCCCTGCATGCCCTTGGTCGCCCCTTGTTGGTCGGGGTTTCGCGCAAGAGCATGATAGGTCTGGCGTTGAATCGTCCCGTGGGTGAGCGGCTGCATGGCGGCCTGGCACTTGCGGCACTTGCCGTGGTCAAGGGTGCGCGCATCTTGCGCGTGCATGACGTGGCCGAGACGATAGATGTAGTGCGGATGATCGCAGCGGTTGAATCAGCCGAATAAGAATGATGGAGCACTTATGACTAAAAAGTATTTTGGCACCGATGGCATTCGCGGTCGGGTCGGCGAATTCCCGATTACTCCCGATTTCATGCTCAAGCTGGGCTGGGCCGCCGGCATGGCGTTCCGCAGCATGGGGGCCTGCCGTATCCTGGTGGGTAAGGACACGCGTATCTCGGGTTATATGTTTGAGTCTGCGCTGGAGGCAGGTCTGTCTGCTGCCGGCGCTGATGTGATGCTGTTGGGGCCGATGCCTACGCCGGCGATCGCTTACCTGACGCGTACCTTTCATGCTGAAGCCGGTATCGTGATCAGCGCTTCGCACAATCCCCACGATGACAATGGCATCAAGTTCTTCTCGGGCCAGGGCACCAAGCTGCCGGATGAGATCGAGCACATGATCGAAGAGTTGCTGGATGCGCCGATGACCGTCGTCGAATCGAGCAAGCTGGGCAAGGTATCGCGGATTAACGACGCTTCCGGCCGTTACATTGAGTTCTGCAAAAGCAGCGTGCCTAGCAGCACCAATTTTGCCGGGTTGAAGGTCGTCATCGACTGCGCCCACGGCGCGACGTACAAAGTCGCACCGAGTGTGTTCAAGGAGCTTGGCGCAGACGTTACTGTACTGTCGGCGCAGCCGAACGGCCTGAACATCAACGACAACTGCGGCTCAACCCACATGGGGCAGTTGCAGGCGGCTGTCCTGGCTGAGCATGCCGACTTGGGCATCGCGTTCGATGGTGATGGCGACCGCGTATTGATGGTCGACCACACTGGCGCGATCGTCGATGGCGACGACCTGTTGTTCATCATCGCCCGTGACCTGCATGAGCGTAACAAGCTGCAAGGCGGCGTCGTCGGTACCTTGATGAGCAATCTTGGCCTGGAGCTGGCCCTGGCAGATCTGGGGATCCCGTTTGTGCGCGCCAATGTCGGTGACCGCTACGTGATTGCCGACCTGCTGGAGCGTAATTGGCAGGTGGGTGGCGAAAATTCCGGTCATATCGTCTGCTTCCAGCACACGACTACCGGGGATGCGATCATTGCGGCGCTGCAGGTGCTGCTGGCGCTGCGTCGCCGTGAAGAAAGCCTGGCCCAGGCGCGGCAGGCGTTGCGCAAGTGCCCGCAAGTGCTGCTCAACGTGCGCTTTGCAGGCGGTGACAACCCTATCGAGCATCCGGCTGTCAAAGAGGCCAGTGAGCGCGTGACTGCCGCCATGGCGGGGCGTGGTCGGGTCTTGCTGCGCAAGTCGGGTACCGAGCCTTTGGTGCGTGTAATGGTCGAGGGCGAGGACGAAACACAGGTTCGCGGCTATGCCGAAGAGCTGGCAAAACTGGTAACTGAAGTTTGCGCCTGAATTCGGCTTGCCAGTGATGATGTGGTTGGGTAACATCTGCGCCCACTTTGACCGACGAGGTACAGCATGCGTCGCACTATGGTAGCTGGTAACTGGAAGATGCACGGTACCCGCGCCAGTGTCGCTGAGCTGATCAATGGCCTTCGTCATTTGGCCTTGCCTGGCGGTGTTGATGTCGCGGTATTCCCGCCTTGCTTGTATATCAATCAAGTGATTGATGGCTTGAAAGGCAAGTCGATCCAGGTCGGCGCGCAGAACTCTGCGGTGGAATCCATGCAAGGTGCGTTGACCGGTGAGATTGCACCGAGTCAGCTGGTTGATGCGGGTTGTTCCCTGGTGCTTGTTGGGCACTCCGAGCGCCGCCAGATCATGGGCGAGCGTGATGGGACACTCAATCGCAAATTCGCGGCGGCACAGGCTTGCGGCTTGGTTCCGGTGTTGTGCATAGGGGAGACCCTTGAGCAGCGTGAGTCCGGTAAAACTCTTGAGGTTGTCGGGCGTCAGCTGGGCAGCATCATCGAGGAGCTGGGAGTCGGTGCCTTTGCAAATGCAGTAATTGCTTACGAGCCGGTCTGGGCCATTGGCACCGGGCTGACTGCTTCGCCGCAACAGGCGCAGGATGTGCACGCAGCCATCCGCGCGCAGTTGGCGGCAGAGAATTCTGAGGTCGCACGAGGTGTGCGGCTTCTATACGGCGGCAGCGTGAAGGCGGCCAATGCGGTCGAACTGTTCGGCATGCCGGATATCGATGGGGGGCTCATTGGTGGAGCTTCCCTGAATGCAGATGAGTTCGGTGCGATTTGTCGCGCCGCGGGAAACTGAAAAAATGCTGGAAACAGTCATCGTTGTTTTTCATCTGCTGGGTGCACTGGGCGTAGTTGCTCTGGTTTTGCTGCAGCAGGGTAAAGGTGCGGACGCTGGTGCGTCTTTCGGGGCAGGTGCTTCAAATACTGTGTTCGGAAGCCAAGGTTCCTCTACCTTTCTTAGTAAGTTTACTGCTATACTTGCCGCCGGTTTCTTCATAACCAGCTTGGGGTTAGGTTACTTTGCTAAAGAGAAAGCTCATGTGCTGACTCAAGTAGGTCTCCCAAACCCAGCAGTGTTGGAAGTACCAAAAGCAAAACCGGCTTCTGATGATGTCCCGGTGCTTCAAGAGCAAAAGTCGGCTACTCCAGCGACTGACGTACCTCCAGCTCAAGAGCAGAAGTAAGAAGGTTGTAAACGCTGTATTGCCGAGGTGGTGGAATTGGTAGACACGCAACCTTGAGGTGGTTGTGCCCATAGGGTGTAGGGGTTCGAGTCCCCTTCTCGGTACCAATTATCAGGAGAGCCCGCTGTTGCGGGCTTTCTTGTAGGTGGAAGGTTACATTGACCCTGTAAGGGATCGGTCGTATACTTCCGCCCCAGCTTTGTCGCGGGGTGGAGCAGTCTGGTAGCTCGTCGGGCTCATAACCCGAAGGTCGTCGGTTCAAATCCGGCCCCCGCAACCAGTTTTAGCGGAGCCCCTTTTAAGGGGCTTTTTGTTAGCTGGACACTTTCAACGCCGCTGTTCGACGGCGTTTCAAGGATGGGCGTTTCGCCCATTTTTTTATTTTGCACAGCATGCACATACATGCACGAGGGGGTTCAGGTGTCGAGCAAGCTAGAAGAGTTGCAGGCCTTGTTGGCCCCGGTGGTCGTGGCCCTAGGCTATGAATGCTGGGGTATTGAGTTTTCGGCTCAAGGTCGCCACTCAATGTTGCGCGTTTATATCGATAAAGAGGGCGGCGTGCTGGTGGACGATTGTGCCATTGTCAGCCGTCAGATCAGCGGTGTCCTGGATGTTGAAGATCCGATCTCCGTTGAATACACCCTCGAAGTTTCCTCGCCTGGCATGGAACGCCCACTGTTCACTATTGATCAGTTTGCAAAATTTGCCGGTGAACAAGTGAAGATCAAGCTGCGCTCTCCCTTTGAAGGGCGACGCAACTTTCAGGGCCTTCTGCGCGGTGTAGAAGAGCAGGACGTCGTGGTGCAGGTAGAAGACCATGAGTTCCTGTTGCCGATCGATATGATCGACAAGGCCAACATTATTCCCAGTTTTGACTGAGACGCGGATCCCGCGGATCCAATGGCTTGCGAAAGGCGAGGCGTACGATGAGCAAAGAAGTACTGCTGGTTGTTGAGTCGGTATCCAATGAAAAGGGCGTACCGGCAAACGTGATTTTTGAAGCGTTGGAGCTGGCCCTGGCCACTGCTACCAAAAAGCGTTTTGAAGACGAAGTTGATCTGCGTGTGGAAATCAACCGCCACACCGGTGCCTACGAGACTTTCCGTCGCTGGACGGTCGTCGAAGAAGCCGATCTTGATGATCCGGCCATCGAAACCTGGCCGAGCAAGGTTGCTGAAACGCATCCGGGCGCCCAGGTCGGTGATGTCGTCGAAGAAAAGATCGAATCCATCGAGTTCGGCCGCATCGCTGCACAGACTGCCAAGCAAGTCATCGTGCAGAAGGTCCGCGAAGCCGAGCGCGCTCAAGTCGTTGACGCTTATCGCGAGCGTCTGGGGGAAATCATCTCCGGCACCGTGAAAAAAGTCACTCGCGACAACGTGATCGTCGACCTGGGTAACAACGCTGAAGCGTTGCTGGCCCGCGAAGACATCATTTCCCGCGAAACTTTCCGGGTTGGCGTGCGCTTGCGTGCGCTGCTCAAGGAAATCCGCACCGAGAACCGCGGCCCTCAGTTGATCCTGTCGCGTACCGCGCCGGAAATGCTGATCGAGCTGTTCCGCATCGAAGTGCCGGAAATTGCCGAAGGCCTGATCGAAGTCATGGCTGCGTCCCGCGATCCGGGTTCACGCGCCAAGATCGCGGTCCGCTCCAAGGACAAACGCATCGACCCGCAAGGCGCTTGCATTGGTATGCGCGGTTCGCGCGTCCAGGCAGTGTCGGGCGAATTGGGCGGTGAGCGTGTGGACATCGTCCTGTGGGACGATAACCCTGCGCAGTTCGTGATCAACGCAATGTCGCCTGCTGAAGTGGCGGCAATTATCGTTGACGAGGATGCCCATGCAATGGACATCGCCGTTGGCGCAGACAATCTGGCTCAGGCCATCGGTCGCGGTGGTCAGAACGTACGTTTGGCCAGCCAGTTGACCGGCTGGACCCTGAACGTGATGACCGAATCGGACATCCAGGCTAAGCAGCAAGCAGAAACCGGTGACATCCTGCGCAACTTCATCGACGAGCTGGAAGTCGACGAAGACCTGGCACAGGTGCTGGTAGATGAAGGCTTCACCAGCCTGGAAGAGATTGCCTACGTACCGTTGGAAGAAATGCTCAACATCGACGGCTTTGACGAAGACACCGTCAACGAGCTTCGCGCTCGGGCCAAGGATCGTTTGTTGACTAAAGCCATCGCTACTGAGGAAAAGCTGGCAGACGCCCATCCGGCCGAAGACCTGCTCTCGCTTGAGGGTATGGACAAGGATTTGGCGATGGAACTGGCGGTGCGCGGCGTAATTACCCGCGAAGACCTGGCCGAGCAGTCTATTGACGACCTGCTCGACATCGACGGCATTGACGATGATCGTGCCGGCAAGTTGATCATGGCCGCCCGAGCCCATTGGTTCGAGTAATTAGGCGCGGCCTGAGGAGAGAAGTGCATGACGCAAGTCACGGTGAAACAACTGGCCGATGAGGTCAAAACACCGGTAGAGCGCCTGTTGCAGCAGATGCGTGAGGCAGGTCTGCCGCACACCGCCGCCGATGAAGGTGTGAGCGATAGTGAGAAGCAGTCTTTACTGACTCACTTGAAGAGCAGCCACAAGGCGAAAGTGGAAGAACCGCGCAAGATTACATTGCAGCGCAAAACCACCAGCACCCTGCGTGTTGCTGGCAGCAAGAGCATCAGCGTTGAAGTACGCAAGAAGAAAGTCTTCGTACAGCGCAGCCCGGAAGAAATCGAAGCCGAGCGCAAACGCGAACTGGAAGAACGTCGCGCAGTAGAAAATGCTGCTCGTCAGAAGGCTGAAGAAGAAGCCAAGCGTCGCGCCGAAGAAGAAGCGCGTCGCCAGCCTGCTGCTGCGCAACCTGCTAACACTGAGGCCGTTGCTGCGCCTAGCGCGCCTGTTGAAGCTGTTCGTGAGGCCGCTCCGGTTGCCGCCGCGCCAGCTCCTGCAGCCGACGCTCGCAAACGCGAAGAACCTCGCCGCCCGGACAAACCACGTGCCGACGATAACAATCGTCGTGGCAGTGGCGATGGTGAGCGCAAAAACGCTCCACATCGTGCTTCGGTCAAAGAGAAGGCGCCAGCGCCACGCGTTGCCCCACGTACTACCGACGAAGAAAGCGACAGCTTCCGTCGCGGTGGTCGCGGCAAGGCCAAGCTGAAGAAGCGCAACGCCCACGGTTTCCAGAGCCCAACCGGCCCTGTCGTGCGTGACGTGCAGATCGGCGAGACCATCACTGTTGGCGACCTCGCCAATCAGATGTCGGTCAAGGCTGCTGAAATCATCAAGTTCATGTTCAAACTGGGTACCCCAGCGACCATCAACCAGGTACTGGACCAGGAAACTGCCCAACTGGTTGCTGAAGAGCTGGGCCACAAAGTGACCCTGGTCAGCGACACCGCCCTGGAAGATTCCCTGGCCGAGTCCCTGAAGTTTGAAGGCGAGACGTTCTCCCGTGCGCCAGTCGTGACCGTAATGGGCCACGTTGACCATGGTAAGACCTCGCTGCTCGACTATATCCGTCGTGCCAAGGTAGCTGCAGGCGAAGCCGGCGGCATCACCCAGCACATCGGTGCATACCACGTTGAAACCGAACGCGGCATGGTCACCTTCCTCGACACCCCTGGTCACGCCGCGTTTACCGCCATGCGTGCCCGTGGTGCCAAGGCGACTGACATCGTGATCCTGGTAGTTGCAGCGGACGACGGCGTAATGCCGCAGACCATTGAAGCTGTCCAGCACGCTAAAGCCGCTGGTGTTCCTCTGGTTGTTGCAGTGAACAAAATCGACAAGCCGGGCGCCGATCTCGATCGCATCCGTAGCGAACTGTCGGTTCACGGCGTGACTTCCGAAGAGTGGGGCGGTGATACGCCATTCGTTTCGGTTTCGGCGAAAGTCGGTACCGGTGTAGACGAACTGCTCGAAGCTGTCCTGCTGCAAGCCGAAGTTCTCGAACTGAAAGCAACTCCATCGGCCCCAGGTCGTGGTGTTGTGGTTGAATCGCGTCTCGACAAGGGTCGTGGCCCGGTTGCAACCGTTCTGGTTCAAGACGGTACCCTGCGCCAAGGCGACATGGTCCTGGTCGGTTCGAACTATGGCCGTGTACGTGCCATGCTCGACGAGAACGGCAAGCCAATCAAGGAAGCCGGTCCTTCCATCCCTGTCGAGATCCTCGGCCTGGACGGTACCCCGGACGCTGGCGACGAGATGAGCGTGCTGTCGGACGAGAAGAAAGCCCGTGAAGTGGCTCTGTTCCGTCAAGGCAAGTTCCGCGAAGTCAAGCTGGCCCGTGCTCACGCCGGCAAGCTGGAAAACATCTTCGAGAACATGGGCCAGGCAGAGAAGAAGACGCTTAACATCGTCCTCAAATCTGACGTTCGTGGTTCCCTCGAAGCGTTGAACGGCGCCTTGAATGGCCTGGGTAACGACGAAGTGCAAGTGCGTGTGGTCGGCGGCGGTGTCGGTGGTATCACCGAATCCGATGCCAACCTGGCGCTGGCCTCCAACGCTGTACTGTTCGGCTTCAACGTGCGTGCCGATGCTGGCGCACGGAAGATCGTCGAGCAGGAAGGCCTGGACATGCGTTACTACAACGTCATCTACGACATCATCGAAGACGTCAAGAAAGCCCTCACCGGCATGCTTGGCAGCGACGTCCGGGAGAACATCCTGGGTGTGGCCGAGGTGCGTGACGTGTTCCGCTCGCCGAAATTCGGCGCGATCGCCGGTTGCATGGTTATCGAAGGTGTTGTGCACCGTAACCGTCCAATCCGTGTACTGCGTGAAGACATCGTTATCTTCGAAGGCGAGCTGGAATCCCTGCGCCGCTTCAAGGATGACGCTTCCGAAGTACGTGCCGGCATGGAATGCGGTATTGGCGTCAAGAGCTACAACGACGTCAAGGCGGGTGACAAGATCGAAGTCTACGAGAAGGTCCAGGTTGCTCGCAGCCTCTAACTCGCGTACTTCAAGGGCCACGCAGCGCCCGGGCAAGCAAATGCCTGGCGCTGTGTCCGGACTCTAAACGCAACGCCCGGTCTGGCTTTTGTCAGGCCGGGCGTTTGCCGCTTTCAGACCCCACGGGTTTCACCGTGTGGCAGCAACAGGTAACAAGACATGGCAAAAGAATACAGCCGTACCCAACGTATCGGCGATCAGATGCAGCGTGAGCTGGCACAGCTGATCCGTCGTGAAGTAAAAGACCCACGTGTTGGCCTGGTCACCATCACCGCCGTTGAAGTCAGCCGTGACGTTGGTCACGCCAAGATCTTCATCACCGTAATGGGCCAGGACAACAGCGAAGAAATCGCGCAAAGCATCAAGGTGCTCAACTCCGCCGCAGGTTTCCTGCGTATGCAGTTGGCCCGTGAAATGAAGCTGCGCAGCGTTCCTCAGTTGCACTTCCACTACGACGAAAGCGTCGTGCGTGGCGCGCACCTGTCGGCACTGATCGAGCGGGCCGTGGCTGAAGACAATCAGCACCCGGAATCCGCCACGCCTGAAGACGCCAAGGAGTAATCGGTGGCTCAGGTCAAACGTATCCGTCGTAATGTCAGCGGCATCATTCTGCTCGACAAGCCCATTGGTTTTACCTCCAATGCGGCGTTGCAGAAGGTTCGCTGGCTGCTCAATGCCGAGAAGGCAGGGCACACCGGCAGCCTCGACCCCTTGGCCACCGGCGTGTTGCCGTTGTGCTTCGGCGAGGCCACCAAGTTTTCGCAATACCTGCTCGATTCCGACAAGGGCTACGAGACCCTGATGCAACTGGGCAAGACCACCACCACGGCAGACGCCGAAGGTGATGTTTTGCAGGTTCGCGAGGTGACCGTTGGTCGTGCTGATATCGAAGCTGCCTTACCTGCTTTTCGTGGGCAAATCAGTCAGATACCGCCGATGTACTCGGCTCTCAAACGTGATGGCCAGCCTCTTTACAAGCTGGCACGTGCAGGGGAAGTGGTGGAGCGCGAACCGCGTTCTGTTACTATTGCGCGCTTGGAATTGCTCGCCGCTGAAGGCGACACCGCCCGGTTGGCGGTGGACTGCAGCAAAGGCACCTATATCCGCACCCTCGTGGAAGATATCGGTGAGCAACTAGGCTGTGGCGCATACGTTGCAGAACTGCGACGCACCCAGGCAGGCCCTTTCACCCTGGCCCAGACGGTCACGCTGGAAGAGCTGGAAGCAGTGCATGCCGAAGGCGGCAACGAAGCGGTTGATCGCTTTCTGATGCCATCGGACAGCGGTTTACTGGATTGGCCATTGCTGCACTTCTCGGAGCACAGCGCGTTCTACTGGCTTAACGGCCAGCCGGTACGTGCACCGGATGCCCCGAAGTTCGGCATGGTGCGGGTACAAGATCACAACGGTCGCTTTATCGGTATCGGTGAAGTGAGCGAAGACGGGCGCATCGCGCCGCGTCGACTGATTCGGTCAGAATGACCGAAACCAGTTTGTGGTAAAAGCGCAGTAGCTTTTACTCAAACTGGAACGAGGGTGGCTGTTAGCAGGCATGGTCACTACTCATTTTTAGATACAGGGATTTGTCCCTGGCCTGTTGAAACTGCCCTTTGGGTGGTTTCCTGAAAAAAGGATTGCCTCATGGCTCTCGACGTTCAAGAAAAAGCACAAATCGTTGCTGACTATCAGCAAGCTGTTGGTGACACTGGTTCGCCAGAAGTGCAAGTTGCACTGCTGACCCACAACATCAACAAGCTGCAAGGTCACTTCAAGGCCAACGGTAAAGATCACCACTCCCGTCGTGGTCTGATCCGCATGGTAAACCAGCGCCGTAAGCTGCTGGACTACCTGAAAGGCAAGGATCTGGGTCGTTATCAGACTCTGATCGGTCGCCTGGGTCTGCGTCGCTAATAAGCGATTGCGCTAGAGGTTGGTTGGCTGTCGTGTGTCAGTGGGTTTCCCGCTGGCCCATGGCAGGCTTCCAGCCTCAAGTTTTATCTGGATACACGTTTTACCCTGGACAGGCGTTGGGCCGATTCCCGACATTGCCCAAGAATTTCGCAAGAAGACAAGTTCCCCAAGAGCCACAAAGAAGGTAGGACACCGTGAACCCGGTTATCAAAAAATTCCAGTTCGGTCAGTCGACCGTTACCCTCGAGACAGGCCGTATCGCCCGTCAAGCCTCCGGCGCAGTGCTGGTTACCGTTGACGACGACGTCACCGTATTGGTGACCGTTGTAGGCGCCAAGACCGCTGACCCAAGCAAAGGCTTCTTCCCTCTTTCCGTTCACTACCAGGAAAAGACTTACGCTGCAGGTAAGATCCCTGGTGGTTTCTTCAAGCGTGAAGGCCGTCCTTCCGAGAAAGAAACCCTGACTTCCCGACTGATCGACCGTCCGATCCGTCCGCTGTTCCCAGAAGGCTTCATGAACGAAGTGCAGGTTGTCTGCACCGTCGTTTCCACCAGCAAGAAGACCGATCCGGACATCGCTGCGATGATCGGTACCTCGGCGGCCCTGGCCATCTCCGGTATTCCTTTCGATGGCCCGATCGGCGCTGCCCGTGTTGCATTCCACGAAAGCACCGGCTACCTGCTGAACCCGACTTACGAACAGCAGAAAGCTTCGAGCCTGGACATGGTCGTTGCCGGTACTTCGGAAGCCGTGTTGATGGTTGAATCGGAAGCCAAAGAGCTGACCGAAGACCAGATGCTGGGCGCTGTACTGTTTGCTCACGACGAGTTCCAGGTTGTGATCAACGCTGTCAAGGAACTGGCCGCTGAAGCTGCCAAGCCAACCTGGACCTGGGCTCCTCAGCCAGAAGCTACCGCACTGCTGGGCGCTATCCGCTCCGAGTTCGGCACCGCTATCTCCGACGCCTACACCATCACCATCAAGGCCGACCGTTACGCTCGCCTGGGTGAGCTGAAGGACCAGGTCGTTGCCAAGCTGTCCGGCGAAGAAGGCCAGCCTTCTTCCAGCGAAGTCAAAGCAGCCTTCGGCGAAATCGAATACCGCACCGTTCGCGAAAACATCGTTAACGGCAAGCCACGTATCGACGGTCGCGACACTCGCACCGTACGTCCGCTGAACATCGAAGTCGGCGTTCTGCCAAAAACCCACGGTTCGGCCCTGTTCACCCGTGGTGAAACCCAGGCCCTGGTTGTTGCAACACTGGGTACTGCCCGTGACGCACAGCTGCTGGACACCCTGGAAGGCGAGAAAAAAGACCCGTTCATGCTGCACTACAACTTCCCTCCGTTCTCGGTAGGTGAGTGTGGTCGCATGGGTGGCGCTGGTCGTCGCGAAATCGGTCACGGCCGTCTGGCCCGTCGTTCGATTGCAGCCATGTTGCCTGCCGCCGACGTGTTCCCGTACACCATTCGTGTTGTGTCGGAAATCACCGAGTCCAACGGTTCCAGCTCCATGGCTTCGGTCTGCGGCGCTTCCCTGGCTCTGATGGATGCCGGCGTTCCGATGAAGGCACCGGTTGCCGGTATCGCCATGGGCCTGGTTAAAGAAGGCGAGAAGTTCGCCATCCTGACCGACATCCTGGGCGACGAAGACCACCTGGGCGACATGGACTTCAAAGTAGCCGGTACCGCCAAAGGTGTTACCGCGCTGCAGATGGACATCAAGATCAAGGGCATCACCGAAGAAATCATGGAAATCGCTCTGGGCCAAGCCCTGGAAGCGCGCCTGAACATCCTCGGTCAGATGAACCAGATCATTGGCCAGTCCCGTACCGAACTGTCGGAAAATGCTCCGACCATGATCGCGATGAAAATCGACACCGACAAAATCCGTGATGTTATCGGTAAAGGCGGCGCGACCATTCGTGCGATCTGTGAAGAGACCAAGGCTTCGATCGACATCGAAGACGACGGCTCGATCAAGATCTTCGGCGAAACCAAGGAAGCGGCTGAAGCGGCACGTCAGCGCGTCCTGGGTATCACTGCTGAAGCCGAGATCGGCAAGATCTACGTCGGTAAGGTTGAGCGCATCGTCGACTTCGGCGCATTCGTCAACATCCTGCCGGGCAAGGACGGTCTGGTTCACATCTCCATGCTGAGCGATGCTCGCGTTGAGAAAGTGACCGACATCCTGAAAGAAGGCCAGGAAGTGGAAGTGCTGGTACTGGACGTGGACAACCGCGGCCGTATCAAGCTGTCCATCAAGGACGTAGCAGCAGCCAAGGCTTCGGGCGTTTAATCACCCCGTCGCTGCAAGCTGAAAAAGGACTCTTCGGAGTCCTTTTTTTATGCCTGCGGGAAAGTGTCGCGAAATCAGGCGTTTAGCCATACCCCAAAAGCCGCAACTTGCATGCAGGCACGTTCGTCTTCATGCAAGTTGCACGATTCCGAAAATCACCTGTTTTCATAACGTGTTGTTTTATAAGGATTTAATTGGCCACGTCGAGTTGGCACACTGTCTGCAATATCCCTGTTAACGCTGCAGCATCAAGGTTTACGTACTGCAGACTTTTAATAAAACAGGAGTTACTCGTATGAAGAAGTTCGCTCTCGCTACTGCTACCGCTCTGACCCTGGCCATGGGTGCTAACGTAGCCTTTGCTCAGACTTCCCAAGCCCCTATGACGCTGGCGGCCGGTGAAGTCACCAAGGCTAAAGAGTCCACTTCGGATACCTGGATCACCACCAAAGTCAAAGCTGACCTGCTGACCGAGAAAGGTATTCCTGGTTCGGACATTAAGGTTGAGACCAACAAAGGTGTGGTTTCCCTGTCCTCGACAGTTGCTATCTCTGACGCTCAGAAAGCTACTGCTGTAGCGATCACCAAGAAAATCAAAGGCGTAACCGCAGTTTCGGCTGACGGCCTGATGGCTGGCGGCGCTACCAAGGCTGATAACGTCGACAAAACCAAAAGCGCAGCTGCTGGTGCCAAAGAGTCCACCTCGGACACTTGGATCACCACCAAAGTGAAAGCTGACCTGGTAACCGAGAAAGGTATTCCTGGCACCGACATCAAAGTCGAAACCAACAAAGGTGTAGTTTCCCTGTCGTCGACCGTCGCAGTGACTGAAGCGCAGAAAACCACCGCGGTGAACATCACCAAGAAAATCAAAGGCGTTAAAGCTGTATCGGCCGACGGCCTGAAAGCAGAGTAACGCTTAACGAATCGCCTGAGCTAGGCGGAGGCGGCCACGAGCGAGTCTAGTTATCCGCTCAATGCACCTCACAGGTTCATGCGACCGACCACACGGATGTGGTCATTACAGGCCCCGGCACTTGTGTCGGGGCCTGTTCTATTGTGGGTAGAAAAGTGGGGAGGTCAGCGAGGCTCTTGTGGCGAGGGGGCAAGCCCCCTTGCCACAGGTGCTCAGCGGGTGCCGGTTTATTCGGCATCCAGATGCATCGGTGTTACCACCCGACCATCTTTCTCCGCTTCCCCAAGGTTTGCATCGATAAAGTAAACCCGCTCATCTTCCAGCTGCGCCTTGTCTACCAGGTAGTCCTTGATCGCGCTGGCGCGGTCCTGGCCCAGTTGGCGCAGCAACACGTCACTGCCACTCCAGAACTTGATCACACCGTCCCGCAGCTTGGCGGTGCGCTCGTCATTGCTCAGGTCTTTCCATTCGGCCGGAGGCTGTTGTTTCAGGCGGGTGCGGTAGATGCCTTCCAGCAGCGGCGCCTTTTCCTTTTCCGGTACTTCAAGCAGCGACGCCTGGGCCGGCACCTTGTCGCCACGGCGCTGGAGGATCTTGTAGTAGTTGTACTGGTATTCGCGTTCCAGCCGTTGTGCGGCCAAAAGCGGGCCGTCACTGCTGGCAGCGGCGGTGCCTTCGATCTCCAGGCGCAGCGCAGGGCGCTCCTTGAGGGCTTTGGCCAGGCTGTCGAGGGCCGACTGGGAATCCTTGCTCAGCTCGCTCGAGCCTGCGGCAAACGACACGTTGCCAAGGTCTTGGGCACCACCACCGCTGATCAGGCCGCCAATGAACTTGAATGGCGCCGTGGCCGCACGCACTACCAGGTTGCGCAGGGTCTGCCAGACAATCGGCATGACGCTGAACTGCGGGTTGTTCAAGTCGCCGGTCACCGGCAGTTCGATCGAGATCTTGCCGTCGGAGTCCTTGAGCAGGGCTATCGCCAGGCGAATCGGCAGGTCCACGGCGTCGGCGCTGTCGACCTTCTCACCCAGTTGCAGTTGCTCGACCACCACCTTGTTTTCGGCCTTCAACTGGCCCTTGGTGATGACGTAATGCAGGTCCAGGTTGAGCCGACCCTTGCGGATGCGGAACCCGGCAAACTTGCCCGAGTATGGCGTCAGGGTGGTCAGTTCGACGCGTTTGAAGCTGGTGGCGATATCCAGTGCGGCCATCGGGTCAAACGGATTCACGCTGCCCTTGATGGTGACCGGTGCATAACGGTCAACCTTGCCCTTGACGTCGACGCTGGCCGGTTTGGCCTGGCGACTGTCAATGGTGCCGATCTGGCCGTTGAGCTGCTGGATGGCCGTGGCGAAGTTCGGGGTCAGGCTGAAGTCGGCGAAGTTGGCCGAGCCGTCGTTGATCGCAATTTGACCAATATGAATGCCCAGGGGCTTCTCTTTGCTGGCCGCAGGTTTCGCCGCGGACTTGCCGGGGCTGTTGGCCGGCTGCGGGATCAGCAGGTCATCGATGTTGGTGGTGCGGTCATCGTTGATCATGAAGCGCGCATAGGGCTGCAACAGGTTGACCTTGTCGATCGACAGGCTGTCGCCATGTTGATAATTCACGCCTTCCAGCACCAGGCGCTGCCACTTGAGGAAGTCGCGGGTCTTCATGGTGTCCAGGGTGTGCAACTGGTCGACCTGGGCCCGGCCGGTCACCTGGAATGCCAGGGGGGCGGTGCTTTTCAGGTTCACGTCGAGGTTGCTGCCGAGCATGCCGCTACGCAGTTCCAGGCGGATAAACGGGCTGATATAGGACTGGGCGACGCGCAGGTCGATGTCTTTGGTGTCCACTTTCAGCTTGGCGCTGACCGGGCTCAGGTTGACCTGGCCGGTCGCCTCGAGCTTGCCTTGTTTGCCTACGCCGGTATCGAGCTTGAGGGTAAAAGGGCTCTGGTTAAGGCTGTCGAAACCCTGCAGGTCAAGGTTCAGCGGCCCGACTTCCAGGGCGACTGCCGGTTTGGCCGAGCGGTCAGCCAGATGCACTTGATAGTCGCGCAGTTGCACGTCCTTGAGCAGCACTTGCCAAGGCTTGCTCGGCGCTGCCGGTGCAGGTTTTGGCGAGTCGGCGGTAGCGGGTGCGGTGGCTGGCTCGGCTGCGGGTGCAGTTGCAGGTTTGCTCGGTTGGCTGGCAAACAGCTTCTGCCAGTCCAGCTGGCCGTCGGCTTCAAGGGCGGCCCAGGTTTCGAGTTTATTACTGCGGATCTTGCCGACGATCACTTGCTGTTTGGCCAGGTCCACGGTGGTTTCGCTGACGTCCAGCTTCTGCAGGCGCGCGAGCGGCCGGCCATCCGGTGCCTTGATCGCAAACGGCGCGACACTCAGGGCGACGTTGGTCAGGTTCAGCTCGGTTTCCTTGGCCAGGCTCAGCTTGTAGTCGGTGCTGAAGTTGAGGATGCCGTCTTCCAGAACCAGCGGCACCGCGTCACGTACATACGGCCACCAGACTTTCATCTTGCCGTCGGTAACCTTGAGTTTGCCCTCGGAGGCGATCGGGATCAGGCTGAAGTTGCCGGTCCAGTCGATCTGGCCGCCTTCAGGGCCGGCTGCCACCAGGGTCATGTCGGCGTTGTCATCGGGCAGCGTGCTGAGGTTTTTCAGCTCGAAATCGAGTTTGTCGTAGAGAAACTCGATCGGCTCGCTCGGGCGCAAATCCTGGAAGTGCACATAGCCGCCTGCCAGCTTGATGTTATCGATGCGCAGCGGGAATGGCTTGGCGTTCGGATCGGTTGGTGTCGGTTCGCTGGCCGGGAGTTTGAACAGCTGCGCCAGGTTGAGCTGGCCGGATTTGTCGAACAGCAGCTCGGTCTTGGGCTTGTCGAGTTGTACGTCGGCCAGGTGCAGGGCGCGGGTCCACAGGCTGTCGATCTGCAGGTTGGCATAGAGGCGTTCAAAGGCCACTTGCTCCTTGCCCGGCTCACCGATATTCAGGCCCCACACGGTCAGTTCGAGGCTGAACGGGTTGAGCTCGATACGCTCGACACGCGCCGGCACCGTGGCGTAGTTGGCCAACTGTTGGTTGGCCACGCGAAGGGCAATACCGGGGAGAATCAGGAAGCCCAGCAAACTGTACAGGGCAAGGGCGGTCAGCAAGGCGCCAGCGGCGCGAATCAATCCTTTGGGCATATGTGACGCCATCTATGTCGTTCAAGAGTGCCTTGGAGTATGGCACGGGTTTACGGTTCCGAAGAGCCGGGCCTTTATTACTGCGCCCTGGCCCTTTTGGGACAAGTCTTACAGTTGCAGGATCAGGGTCTTCAGCGGTGGTTGCTGGTCGTGGGACGGGAAGTCTGCGCCGGGTGTCATGACCTGCCAGTCGCGCACCGTGCGCCCGGCCTTTTCCGCACAGCGCAGGACCTGGTCACGCCAGTCGTCCATGCCGACTTTCGCCAGGTTGTTGCAGCAGATCAGCACGCCGTTGTCGGCCGTGGCCAGCAGCGCCGGCTTGAGCAGGCTCTGGTAGTCGCGCAGCAGGTCGACGGTGCCGAAGGCGCTCTTGGCCCAGGCGGGCGGGTCGAGCAGTACCAGATCGTATTGACGCTGCTCCAGGCGCGGGTAACTCGGCAGCTTCTGCCCCCGACGCTGGCTGATGGGCAGGCCGGCCAGTTGGCGGATTGCCGGGAAGTAGTCGGACTGGATGAATTCCATCGTCGGCAATTGCGGGTTGAGTTGACCGTTTTCGCGACCGACCGCCAGGTTGCCCTCGGCAAAGTCCAGGTTGCACACCTCACGAGCGCCACCGGCAGCAGCACTCAGGCCTACGCCGCAGGTGTAGGCAAACAGGTTCAGCACGCTTTTGCCGGCGCTGTGTGCCTTGACCCAGCCACGGGTGTTGCGCAGGTCCAGGAATAACAGCGGGTCTTGCCCGGCATGGCGGCCGCGCACGCGGTAATTGAGGCCCCATTCGTGGCCGACCAGGTCTTCCAGGGCTGCGGGCTCGGCACGGTAAACCGTGTCTTCACGGTCGATGCGCGAGTTGCCCCGGGAGCGGTCGTTGTAGACCAGCAGCAGTTCAGGCCCCAGGTGCTGGTTGATTGCTTGATGCAGGTGCAACAGGTCGTCGCTTTCCAGCGACTGGTGAAAACTCTGCACCAGCAGTTGCGGGCCGTAGCGGTCGATTGTCAGGCCGCCGGCGCCTTCCTGGCTGCCGTGGAACAGGCGATAGCAATCGGTACCTTGTGCATGCAACTCGGCGAGCAGGTCCTGGCGATGATCGAGGGCGGCGCGCAGCGCCTGATTCAAGGAAGACATAGTGCGCGCCTTGCAGAGTAATTGGGGCGCGGGAGTTTAACAGTTATGGCTCCAGCAGGCCCATTCGCCTGTGGGCCCGCTGCACCGAACCATTGCGCATGGCCCAGCGCAACAACGGCGCGCTGCGCCTGACCCCGGCACGAATCATCTGGCGCTGGATCGGGCTTTGCTTCTGCCCGAGCATGTCGCTGGCCCAGTCCGGCAGCAGGTCGATACCGGCCTGCATCATCAGCGAGCCAAACGGCTTGGCCAGGGTGCTCGGAGACGGCGCATTGAGCAGCAGGCGCAGGACTTCGTCGCTGCGCTGGTCACACAGCAGTTGCGGGCGGATACGCTCAAGGTAATCGGAAATTTCCTGGCGCGAACGCGGCACATGGCGCGCGCCCAATTGCTCGGCCACCAGGGCGATTTCGCTGTAGTACCGGTCTTGATCCCTCGCAGATAAATCCGGGTTGCGATAACGCAGGTGGGCCGCGAGAAAGTTGCTGACCTCCGCCACATGCACCCAGGTCAGCAACTCGGGATCACTGGCGGCATACGGTCGGCCGTCCGGTGCATGGCCGACCACTTGCAGGTGAATGGTGCGCACTTTCTCGATCAGCCATTCGGCGTCACGCCGCGAACCAAACGTGGTGCCGGAAATGAACTGCGAGGTGCGTCGTAACCGCCCCAGCATGTCCTGCCGAAAGTTCGAGTGGTCCCACACGCCGGCCAACGCCAGCGGGTGCAATGCCTGCAACATCAACGCGCTGATGCCGCCGATCAACATGCTGCTGAAGTCGCCATGGACCTTCCAGCTCACCGAGTTCGGCCCAAAGAGACCCGGATCGCCCTTGGGGCTCTCCAGGTCGAGTTGGCCCAGCGACAAGCCGGTCAGGCTCATCAGCTGGTTTTCGATGCGGCTGCGAATGAATTCCATGGGTTCCTAGCGGTTGAGGCGCTTGTCGATCAGGCCGTCCACCACGCTCGGGTCGGCCAGTGTGGATGTATCTCCCAGGCTGTCCAGTTCGTTGCAGGCAATCTTGCGCAGGATCCGCCGCATGATCTTGCCTGAGCGGGTTTTCGGCAAGGCCGGCGCCCATTGAATCAGCTCGGGCTTGGCGAAGCTGCCGATTTCCTTGCTGACCAGGTCCAGCAGGTGCTTTTTCAGCGCGTCGTCGGGCTCGACGCCATTCATGGGCGTGACGAAGGCATAGATGCCCTGGCCTTTTACGTCGTGTGGATAACCGACCACCGCGGCTTCTGCGACTTGATCATGCAGCACCAGGGCGCTTTCGACTTCGGCGGTGCCGATGCGGTGCCCGGAAACGTTGATCACGTCGTCGATGCGGCCGGTGATCCAGTAGTCACCGTCCTCGTCGCGCCGCGCGCCGTCGCCGGTAAAGTAGTAGCCGGGGTAGGGTTTGAAATAGGTGTCGATCATCCGCTGAGGGTCGCCGTACACGCTGCGGATCTGCCCTGGCCAGCTGGATTTGATCGCCAGCACGCCGCTGCCGGCGCCACTGATTTCCTTGCCTTGCTCATCGAGCAGCACCGGCACTACGCCAAACATCGGCTGGGTAGCGCAGCCGGGCTTGATGCGCTGGGCGCTGACCAGCGGGCTGAGCATGATGCCGCCGGTTTCGGTCTGCCACCAGGTGTCGACAATCGGGCAGCGTTGTTCGCCGACCGCGTTGAAGTACCAGTCCCAGGCCTCCGGGTTGATTGGCTCGCCGACACTGCCCAGCAGGCGCAGGCTGGCGCGGGAAGTGTTTTCCAGTGGCCCATGGCCTTCCCGCATCAGCGCGCGTAACGCGGTCGGCGCGGTGTAGAAGATGTTGACCTTGTGTTTGTCGATCACCTGCCAGAACCGCGAGCTGTCCGGGTAGCTCGGCACGCCTTCGAACATCAGCGAGGTCGCACCATTGGCCAGTGGCCCGTACACGATATAGCTGTGGCCGGTGACCCAGCCGACATCGGCGGTGCACCAGAACACTTCGCCTTCGCGGTAATCGAGCACGTACTTGAAGGTCATCGCCGCCTGCAGCAGGTAACCGCCGGTGGTGTGCAACACACCTTTGGGTTTGCCGGTGCTGCCGGAGGTGTAGAGGATAAACAGCGGGTCTTCCGCATCCATCGGCTCGGGCGGGCAGTCGTCGCTGGCTGCATCCAGGGCCTGTTGATACTTGAGGTCGCGCCCTTCAGTCCAATTGACTGCCGCGCCAGTGCGTTGCACCACCAGTACCGTGCTGACACCCGGGCAACTGGCCAGGGCCTTGTCGACATTCTGTTTCAGCGCCACCGGCTTGCCGCCGCGCACGCCTTCATCGGCGGTGATCACCGTGCGGCAATCGGCGTCGAGAATGCGGTCGCGCAAGGCGTCCGGCGAGAATCCGCCAAACACCACCGAATGCACCGCACCGATCCGCGTACAGGCCAGCATCGCGTAGGCCGCCTCGGGAATCATCGGCATGTAGATGCACACCCGGTCGCCTTTCTTCACGCCACGGCTTTTCAGCACGTTGGCCAGGCGGCTGACGTTTTGGTGGAGCTGGCGGTAGGTAATTTTGGAAGACGTCGCAGGATCATCGCCCTCCCAGATGAAGGCCGGCTGATCAGCGCGTTGCGCGAGGTGACGGTCGATGCAGTTGTAACTGACGTTCAGTTGGCCTCCGGCAAACCATTGCGCGGCGCCGGTCTTGATGTCGGATTTCTGGACGGTCTGCCAAGGCGTGCTCCAGTCGAGAAAACGCTTGGCCTGTTCGGCCCAGAACGTATCGGGTTGCTCGACGGATTGGCGGTAGAGGCGCTGGTAGTCCTCTTGACTGAGTTGCGCAGCCCGGCGGACGGCATCGGCGGTGGGGAACGTGCTGATATCGAACATGAGGGATCCTTATTCTTGTTTTTTGCGACAAGAGGGGAGCTTTGCGACCCTCGTAGGAGCTGGCTTGCCAGCGATTGCATCACCTCGGTATTGAGTTTCACCGAGGTGTTTGCATCGCTGGCAAGCCAGCTCCTACAAGGGTCCGCTCCCGCAGGTTCAGACCCTCATTGTAGTGCTGATACCATCAACCGCGGTGACGGCCGCGGAAGTAGTTGATCAACCCCTGGGTGGACGCATCGTCCGCAGGCTGTTCTTCGGTGCCGGTCAGGCGGTTGTAGACGCCTTTGCCCAGCTCCTTGCCCAGCTCCACGCCCCACTGGTCGAACGCGTTGATGCCCCAGATGACGCTTTGCACGAACACTTTGTGTTCATACATCGCCACCAGTGCGCCAAGACGGCGAGGGCTGATGCGTTCAACCACAATGGTGTTGCTCGGACGGTTGCCCGGGATCACCTTGTGTGGTGCCAGCTTCTGCACTTCGGCTTCGTCCATGCCCTTGTCGCGCAGCTCGGCTTCAGCCTCGGCGCGGGTCTTGCCGAGCATCAGGGCCTGGCTCTGGGACAGGCAGTTGGCGTACAGCCACTGATGGTGGTCGGAAACCGGGTTGAAGCTGACGATCGGCACGATGAAGTCGGCCGGGATCAGTTGGGTGCCCTGGTGCAGCAGCTGGTGGTAAGCATGCTGACCGTTGCAGCCTACGCCGCCCCAGATAACCGGGCCGGTGTCGGTGGAAACCGGCGTACCGTCCTGGCGCACGCTCTTGCCGTTGGATTCCATATCCAGCTGTTGCAAGTGCTTGGTGATGTTGCGCAGGTAGTGGTCGTACGGCAGGATCGCGTGGCTCTGCGCGCCCCAGAAGTTGCCGTACCACACGCCCAGCAGGCCGAGCAGCACCGGCATGTTCGCCTCGAATGGAGCGGTCTGGAAATGCTGGTCCATGGTGTAGGCGCCGGACAGCAGTTCCTTGAAGTTGGACATGCCGATGGCCAGCGCGATGGGCAGGCCGATGGCCGACCACAGCGAGTAACGACCGCCCACCCAGTCCCACATCGGGAAAATGTTCTCTTCGCGGATACCGAAGGCCACGGCCGCCGCGTTGTTGCTCGATACGGCGATGAAGTGGCGATACAGCTCGGCTTCCGAGCCACCCTGAGCCAGGTACCAGGCGCGGGCGGCCTGGGCGTTTTTCAGGGTTTCGAGGGTGTTGAAGGATTTTGACGAGACGATGAACAGCGTGGTCTCGGCGCGCAGCTTCATGGTCAGCTCGTGGAACTCGCTGCCGTCGATGTTTGCCAGGTAATGGCAGCGCACGCCTTTGTGGGCGTAGGACAACAGCGCTTCAGACACCAGCTCCGGGCCGAGGAACGAGCCACCGATACCGATGTTCACCACGTCGGTGATCGGCTTCTCGGTGTAGCCACGCCACAGGCCGTCGTGGATGCGGCCGACCAGGTCAGTGATCTGGTTCAGCACCTTGTGCACGTCCGGCATGATGTTCACGCCGTTGACGGACAGCTTGTCACCCACCGGGCGACGCAATGCGGTGTGCAGCGCCGGACGGCCTTCGGAGGAGTTGACCGGCTCGCCGTTGAACAGCGACTTGATCGCGCCCTGAAGGTCGACTTCCTTGGCCAGGCCTATCAGCAGGTCGCGGGTTTCGCTGGTGATCAGGTTTTTCGAGTAATCGAGGAAAAGCCCGCAGCTGCTCAAGGTGAACTGGGTAAAGCGCTGGGGATCGGCATTAAAGGCTTCGCGCATGCTGAAATCCTGCATGGCTTGGCGATGTTGATTGAGCGCTTGCCAGGCGGGCAGAGCGGTAACGTCATGAGGAGTGCGGTAGTACGCCATCGCTGCGGGTTTCCTTTTTATTGCTGGGACTGCTTTTAGGACACTTGAAAGCCGGGAATGTCCTGTCTTTGTGAAGATGACAGGCTCCGGTCAACGCCAACGAAGAGCGTAGGGCGAATACATTAAACCTAGCGTGTCGATCTGTCTTGGCTTTGTCTGCGCTGTGGCCGGTACTTTTTTATACCGGCCGATCAGGCAGTGCAACAGGCGGGGTGTGCGGCGGGGTCAGTTCAGGTGCAGATGCAGGTTGTCGATCAGCCGGGTGGCGCCCAGGTAGGCGGCGACCAGGATCACCAGGTCCTTGTCTTCGGCGGTGGCCGGACGCAGGTGCAGGCCCTGGCGAACCTCCAGGTAGTCCATGCGAAAACCTGCCGCTTCGATCTGCTGGACCTGTGCGGCGCGCAGTTTGGCGAAGTCGCGGTCGCCCGCTTCAATGGCGGCGGCGATCTGGCTGAGGCTGCGGTACAGCACCGGTGCGATCGCGCGCTGTTCGTCGGTGAGGTAACCATTGCGCGACGACAGCGCGAGGCCGTCGTCGGCGCGCACGGTCGGCTCGCCGATAATCTGGATCGGCATGTTCAGGTCATGGACCATGGCGCGAATCACCGCCAGTTGCTGGTAGTCCTTCTGGCCAAAGATCGCCAAGTCCGGCTGGACCATGTTGAACAGCTTGCTGACCACCGTGGCCACGCCTTCAAAATGCCCGGGCCGGCTGGCGCCGCACAGGCCTTCGGACAGTTGCGGCACGCTGACGCGAGTCTGGCCGGCCATGCCGTCGGGGTACATCTCCTCGACGGTCGGGGCGAACAACAGGTTGCAACCGGCTTGAAGCAGCTTTTCCTGGTCAGCCGCCAGGGTGCGCGGGTACTTGTCCAGATCTTCGCCGGCGCCAAATTGCAGCGGGTTGACGAAAATGCTCGCCACCACGAAGTCCGCTTGTTGCGCAGCCTTGGTGACCAGCGTGGCATGGCCGCTGTGCAGGTTGCCCATGGTGGGCACGAAGCCGATGCGCTTGCCCGCACTGCGGGCATGGGTGACGGCGGCGCGCAGTTCGCGCACGGTCTTGACGGTGTTCATGCGGAGAATCCGTGTTCGGCGCCCGGGAAGGTGACGGCTTTGACTTCGCTGACATAGGCGGCGAGGGCTGATTGGATGCTGTCCTGGCCCGCCATGAAGTTCTTCACGAACTTGGGTACGCGGCCGGTAAGGGACAGGCCCAGCATGTCATGCAGTACCAATACCTGGCCGTCTGTGGCAGAACCGGCGCCGATACCGATCACCGGTACTTTAACGGCCTGGGTGATTTCCGATGCCAGCTCGCTTGGCACGCATTCGAGCAGAATCATGCACGCCCCGGCCTGTTCAAGGGCGATGGCATCGGCCCGCATCTGGCGCGCCTGGGCTTCGCCGCGGCCTTGTACCTTGTAGCCGCCGAGGATATTCACCGACTGTGGCGTCAGGCCCATGTGCGCGCAAACC
This sequence comes from Pseudomonas sp. IPO3774, assembly GCF_013386835.1. Lineage (NCBI taxonomy): Bacteria > Pseudomonadati > Pseudomonadota > Gammaproteobacteria > Pseudomonadales > Pseudomonadaceae > Pseudomonas > Pseudomonas sp. IPO3774. The sequence continues at coordinate 97,478 of NZ_JACAQY010000058.1, forward strand.
GGTACGCCGCGTTCAGCCAGCAAACGAATCGACTCGGCGAGCCAGGCGGCACCTTCAACCTTGATCATGTGTGCACCGGCACGCATCAGTTGAGCACTGTTGGTCAGGGTCTGTTCGATGGTGGCATCGGCCATGAAGGGCAGGTCGGCAATGATGAAGGCGCCTTCGTTGCCGCGCTTGACGCAGGCCGTGTGGTAAGCGATTTCATCGTTGGTGACGGGCAGGGTGCTGTCATTCCCTTGTAGAACCATGCCCAGGGAGTCCCCCACCAGCAACACTTCAACTCCTGCCTGGCTGCTGGCCTGGGCAAAAGTGGCGTCGTAGCAGGTCAGCATGGTGATCTTTTCACCTTTGAGCTTGAGGCTCTGCAAGGTGCTCAGGGTAACGTTTGGCATGAAAAGGGTCCTCATTCAGGCGCTTGGAAACAGCGAGTAACGCGCGTGAGTCTTCGTTTATACAGGCGCACTTTCTTAAGGATCAGTGCTTATAAGGCCTGGATTGCGCCCTTTAGCGCCGGGTAGGCGGCAGCGGGACGCCTATAGTCGTGAGGAGGACTCTGGAAGTCAATTGGATGTGTTACCGCATTGTTACGGCGGTGGTGTTACCGCTGTTACTGATGCGATTCAGCAGTAAATGATGCGTAGTAAATGCAGGAGCGAGCTTGCTCGCGAAGGTCGTCAATGATGACGCGGGAAGCCTGGCGCCCAGCGGTGTTCTCAGGTTTTTCGCGAGCAAGCTCGCTCCTACAGGTTTGAAGGCAGGCGTTCCAGGCCGACAAACGGGCAGGCATCCAGCAGGTCGCCGAGCAGGCGGCCATCGGCCAGTTGCAGGCTGGCCGGGGCCAGTTCTGCCAGCGGGTAAAGCACGAACGCCCGCAGGTGCATTTGATAGTGCGGCACCTTCAGGCGTGGCTCATCGATCAGCCGGTCGCCAAACACCAGGATATCCAGGTCCAGGGTGCGCGGGCCCCAACGCTCAAGACGCTCGCGGCCCTGGTCATTCTCGATGGCTTGCAGCGCATCGAGCAGTTCCAGTGGTGCAAGCGCGCTGTCCAGGGCCGCGACCGCATTGGTATAGCGCGGCTGGCCCGGGAGCAGGGAATCACTTTGATAGAAGGCGGAGACGCCCGCCAGCGTGGTGTCCGGCAATTGCGCGAGGGCCTCGATGGCGTCGCGCAATTGTTGCTCAGGGGCAGCCAGGTTGCTGCCCATGCCGACGTAGATACGTTCCACGTGCTTACTCGCCCGACGCGCTCGATGAATCGCCAGCGCTGCGTTTGCGCTTGCTGCCACTGCTGCGGCGACGTTTTTTCGGACCATCGCCGGTGGCTTCGCCTTTGCTGCTGAGCTCTTTGATCATCTCGCGGCGCTGGCTGTCGTTGGCGTCCTGGTAGTCGGTCCACCATTCGCCCAGGCCGTCGGTCTGCTCGCCGGCGCTTTCGCGCAGCAGCAGGAAGTCATAGCCGGCACGGAAGCGCGGGTTGTCCAGCAGCAGGTCGGCGCGTTTGCCGCTGCGGCGTGGCAGGCGCTCCTGCATGTCCCAGATCTCGCGGATCGGCATGGTGAAGCGTTTCGGGATGGCGATGCGCTGGCATTGCTCGGCGATCAGCTCGTGAGCGGCTTCCTGCATGGCCGGAATTGCCGGCATGCCACGGTCTTGCAAGCGCATGACGCGTTTTGGAAGCGCTGGCCACAACAGGGCGGCAAACAGGAACGCCGGGGTTACCGGTTTGTTCTGCTTGATGCGCAGGTCGGTGTTGATCAAGGCTTCGCTGATCAGCGTGTGGGTGTAGGTCGGGTTGTACTCCAGTGCTTCGGCGCTGGCCGGGAACAGTGGGTCGAACAACTGCAGGTCTACCAGCATTTCGAAGGTGTCGGCAGCATAGCCGGAGAGGAACAGCTTGAGCACCTCTTCGAACAGCCGGGCCGAGGGAATTTCCCGCAGCATCGGTGCCAGGTCGCGAATCGGCGCGGCCGTGTGCTTCTCGATGCCGAAGTTCAGCTTGGCGGCGAAACGCACGGCCCGCAGCATGCGCACCGGGTCTTCCTGGTAGCGTTGCGTCGGGTCGCCGATCAGGCGCAGCAGGTTGTTGCGGATGTCGTGTACGCCATTGGCGTAATCGAGAATGCGCTCGCTGACCGGGTCGTAATACAGGGCATTGATGGTGAAGTCGCGGCGTTGCGCGTCTTCTTCCAGGGTGCCGTAGACGTTGTCCCGCAGGATGCGCCCGCTTTCGTTGCGGGAAGACTGGTTAGTGTCTTCTTCTTCATCGTTTTGCGGATGGTTGGCGCGGAAGGTCGCGACCTCGATGATCTCGCGACCAAAGTGGATGTGCACCAACTTGAAGCGCCGGCCGATGATCCGCGCATTGCGGAATTCGGCACGCACTTGTTCCGGCGTGGCGCTGGTGGCGACGTCGAAATCCTTGGGAGTGATATTGAGCAACATGTCGCGCACGCAACCGCCAACCAGGTAGGCCTGGTAGCCGGCGTTCTGCAAACGTTCGACGATGTTCACCGCATAACGGCTGAACTGGGCGCGTTGCAGCGAATGCTGGCTGCTATTGAGCACTTCAGGCGTGCTGCGTTTGTGTTGCGTACGACGCAAGGGAGAACGGAATGACTGGAACAACTTCTTCAGCATGGGATGCACTGTTTGAAGGAATGTTCGGCCATAACGAAGAATGACCGCATGATGGGCCGGGATTCTAGCATTTAGTCAGGGGATGGTGTAGGAACTAGCTGCAAGGCTTGAGCCAGAAGCTTAAAAGAAGGGTGGCAAGTGCCAAATCGCAGAAACTACAAGGGGAGCCGAAGCTCCCCCAGAAGTAGTTGCGTGCTCTATTTTTATTATTGGTTTCGGGCTTCTTGTTTTTGTTGATCGCCCTCGCCATGAAGCTTCACCTTCATGACACTCCCAATCGGGAGCCAAGAGCAAACGGATTGCTTTGGTCGCTGTGTTGCTGATCTACGATCCAACCAGTTCAGGCTCTGCCTTAGGGCAGTTTTTGTTGTTCTCGGCCTGGTTGCGGGGCAAGCCCCAAATGCAACGCCTCTCCAAAAGAATCAGTTAGCTGCGCCTCCGCCGTGTTGTTTTTGTTATGCGTGAGTCGATTCGTCTTATTTTTATTGTCTTGTACATTTGCTTGTTATTGTTTTTGTACTAAGCATATAGCAGGGTGCGTGCCAACTTTTGCGAGGCCCAGCAAAATAAGGGGTTTGGGGCGTTTTCGGGTTTGTTGAAGGCGAAAAAAAGCCGGGGCTTCGTTACCGTAAGCCCCGGCTTTTGTTACGTGAAAAATCAGCGGTAACAGTTTTTTCACATCTGAGGGTGTTACCTGTGGGGGCAACCCACTCAGCTTTCGCTGGCAACCCCGGTCTTGCGCCGCGGGATACCCAGGCGCTGGCGCCGTTCCCACAGGCATTTACGGCTGACGCCCAGTTTGCGCGCCAGTTCGGTCTCGGTCATGTGGTCCTGGTGCTCCAGCACGAAATGCTGGAAGTAATCTTCCAGTGACAAATCTTCCGTCGGCTCGTGGCTGTTGTTACTGCCGCCACCTTGCTGCGGTGGCAAACCGATGAAGTCATCATCATCCAGGTCGCTGAGCTCGATATCGATCCCCAGCAGCTCGGCGGAAATTTCCGGGCTCTCCGACAGAATCACCGCACGCTCTACCGCGTTTTCCAGCTCCCGCACGTTACCCGGCCAGGAGTAGTGACGAATCGCCTGCTCGGCATCGGCAGCAAACTTCAGGTCGGTACGGTTGATGCGCGCACTCTGGCGCGCCAGGAAGGCCGTGGCGATTTCGTTGACGTCAGCGCCGCGCTCACGCAGGGCCGGCAGTTTGAGAGCGATCACGTGCAGGCGGTAATAAAGGTCTTCACGGAACTGGCCAATCTTGGCCAGGCTCTTCAGGTCACGGTGAGTGGCCGCAATCAGTCGTACGTCGACCTTCTGCGACTGTACCGAACCGACGCGGCGTATTTCGCCTTCCTGGAGTACCCGCAGCAAGCGTGCCTGGGCTTCCAGCGGCAGTTCGCCAATCTCGTCGAGGAACAGCGTGCCGCCGTCGGCGGCCTCAACCAAACCCGCACGGCCAGCGCTGGCGCCGGTAAAGGCGCCTTTTTCATGGCCGAACAATTCGGATTCGATCAGGGATTCGGGAATCGCCGCGCAGTTCACCGAGATCATCGGTGCCTTGGCGCGCTTGGACAGGTTGTGCAGGGCACGGGCCACCAGTTCTTTACCGGTACCGGACTCGCCCTGGATCAGTACATTGGAGTCGGTTGGCGCCACTTTGCGGATCTTGCTGTACAGGTCCTGCATGGGTGGGCAGGAGCCGATGATGCCGATTTCGCCGTTACTGTTGTCAATACCGGGTTTTTCAGAACCATTGGCGGCCTTGCCCGCTGCCGGGCGTTCAGCCGGTGCGCTGCTGGCCGATTGACGGTCACGCAGGATGCGCGCTACGGCCTGGAGCATTTCGTCGTGGTCGAAGGGCTTGGCGATGTAGTCCACCGCGCCCATCTTCATGGAGTCCACGGCCGAGCGCAGGCTGGCGTAGCTGGTCATGATCAGCACCGGAGTGCCTTGGCCGAGCTTGATCAGCTCGGTGCCGGGGGCGCCTGGCAAACGCAGGTCACTGACGATCAGGTCGAACGTGGGAATGCTGAAACGCTCTTGGGCTTCCTGCACCGAGCCGGCTTCGCTGACCTGGTACTGATTACGTTCAAGCAGGCGACGCAAGGCAGAGCGGATAATGGTTTCGTCTTCGACGATCAAAATGTGCGGCATTGATTCAACTCTCTCGACGGTCTCAGTTCACAGCGGACGTCGCTTCGACATGACGCGGCAAGGTCACCCGAATACGGGTGCCGCGTTGGCTTTCGGTGTCAGCCGGGCTGTCGATGGTGATTTGTCCATAATGCTCTTCAACGATGGAATAGACCAGTGCAAGGCCCAGACCGGTACCTTCACCCGGATCCTTGGTGGTGAAGAAGGGTTCGAACAATCGATCCATGATGTTCTGTGGAATGCCGCTGCCTTCGTCCTCGACGATCAGATCGACCGTGTGCTCGAAAGCCTCGCTCTTGACCCGTACTGCGCTGCCGGCCGGCGATGCGTCGCGGGCGTTGGACAGCAGGTTGATCAGCACTTGGGCCAGGCGTTGTGAATCACCGTCGACCCAGTGTTCCGGGTCGCACAGGTTGAAGAACTGTACTTCGAAATTGCGCCGGTTCAAGGCCAGCAGCCCAATGGCATCCTGGGCCACTTCGGCCAGGCACACCGCTTCGTCGTGATTCTGATGGGCGCCCGCGTGGGCAAAGCTCATCAGCGACTGCACGATGCGCGAAACACGCTTGGTCTGCTCGAGAATCTGCCCGCTGATTTCGATGATTTCGCCGTCTTCTTCGCGCTCTTCCCGCAGGTTTTGCGCGAGGCAGGCGATACCGGTGATCGGATTGCCGATTTCATGGGCCACACCCGCGGCCAGGCGCCCGATGCTGGCCAGGCGCTCGGAGTGCACCAGCTTGTCTTCGAGCATCTGGGTTTCGGTCAGGTCTTCCACCAGCAGCACCAGGCCGCTGTTGCCGGGCGCCAGTGGCTCGTCGATGGCGGCCTTGTGCAGGTTGAGCCAGCGGGTCTGGCCATCCAGCGCCAGGTGCTGTTTGTGCAAGTGTTCGTCGGGCAGGTTGATGAAGCCCTGGAGCAATTCTTTCCACGGGTCGCCAATGGTGTTCAGGCGCGAGCCCACCACACGTTGGGCGGCGATGCCGGTAAGCTCTTCCATGGCCTTGTTCCACATCAGGATCTCTTGATCCTTGGCCAGGGAGCAGACGCCCATCGGCAGTTCCTGCAACGTCTGGCGGTGATAACGGCGCAGGGCGTCGAGTTCGGCGGCAAGGCCGGTGAGGCGGGAGTGGTAATCCTCCAGCCGGCTCTCGATGAAGTGGATGTCTTCGGTCACGTAGTTTTCGCCGCCGGCCTTGTAGGGCAGGAAGGTCTCGACCATGTCCTGGGACACGCTCGGGCCCATCAGGCCGGAAAGGTTGGCTTCGATACGGTCCCGCAGGCGGCGCAGGGCATAAGGCCGGCGCTCGTCGAACGGCAAGTAGAGATCGCGCAGGGCCTGCTCGACCTCCTTTTGTGCGGCCTTGGCGCCCAGCGGCTTGGCCAGTTGCGTGGCGAATTCCTGGGGTGAGGCGGCGTGCAGTTCGCGGCGTTGCGGGCGACGGACGTTGTCCACTGCGCAGGCTTCGGCAGCGCTGGTTTCTTCGGGGCTGGCGTTGGTGAACAGCGAGATCAGGGTGAACATCAGCACGTTGGCCGCCAGCGAGGCAATTGCCGCCATGTGCCAACTGGTGTCATCCAGCACGTAGATCATGTTCAGCAGCGGGATGTAGAAGCCCTGCAGGTTGCCCACCAGCGGCAGCAGCATGGTCACGGTCCATACCAGGATCCCGGCGAGCAAACCGGCGATAAAGCCTCGGCGGTTGGCGGTCGGCCAGTACAGCACCGACAGCACGCCCGGCAGGAACTGCAAGGTGGCAACGAAGGCAACGATGCCCAGGTTGGCCAGGTCCTGTTCTGCACCCAGCAACAGGTAGAAGCCATAGCCGGCCATGATGATCGCGACGATCAGGGCCCGGCGGGTCCATTTCAGCCAGCGGTAGATATTGCCTTCGGCCGGCGGCTGGTAGAGCGGCAGCACCAGGTGATTCAGCGCCATCCCCGACAGCGCCAGGGTACTGACGATGATCAGCCCGCTGGAGGCGGATAATCCGCCGACATAGGCCAGCAATGCGAGGGATTTGCTGTTGGCGGCAATACCCACGCCCAGCGTGAAGTATTCGGGATTGGTGGTGGCGCCAAGTTTCAGGCCGGCCCACAGGATCAGCGGCACCGCCAGGCTCATCAACAGCAGGAACAGCGGCAAGCCCCAGCTGGCGCTGACCAGCGAACGCGGGTTGAGGTTTTCGGTGAAGGTCATGTGGTACATGTGCGGCATCACGATGGCCGAGGCGAAGAACACCAAAAGCAGCGTGCGCCATGGGCCTTCCTGCAACGGCGTGTGCAGTGCGGCCAGGGCGGTCTGGTTTTGCAGCAGCCACAGTTCCAGCTGTTGCGGGCCGTCGAATACGCCATACAACGCATACAGACCGACACCGCCGATGGCGATCAGCTTGATCACCGATTCAAACGCGATCGCAAACACCAGTCCTTCATGTTTCTCACGGGTGGCGATATGCCGTGAGCCGAAGAAAATCGTGAACAGAGTGATCAGTGCGCAGAAGCTCAATGCCACGCGGTGTTGCACCGGTTCGCGGGTGAGGATGCTGATGGAGTCGGCCACGGCCTGGATCTGCAATGCCAGCAACGGCAGCACGCCGATCAGCATGAAAATCGTGGTCAGTGCACCGGCCCAGGTACTGCGAAAACGGAACGCAAACAGGTCGGCCAGGGACGACAACTGATAGGTGCGGGTGATTTTCAGGATCGGATACAACAGCACCGGCGCCAGCAAAAACGCGCCGGACACCCCGAGATAACTCGAAAGAAAGCCGTATCCATACTGATAGGCCAGGCCCACGGTGCCATAAAACGCCCAGGCACTCGCGTACACGCCCAACGACAAGGTGTAGGTCAACGGATGGCGAATGATCGCCCGCGGAATCATCCCACGTTCACTGATCCAGGCTACCCCGAACAACGCGGCCAGGTAGGCGGCGCTGATCAGCAGCATCTCGGTCAGGCTAAAGCTCATCGGCATCTTTTTGGCTCTGCAGGATGAAAGTCACGACGATCAGAATCAGCCAAAGCAGATAGGGCCGGTACCAGGCGCCTGTGGCGTCGATCCACCAATCCATGATGGCGGGAGAAAACAGGTAGATCCCGACGACCAGCAGCAGGACCAATCGATAGATGTACATGTTGGCCTCTGATTGAAAAACTGCGGCGATGGTAACGGATGGCTCGCAAGCTGCAAGCGCCTTCAGCGCAATTGCGCTTCGGCCAGCGTGAGTGTGCGCGGGATCTGTGTGGCATCCCAGTGTTGAATGCCCCAATCCAGCAGTTCCCGTGGGCTGGCGTGGTGCAGTTCGTCGCCCGCCGGCTGGCCCAGGGCGCGCAGTGCTCTTAACAGCAAAGGCGTGGCCTGGTCAGTGGTCAAGGGCGGTGAGCGGTAGGATTTGCCCAGCTTGTTACCGTCCGGCTGGATGATCAGCGGCACATGCAGGTAACGCGGTTGGCGCAGGCCCAGCAGTTCTTGCAGATACAGTTGGCGCGGCGTGGAGTCGAGCAGGTCGGCGCCACGCACGATGTCGGTCACACCTTGCCAGGCATCATCGAGGACTACCGCCAGTTGGTAGGCATACAGGCCGTCGCGACGGCGGATGATGAAGTCGCCTACGTCGCGACCCAGATGCTGTCGGAATTTGCCTTGTACGCGGTCGGTAAAGTGGTACTCCAACTCCGGCACTCGCAGGCGGATGGCGGCATCTTGCTGGTCATGCCCGGCATTGCGGCACAGTCCCGGATAAATCCCGGCATAGGGCTCCAGTTGCTTGCGCGAGCAGGTGCAGGCGTAGGCCAGGCCATGATTGAACAGGCGGTTGAGCACTTCAGCGTAGGAATCGTGCCGCTCGCTTTGTCGGACCAACTCCCCGTCCCATTCAAAACCATAGCGTTCCAGGGCATTCAGGATGGCGGCCTGGGCGCCGGGCTCTTCCCGTGGCGGGTCGAGGTCTTCCATGCGCATCAGCCAGCGGCCTTGGTTGGCACGGGCGTCGAGGTAGGAGGCGAGGGCGGCAACCAGGGAACCGAAGTGCAGGTGTCCGCTGGGCGTGGGGGCGAAACGCCCGATATAGGAGGAGGCTGTCATGGGCCGGATATTACTGGAAAACCAGCAAACGCCAGAAACAAAAATGGGGCGTTCGCACGCCCCATTTGTCCAGCCCGGCAGTGATTACTTGCCGACCTGTTTTTCCTTGATTTCAGCCAAGGTCTTGCAGTCCACGCACAGGTCGGCGGTAGGACGCGCTTCCAGGCGGCGAATACCAATCTCGACGCCGCAGGACTCGCACCAGCCGTACTCTTCGTCTTCGATGAGTTGCAGGGTCTTGTCGATCTTCTTGATCAGCTTGCGCTCGCGATCACGGGCGCGCAGTTCAAGGGCGAACTCTTCTTCCTGGCTGGCACGGTCTGCCGGGTCCGGGAAGTTGGCCGCTTCGTCCTTCATATGGTCAACGGTACGGTCAACCTCTTGCATCAAGTCCTGTTTCCACTGCTTCAGGATCTTGGAGAAGTGTTCGCGCATGGGCTTGCCCATGTATTCCTCACCCTTCGCCTCGACGTAGGGTTGGAAGCCGCTGATGCTCTGTTGCTTTGCTTGGGTGGGCATGAATGGACCGCCTCTCACTCTTCTAATCCATTGCGCAGGATTGCAACATCACCGACACCTGCCGGCCCTGCGGCTGCAAGCGGGCGAACTTACCAGATAGATTCGGGGTGCGCCACTCCCGGTTGTCGAGGCACCGTCTCCTGAGGCTTGCAAACCGCCGCAGGCCCCAGCAGGGCGGGCTTGTACGGTCTCGAATGTTGATTTTAGCTGTTTTGCAGGTAGTTGCTTGCCGTGCTTGCTACATGTCTTGGGGCAATAGAGCAGGTTTTGCGCGGCGGGTTGGGTAGAATCGGGGTTTGTCCTCAGAGTTAAGGAAGGCTAATGGCTCAGCCCTACAGTGCGCGCAGCCGCGCTATCGAACCTTTCCATGTCATGGCGTTGCTGGCGCGGGCCAATGAATTGCAGGCCGCCGGTCACGACGTGATTCACCTGGAAATCGGCGAGCCGGACTTCACCACCGCCGAGCCCATCATCAAGGCCGGGCAGGCGGCGCTGGCCAATGGCAAGACCCGCTATACCGCGGCCCGCGGGCTGCCGGAGTTGCGGCAAGCCATCAGCGGTTTCTACCAGCAGCGCTACGGGTTGAGCATCGATCCCGAGCGAATTCTGATTACTCCCGGCGGCTCGGGAGCCTTGTTGCTGGCGAGCAGCCTGCTGGTGGATCCTGGCAAGCACTGGCTGCTGGCAGACCCAGGCTACCCCTGCAACCGCCACTTCCTGCGGCTGGTGGAGGGCGCGGCCCAACTGGTCCCGGTCGGCCCCGAGGTGCGTTATCAACTGACCGCCGACCTGGTGGCGCGCCATTGGGATCAGGACAGCGTGGGCGCGTTGGTCGCGTCGCCTGCCAACCCTACCGGCACCATCCTGACGCGGGACGAGTTGGCGGGGTTGTCGAGCGCCATCAAGGCGCGCAATGGGCATTTGGTGGTGGATGAGATCTACCACGGCCTGACCTATGGCACCGATGCCGCCAGCGTGCTGGAAGTCGACGATGAAGCCTTCGTTCTAAATAGTTTTTCGAAGTATTTCGGAATGACCGGCTGGCGCCTGGGCTGGCTGGTGGCGCCGCCTGCTGCGGTGGGTGAGCTGGAGAAGCTGGCGCAGAATCTCTACATCAGCGCGCCGAGCATGGCCCAGCATGCGGCCCTGGCCTGCTTCACCCCGCAAACATTGAACATTCTTGAAGACCGCCGGGCCGAGTTTGGCCGGCGTCGCGATTTCCTGCTGCCAGCGCTGCGCGAGTTGGGTTTCGGTATTGCCGTGGAGCCGGAAGGCGCGTTCTACCTGTATGCCGATATCAGCGCATTCGGCGGCGATGCCTTCGCGTTTTGCCGGCACTTCCTCGAAACCGAGCACGTTGCGTTCACGCCGGGCCTGGATTTCGGCCGTTATCAAGCCGGTCACCATGTGCGTTTTGCCTACACGCAAAACCTTGATCGCCTACAGCAAGCCGTTGAACGGATTGCCCGCGGCCTGCGGAGTTGGCAAGGCTGATGCGCTTTAATCCTCCCCTTGAAGAAGGCCGGCTGATCCGCCGCTACAAGCGTTTTCTCGCCGATATCGAAACCGTTACCGGCGAGTTGTTGACCATTCACTGCCCGAACACCGGCTCGATGTTCAACTGCATGGTGGAAGGTGGCCAGGTCTGGTTCAGCCGCTCCAATGACCCCAAGCGCAAGCTGCCAGGCACCTGGGAAATCAGCGAAACCCCACAAGGGCGCCTGGCGTGTGTGAACACGGCGCGGGCCAATCAGTTGGTTGAAGAAGCGCTGCGCGCGGGGGTTATCACCGAGCTCAATGGCTTTACTGCCTTGAAACGCGAAGTCGCCTACGGCCAGGAAAACAGCCGGATCGATTTCCGCCTGGACTACCCGGCGGGCGCGGCGTATGTCGAAGTCAAAAGCGTCACCCTCGGGTTTGACGGGACCTCGACGGCGGCGTTTCCCGATGCCGTGACCCAGCGCGGTGCCAAGCATCTGCGTGAGCTGGCGCATCTGGCGCGTGAGGGTGTACGGGCAGTGCAGTTGTACTGCGTCAACCTCTCGGGGATCGATGCGGTGCGTCCTGCCGAAGAAATTGATGCCGGTTACGCGGCAGCGTTGCGTGAGGCCAAGGCGGCGGGCGTCGAGGTGCTGGCCTATGGCGTACGAGTGACGTCAGAGGAAATCTGCGTCGATCGCCGGCTGGAAGTATTGCTCGGCGACTAGAGTTGTACCCACAGGCCTTGTTCATCCTCGCGGCCGGGCAGGGCTGTCAGGCTCTGGCCGGCGCAAGGGCCGGCGACGCACTCACCGCTTTCGATCAGGAACAGCGCGCCATGGGTGGCGCACTGGATCAGGCTGGCGCTGGGGTCGAGAAACTGGTGCGGCTGCCATTCCAGCGGCACCCCGCGATGTGGGCAGCGGTTGATATAGAAGTAGGCAATGCCTTCGCGGCGCACGGCAAACAGCTTGCGGCCGTCGATATCGAAACCGAGGCTGGCGTTGGGTGCGAGTTCGCTGGAGGCGCAGAGAAACTTCATATCGATCCTTAAGTGCCGCCGTTTGCGGGCTGCAAGGCTATCCTGGTTTTTGCCGCAGAGCCCGGTGCTTGACGTGCAAATGCAAACAATTATCAAATGCCGGCTTCGCCCGTAAGCTGACTGGGCGCTCTGTACGATGTCGGGCAGCCTTGATCTGTCACATTGCGAGTGTTTCAGCGGGCTCACCCCTTGGAAGGAAACCCTTTTATGCGCCTGAGTGCCAGTGCTATCGCGCTCGTTGTCGGACTGCTGGTCAACGCTGGGGCCCAGGCCTCTGAACTGCCACAACGCTGGGTCAGCGCCGGTGGTGCGTTGTCGGAATGGGTGACGGCCCTGGGCGGTGAGTCAAAGCTGGTGGGCGTGGATACCACCAGCCAGCATCCGGAATCCCTCAAGGCGTTGCCGAGCATTGGTTACCAGCGTCAGTTGTCGGCGGAAGGCATTCTGAGCCTGCGCCCGCAAATCCTGGTGGGCACCGAGGAAATGGGGCCGCCACCGGTGTTGGCGCAAATCCGCAATGCCGGTGTGAAAGTGGAGCTGTTTTCAGCCGAGCCGGATCTGCCGACGCTGCAGGGCAACCTTCAGCATTTGGGCAAGCTGCTGGGTAACGAAGCGAAGGCTGCAGAACTGTTCAGTGACTATCAGCAACAACTTGACCAACAAAAGAACTGGGTGGCCAAGGCCCAGGCCACTCAAAAGGCGCCTGGAGTGCTGTTGCTGCTGGGACATGCCGGCGGCAAACCGCTGATTGCGGGCAAAGACACGGCGGCTGACTGGATGTTGCAGCAGGCCGGCGGCCACAACCTGGCGACCCACGATGGTTACAAGCCGTTTTCCGTAGAGTCGCTGGCGGGGCTCAATCCTGAGGTGCTGGTGTTTGCCGATCGCGCTTTGACCGGGGATGCGGCCCGCGCCGCGTTGTTCAAGGAAAACCCGATCCTGGCTTCGACGCCAGCGGCCAGGAATGGACGCGTCTATGAACTGGACCCGACGCTGCTGGTGGGTGGGCTTGGGCCACGCTTGCCGCAAAGCCTGGTGAAGCTGTCTGCCGGGTTCTATCCGTCTCAGGCTAATACCGCCCCATGACCACTCTGGTTAAACCGCGAACCCTGTTTATCGGCTTGAGTCTGCTGTGTGTACTGGCGATCTGGTTGTCATTGGCCCTGGGGCCGGTGAGTCTGCCGTTAATGGACACACTGCGGGCAGCCTTACGCTTGATGGGTGTGCCAATCGAGGCCCAAGGCCTGGAGCAGGCGGAGCTGATCCTCGGGCAGATTCGCCTGCCGCGTACGTTGCTGGGATTGGCCGTCGGTGGGGTTCTGGCGCTTTCCGGCGTTGCAATGCAGGGGCTGTTTCGCAACCCCTTGGCTGATCCCGGGTTGGTCGGGGTTTCCAGCGGTGCGGCGTTGGGCGCGGCGATTGCGATTGTCGGTGGTTCGTTTTTTGGCGGTTTGCCGGATGCGCTCGGGCCTTATCTGCTGTCGTTTTGTGCCTTCCTCGGCGGTTTGGGGGTAACAGCGCTGGTCTATCGCCTGGGGCGGCGCAACGGCCAAACCAACGTCGCGACCATGTTGCTGGCGGGTATCGCCCTGACGGCGCTCGCCAGTTCGGCGGTGGGCCTGTTCACCTACCTGGCAGATGACGCTACCTTGCGCACCCTGACGTTCTGGAACCTGGGCAGCCTGAATGGCGCCAGCTACTCGCGCTTATGGCCGCTGCTGCTGGTCAGCGCCGGCGTAGCACTGTGGCTGCCGCGCCGGGCCAAGGCGCTGAATGCACTCCTGCTGGGTGAGTCGGAAGCCAGTCACTTGGGCATTGATGTTGAAGGCCTCAAGCGCGAACTGGTGTTCTGCACCGCGCTGGGCGTGGGCGCGGCCGTGGCGGCTGCGGGGATGATCGGCTTTGTCGGGCTGGTGGTGCCGCATCTGGTACGCCTGCTGGCGGGGCCGGATCATCGGGTGCTGCTGCCAGCCTCGGTGCTGGCGGGGGCGAGTTTGCTGTTGTTTGCCGATCTGGTGGCGCGCCTGGCCTTGGCGCCGGCGGAATTACCGATCGGCATTGTTACCGCGTTTATCGGTGCGCCGTTTTTCCTCTACCTGTTGTTACGAGGGCGCGCCTGATGCTGCGAGTAGAAGACCTGCAGATCCGTCGTGGGCGCAAAACTGTGCTGGCGGACATCACCCTGGACCTGCTGCCAGGAGAAGTGCTCGGCGTATTGGGCCCCAACGGTGCGGGAAAAAGTACATTGCTCGGTGCGTTATGCGGCGAGTTGCAGCCCGACCAAGGCCTTGTGTGGCTGGATCAGCGTGAGTTGAAAGACTGGGGCGGAGCGCAGCGTGCCCAGCGCCTGGCGGTGTTGCCGCAGACCTCGACCCTGGACTTTGCCTTTCGCGTCGAAGAGGTGGTGGGCATGGGGCGCTTGCCTCATCAGACGGGCCGGGTGCGTGACGATGAAATCATCAATGCTGCCTTGCAGGCTGCCGACGTCGGCCACTTGAGCGGGCGCAGCTATCTGGCGTTGTCGGGCGGCGAGCGGCAGCGTGTGCACCTCGCACGGGTGCTGGCGCAGCTATGGCCGGGTGAAGCGGGGCAGACCTTGTTGCTGGATGAGCCGACATCAATGCTTGACCCGCTGCACCAGCACACCACCTTGCAGGCGATCCGCCGCTTTGCCGACCGTGGCGCGGCTGTGCTGGTGATCCTTCACGACCTGAACCTGGCGGCGCGCTACTGTGATCGCATCCTGTTACTGGAGGATGGCCGGCCCCATGCGTTGGACACACCGGCACAGGTGTTGCGGCCTGAGCCGCTGAAGGCGGTATTCGGGCTGGATGTGTTGGTGCAGCCGCATCCGGAGCGCGGCCATCCGTTGATCATTGCCCGCTGAAAATCGCCGCAGTTTTTTATGGGCAAAAAAAGACCCGGCAAGAGCCGGGTCAAATAACCGTGATTAGCCTGATGAGGAGATAATCTGAGAGTCCGAACCAATGGTCTTTCAGTTATCGGCTGATCTCGCGACCAGTTGTGATAATCATAACGATTCTCATTTGAGAGTCAACATTTGTTTTTGCGGTCTCTTCGAATTTCCTCAAACTTCTGTTTGGAATCCCCGTAAACGCGGGTGCAAGTTGGCATCTCAATTCTTTTGGCGTGCCGTCAGAGCGTCCAGCTGACGATTTAAAGCTTCCTTGCGTTCAACGGGAATGTCATTCCAGTGCACATCCATCAGCGCGCCTTCAATGGCATACAACAACACTTTGGATGCCCTGAAACCGCGGGTGCGTACGGCACGGTACGCGTCGACTGCCCCCAGGCGGCGTAGGTCGGACGCACTGTGGATGCCCACCGCATGCAGCCATTGCGCCGACGTCTTGCCAAGGTTTTTCAGGTGTTGCAGCTCATCATTCATCAAGCCTCCTTGCGACGGCCGAATGGTTCGGTGGGTATCGTGACCAGGCAAGCCTGAAAGGAGTGTAGCGCTCAGTAGGAAAAGCGTAGTTCTTTGGTCGGCAACGACCTAAAAGCTTCTAAGGCAGGCGGGGGGGGGTTAGCGTAGGAAAGGGTGAAGCCCCCGGTACCTTGTGCGTAGCCGGGAGCCGATGCAGCGGTTTAGCGTGTGCGGTAGCGCAGGCGTGTGCCGAAATTGACGGACATCAGGATCTCGTCGGCGCTTAACTCAGGGGGGAAATAAGTGCCGGAGATCTGGGCGTGCGCCAGGCTCGCGCCTTCCAGTGGGCAGTCACGCAAATCCAGGCCGCGCAAGTCGGCGGAGCGGAAATAAGCGTCGGTGAAATCCACGCCCTCGGCATTCAGGTCGCGCAGGTCCAGGCCGCGAAAGTCGCCACCGCGCATATCGATGGTGCCGTCTTTCGGACGCTCCTGGTTGAAGCCGCGGATATCATCTTTATGCAGAAGCGCGTACAGCGGGGTATCAAGTAGCTTCGGCTGGCTCACAATGGCGACTCCCGTGTTGGAATTATGGCGCCATTATAGTGCCACTATTTCTCGGCCGTGAGCCCCGGAAGGCTGCACGACCAAGAAATATTTCTTACAGCCCCGGCAGGCGCTGGCGAATATGTGCCACCAATGCGTCCAGGGTCCCGCTTTCATTGGTCTCCACGCGCTTGCTGAGCAGCAACTCCTCGGCGCTGAGCGGGTCACGGGTGGCCTGCTGTTCTTCGATGATGGCCAGGGTGGCGTCGGAAGGGTCGTTCTTGTCCGCCTGACGTTGTGCCAGCCAAGCGGCGATTACCGCCTGTGGCGCATTGCAGTCAAGGATCAGGAATGGCGCGCCGGTGGCCTCGGCGATCTTGGCCGCCCCGTCGCGTTGTTCTCGCTTGAGGAAGGTCGCGTCCAATACCACCGGGAAACCGGCGCGCAGTACGGTGTCGGCGATTTCGTTCAGGCGCGCGTAGGTCGCGGCGCTGGCGTCTGCGGCGTAGATCCCGGCCTGCGGCGTGTTCTCGACCTTCTGCTCGCCGAACAGGCGCTTGCGCTCTACGTCCGAACGCAGGCGAATCGCCCCCAATGCTTCTACGAGGCGCATGGATACATGGCTTTTGCCAACGGCCGATACGCCATGGGTGATGGCCAGGAAGCGCGATGGGATGGTGCTGTAGCTTTCTGCCAGGTTGGCGTAGTTGCGGTACTGGCGCAGGGTGGTAGCGCGCTGCACCGCATTCGCCTCGGAAGGCATGCTGAACAGCGCGATCTTCGCGCGTACCAGGGCGCGGTAGGCTTTATAGAAGTTCAGTACTTCCAGGCCTTGATAGTCGCCGGTCAGCTCCAGGTACTGGCTGATGAAGCGTCGTGCCAGGCTCTTGAGGCCGCGGTCTTCCAGGTCCATCGCCAAAAAGCCGGTGTCGGCATACACGTCGGTGAAGCGGAACGGCTCGTTGAACTCGATGCAGTCGAAGATCACCACGTGGCCATCAATCATCGTGGCGTTGCCCAGGTGGATATCACCGTGGCATTCACGGGTGAAGCCATTGAGCTTGCGTTGTTCGAACAGTGGCTTGAGGCGCTCGAAGCTGCTTTCGGCCCAGGCCTGCAAGGCGTCCAGTTGTGCCAGGTCGGCCTTGTCGCTGAGGAACGGACGGATCTGCTCGAAGTTCTGCAGCACCGGTGCCATGACATCGTGCGGCGTGCCAGCAGAGTTAGTGGCCGGCACTTTCGGGGCATTCAGGTGAAAATGCGCGATCTGCCTGGCCATTTCGTCGATGTGCGCGCTGGTCAGTTCGCCGTTGGCCTGCAGGGTGCTGAGCAGTTGGCTTTGCGGGAACTGGCGCATTTTCAGCATGTAGTCGACCACCGGACCGTCGCCGCCCAACTGCGGTGCCTCGGCGCTGCCGGTGATCGGCAACACTTCAAGATACAAATCATCGGTCAGGCGCTGGTTGAGGCGCAGCTCTTCATTGCAGAAGTGGCCGCGGGCTTGCAGGGTGGTGAAATCGAGGAAGCCGAAATTCACCGGCTTCTTCATCTTGTAAGCATAGGGCCCAGTGAGCAGGACCCAGGAAATATGGGTCTCGATGACTTGGAACTGATCCACCGGATGGGGAAACAGGGCCGGGTTTTGCAGGGCAGCAATCAGGGACTGGCTCACGGGCGATCCTTCAGAGTCTGGGAAAATTCATGGCGGGCATTATGGCTCCTACAGGCGGTCGTGCAAACCGCTGTCCGGCTCATGTTGGTCATCAATAAAGTGCGTATAATCCGCCGCCATGACTCGTACCCGATCTCCCCGTTCCCGTAAAAAACCTCCTTCCCGCGGCCTGCGCCCTTGGCTGGGCTGGGCGCTTAAGCTCAGCCTGGTAGGGCTTGTCGTGATCGCCGGCTTCGCGGTTTACCTCGATGCCGTGGTCCAGGAGAAGTTCTCCGGCAAGCGCTGGACCATTCCGGCCAAGGTCTACGCGCGCCCGCTGGAACTGTTCAGCGGCCAGAAGCTGAGCAAGGATGACTTCCTCACCGAGCTCGATGCCCTGGGCTATCGCCGCGAACCCGTGAGCAATGGCCCCGGCGCCGCTGCCGTCAGCGGCAACACGGTTGACTTGAACACCCGCGGCTTCCAGTTCTATGAAGGCCTGGAAAAACCCCAGCCGGTGCGCGTGCGCTTCTCTGGCGACTACGTAGCCGAACTGTCCTCGCTCAACGGCTCGAAGTTGCCGGTGGTGCGCCTGGAACCCTTAATGATCGGTGGGATTTATCCGAAAAACCTGGAAGACCGCATCCTGATCAAGATCGATCAGGTGCCGCCTTACCTGCTGGATACTCTGATCGCCGTCGAAGACCGGGATTTCTACAGCCACTGGGGCGTATCACCGAAGTCCATCGCGCGCGCCCTCTGGGTCAACACCTCCGGCGGCAAGATGACCCAGGGCGGCAGTACGCTGACACAGCAATTGGTCAAGAACTTCTACCTGACCAACGAGCGCAGCCTGACCCGCAAGCTGACCGAAGCCATGATGGCGATGCTGCTGGAGCTGCACTACAGCAAGCAGGAAATTCTTGAGGCGTACCTCAATGAAGTGTTCGTTGGCCAGGACGGTCAGCGTGCCGTCCACGGTTTTGGTCTGGCCAGCCAGTTCTTCTTCGGCCAGCCGTTGTCCGAGCTGAAGTTGCACCAGGTGGCGCTGCTGGTGGGCATGGTCAAGGGGCCGTCCTACTACAACCCGCGTCGCAACCCGGAGCGGGCGCTGGAGCGCCGTAACCTGGTGCTGGATGTACTTGAGCAGCAAGGTGTCGCCACCCCTGAACAAGTGGCCGCCGCGAAGAAAATGCCACTGGGTGTAACCACCCGCGGCAAGCTCGCCGACAGCTCCTTCCCGGGCTTTATCGACCTGGTCAAACGCCAGCTGCGTGAAGACTACCGCGACGAAGACTTGACCGAAGAAGGCCTGCGGATCTTCACCAGTTTCGACCCGATCCTGCAGATGAAGGCCGAAGCGTCGGTCAATGACACCTTCAAACGCCTGACAGGTCGTAAAGGCTCTGACGACGTCGAGGCTGCGATGGTGGTGACCAACCCGGAAACCGGCGAAGTCCAGGCCATGATCGGCAGTCGCCAGGCCAGCTTTGCCGGGTTCAACCGGGCGCTGGACGCGGTGCGGCCGATTGGCTCGCTGGTCAAGCCGGCGGTGTACCTGACCGCGCTGGAAAAACCGAGCAAGTACACGCTGACCAGTTGGCTGTCCGATGACCCGCTGTCGGTCAAAGGGGCTGATGGCCAGATGTGGACGCCGCATAACTTTGATCGTCGCTCCCACGGTACGATTTTCCTGTACCAGGGCTTGGCGCATTCCTACAACATCTCGACTTCCCGCCTCGGCCTTGAACTGGGCGTGCCGAACGTGCTCAAGACGCTCGGCCGGTTGGGCATCACTCGCGAGTTCCCGGCGTTCCCATCGATGCTGTTGGGTGCGGGTGCGATGAGCCCGATGGAAGTGGCGACCATGTACCAGACCCTGGCCAACGGTGGTTTCAATACGCCGATGCGTGGGATCCGGAGCGTGTTGACGGCCGAAGGCGAACCGCTCAAGCGTTATCCGTTCCAGATTCAGCAACGCTTTGACCCGGCCTCGATCTACCTGATCCAGAACGCCATGCAGCGCGTGATGCGCGAAGGTACCGGGCGCTCGGCCTACAACGTGCTGCCGGCCAACCTGACACTGGCTGGCAAGAGCGGTACCAGTAACGATTCGCGGGACAGCTGGTTCGCAGGGTTCAGCCAGGACCTGCTGGCAGTGGTTTGGCTGGGGCGTGATGACAACGGCAAGACGCCGTTTACCGGTGCCACCGGCGCGTTGCAGGTATGGACCAGCTTCATGAAAAAGGCCGATCCACTGCCGCTGAACATGCCGCAGCCGGACAATATCGTCCAGGCCTGGATCGATCCGCACACCGGCCAGGGTTCCGATGCCAACTGTCCGGGCGCGGTGCAGATGCCGTATATTCGCGGCAGCGAGCCACCACCCGGTGCAGCGTGCGGTGCCAGTGCGCCCGCCAGTGCTGAATCGGTGATGGATTGGGTCAAGGGCTGGATGAATTAAGCAAAGAGGGTTTCACGTGAACAAGTTGTTGATTCCAGCTATTACAGTTTTGGCATTGCTCGGTGGTTGCGCCAGCGTGGAGCGGGGCTCTATTCCGGTGGTGGACTCCAGTACAACGGTGTCCAACAACGACCGGATCTCGGCCAACGGCGGCTTCCGCCAAACCGTTACCAACCGTCCTGCCCAGGCCCGGCCCCAGGCGCAAGCCGTGCCTCAGGACTCTGGTGTAGTGGTGATGATCCCGGGTGGCGGCGCTGCCACCTCGGCTCCGATCAGTACTCAACCATGGACCCCAGGCCCAAGTACATCGGGCCCGATCGATGCCACGCCGATTCAAACGGCACCGATCAACCAGGGCACCTACAACATGCCGTCGACGCCGAGTGGAATTCCTTCCGCCAGCAGTGCCGGTGGCCTGTCTGCCGATGAGCAGTTGGATGGCCCGGTGCTGGCGTTGCTCACCACTGCCCAACAGCAGCAGTCGGGTGGCGATTTGAACGGCGCATCGTCGAGCCTCGAGCGCGCCCAGCGCGTGGCACCGCGTGAACCGCAAGTGCTATACCGCCTGGCTCAGGTTCGCATGGCCCAGGGCGATGCCCCGCAAGCAGAACAATTTGCCCGTCGCGGCCTGACCCTGGCCAATGGCCGTCCAGACCTGCAGGCCAGCCTGTGGAGCTTGATCGGTGATGCCCGCGAGAAGCAAGGCGATGCTGCCGGCGCCGCCCAGGCTCGGCAAAAAGCCAAGGTAAGCCTCTGATGGATGCACGCTTTCCGGCAATTGCCGAACAGTTGTTGATGATCGAGCGCGAACTGCGCTTGCAGGGCTGGTGGGACGAAGTGTCCCCCAGTGCTGAAGCCTTGAGCAGTGTTGAGCCGTTTTCCGTCGACACACTGGACTTTCACCAGTGGCTGCAATGGATTTTCCTGACACGGATGAAGCAAATCCTCGAACAGGACCTGCCATTGCCCAATGCGTCGGGGATTCTGGAGATGGCCGAGATGGTTTACGCCGATCGGCCACTTGAGAGCCTTGGCCTGCGGACTGCGCTGAAAAAGTTCGATCAACTGATCGTCGACGCTCGTTAATTGCCTGGCTGCCGGTTTTTCCGGCAGTCTTGCGCATATTTCTACCGCTTTGCGCCATTCAGGCGAGTTTTATCCCTCCTCAAGCCCCTTTCTTCTACGTTCTCATGCGCTTAGTTGGAAAAAAGCGCAATTATTGCTTGACTTGGAGGGGCTGAAACAGAAGAATCCAAAGTCCGCTGTAGAGGGACTGCCAGAAGCAGACCCACTCAGCAGATCATGAGGCGCATACCCGCGCCGACCTGTTACACCCGCAACGCGTTACCTCGCGCTGGGTGGGAAAATCCCGCAACACTTGGGACGCTCCCAATACTTGCTCAGTCAGTGCTGACGTAGTCGGCGACCACCGTCGCTCATGCTCTGCTGAGAAGTAAACCTATTAAGACCCGTCGGTTTTTAACGGACGGTATTCTGGCGTTTTAGAGGTGAACAACGTGGAGCTTTTATCTGGCGGTGAGATGCTCGTCCGCTTTTTGCGTGACGAAGGCGTCGACTATATCTACGGGTACCCAGGTGGTGCTCTGCTGCATGTCTACGACGCACTGTTCAAGGAACCGGCTGTTACCCACATCCTGGTTCGCCACGAACAAGCTGCTACCCATATGGCTGACGGTTACGCCCGTGCCACCGGTAAAGCCGGTGTGGTACTGGTGACTTCCGGCCCTGGCGCGACCAATGCCATTACCGGCATCGCGACGGCCTATATGGACTCCATCCCGATGGTGATCATTTCTGGCCAGGTGGCGAGCACCATGGTCGGTACCGATGCATTCCAGGAAACCGACATGATCGGTATTTCCCGGCCGATCGTGAAACACAGCTTCATGATCAAGCATGCCTCGGAAATCCCGGAAGTCATGAAGAAGGCGTTCTACCTCGCACAGTCCGGTCGCCCGGGTCCTGTAGTGGTCGATATCCCGAAAGACATGACCAACCCGGCGGAAAAATTCGAATACATCTTCCCGAAGAAAGCCAAGCTGCGTTCCTACAGCCCGGCCGTTCGCGGGCACTCGGGGCAAATCCGCAAGGCGGCAGAAATGCTGTTGGCGGCCAAGCGTCCAGTGCTCTACTCGGGTGGTGGGGTGATTCTGGGCGGCGGTTCTGCACCGCTGACCGAACTGGCCAAGCTGCTCAACCTGCCAGTCACCAACACCTTGATGGGCCTTGGCGCGTTCCCGGGTTCGGACCGTCAGTTCGTCGGCATGCTCGGCATGCACGGCAGCTACACCGCCAACCTGGCCATGCACCATGCTGACGTGATCCTCGCCGTCGGTGCGCGGTTCGATGACCGGGTGATCAATGGCGCGAGCAAGTTCTGCCCGAATGCCAAGATCATCCACATCGATATCGACCCGGCATCCATCTCCAAGACCATCAAGGCCGACGTGCCTATCGTTGGTCCTGTGGAAAGCGTGCTGACCGAAATGGTCGCTGCGCTGAAGGAAATCGGCGAAGCCCCGAACAAGGATTCCGTTGCCAGCTGGTGGAAGCAGATCGACGAGTGGCGCGGTGATCGCGGTCTGTTCCCTTACGACAAGGGTGATGGCAGCGTCATCAAGCCACAGACCGTGATCGAAACCCTGTGCGAAGTGACCAAGGGCGATGCCTTTGTGACCTCCGATGTGGGCCAGCACCAGATGTTCGCGGCGCAGTACTACAAGTTCGACAAGCCTAACCGCTGGATCAACTCCGGTGGCCTGGGCACGATGGGCTTTGGTTTCCCTGCGGCCATGGGTGTGAAGCTGAGCTTCCCGGACACCGACGTTGCTTGCGTCACCGGCGAAGGCAGTATCCAGATGAACATCCAGGAACTGTCGACCTGCCTGCAATATGGCTTGCCGGTGAAGATCGTCTGCCTGAACAACGGTGTACTGGGCATGGTTCGCCAGTGGCAGGACATGAGCTACGGCAGCCGTCACTCCCATTCCTACATGGAGTCTCTGCCTGACTTCGTCAAATTGGTTGAAGCCTATGGCCATGTCGGCATGCGCATCACCGATCTGAAGGATTTGAAGCCGATGATGGAAGAGGCGTTCGCCATGAAGGACCGCCTGGTGTTCCTCGATATTCAGGTCGACACCAGCGAGCACGTCTACCCGATGCAGATCAAAGACGGCTCCATGCGCGATATGTGGCTGAACAAGACGGAGCGTACCTAATCATGCGGCACATTATCTCCCTGCTTCTGGAGAACGAACCGGGCGCTCTGTCACGTGTGGTCGGACTGTTTTCGCAACGCAACTACAACATCGAAAGCCTTACGGTGGCGCCGACCGAAGACCCGACCTTGTCGCGTCTGACGTTGACCACCGTTGGCCATGATGAGGTGATCGAGCAGATCACCAAGAACCTCAACAAGCTGATCGAAGTGGTCAAGCTGGTCGACTTGTCGGAGAGTGCCCACATCGAGCGTGAGCTGATGCTGGTCAAGGTCAAGGCTACGGGTGCACAACGGGCCGAGATCAAGCGCACTACCGACATTTATCGCGGGCAGATCGTCGATGTGAGCGCCAGCGTTTATACCGTTCAACTGACCGGTACAAGCGACAAGCTGGACAGCTTCATCCAGTCGATCGGGACGGCCTCGATTCTGGAAACTGTACGCAGTGGCGTCACCGGGATTGCTCGTGGCGACAAAGTACTCAGCATCTAACTCAAATTTAGCGAATGGCCTTAAACGGCCTGGATATATAGAGGAACCTCATGAAAGTTTATTACGATAAAGATTGTGACCTGTCGATCATCCAGGGCAAAAAAGTCGCCATCATCGGCTACGGTTCCCAGGGCCACGCCCAAGCGTGCAACCTGAAAGATTCCGGCGTTGACGTGACCGTTGGCCTGCGCAAAGGCTCGGCCACTGTTGCCAAGGCTGAAGCCCACGGCCTGAAAGTGACTGACGTTGCTTCTGCTGTTGCTGCTGCCGACCTGGTCATGATCCTGACCCCGGACGAGTTCCAGTCCGCGCTGTACAAGAACGAAATCGAGCCGAACATCAAGAAGGGCGCCACCCTGGCCTTCTCCCACGGCTTCGCGATCCACTACAACCAGGTTGTGCCGCGCGCCGACCTCGACGTGATCATGATCGCGCCGAAAGCACCGGGCCACACCGTGCGCTCCGAGTTCGTCAAAGGCGGCGGTATCCCTGACCTGATCGCGATCTACCAGGACGCCTCGGGCAACGCCAAGAACGTCGCACTGTCCTACGCTGCTGGCGTGGGTGGCGGTCGTACCGGCATCATCGAAACCACCTTCAAGGACGAGACTGAAACCGACCTGTTCGGCGAACAGGCCGTTCTGTGTGGCGGTACCGTTGAACTGGTCAAGGCCGGTTTCGAAACCCTGGTTGAAGCTGGCTACGCGCCAGAAATGGCCTATTTCGAATGCCTGCACGAACTGAAGCTGATCGTTGACCTCATGTACGAAGGCGGTATCGCCAACATGAACTACTCGATCTCCAACAACGCCGAATACGGCGAGTACGTGACTGGCCCGGAAGTGATCAACGCCGAGTCCCGTCAGGCCATGCGCAACGCCCTGAAACGTATTCAGGACGGCGAATACGCCAAAATGTTCATCAGCGAAGGTGCAACCGGCTACCCTTCGATGACCGCCAAGCGTCGTAACAACGCCGCTCACGGTATCGAGATCATCGGCGAGCAACTGCGCTCCATGATGCCGTGGATCGGTGCCAACAAGATCGTCGACAAAGCCAAAAACTAAGTCGTACGGATCAAGGGAAAACGCGGCTTAGGCCGCGTTTTTTCGTTTGCGGGGCAGGTTCTGGTATAAAGCTGCATCGTTTGCGGGCGAACACTCGCCGCAAGTTTCTGTCGAAATTTTTCACACCGTTGCAAGGTAAAGTCCATGAGCGAACGTCCCGAAGAGCCAAACCAGGCCTCTGACGCCGAAAGCCTGCTACCGATCGATGAACATGTCGAAGAAGGGCACGATGCTGAAGGCCGTAAAGTCCGGCATCGTGGCATCTATCTTCTGCCCAATCTGTTCACCACTGCGAACCTGTTCGCGGGGTTCTACTCCATCATCAATTCCATGAGTGCCCAGAGTGCGTTGGCGGCCGGCGATGCGGCCGGGGCCAGCAAGTACTTTGGTTTTGCCGCGATAGCGATCTTCGTCGCCATGGTCCTTGATGGCCTGGATGGCCGGGTTGCGCGGATGACCAACACCCAGAGTGCCTTTGGCGCCGAGTATGACTCGCTGTCGGACATGGTTGCCTTCGGTGTGGCGCCGGCGTTGCTCGCATTTGCCTGGGCGCTGGGTGATATGGGCAAGGTTGGCTGGATGGTTGCCTTCATCTATGTGGCGGGCGCGGCATTGCGTCTGGCGCGCTTTAATACCCAGGTGGGGACTGCCGACAAGCGCTACTTCATTGGCTTGGCCAGTCCGGCTGCGGCGGGTGTGGTAGCCGGTATTGTCTGGGCATTCAGCGACTACGGTATCCAGGGTTCCAAGATGTCGTTCCTGGTGGCCTTGATGGTTGCGGCGGCCGGCATGCTGATGGTCAGCAATATCAAGTACAACAGCTTCAAGGAGCTGGATCTCAAAGGGCGTGTGCCGTTTGTGGCTATCCTGGCAGTGGTGCTGGTGTTTGCCGTGGTCTTCAGTGATCCGCCGCGAATCCTGCTGCTGGCTTTCCTTGTGTATGCCGCGTCCGGCCCGGTGCAGTACCTTCTGCATCTTCGTCAGCGCAAAACGTTGCCTTAATGTAATTTCCCCCATACTCCGCAGTCTATTGGTGCATCTGTCCTCCAAAGCTGCGGAGTTGCCATGTTAATCAAGTTTCCCAAAGCGTCTGATTGCCAAGAATCGGATGTCACGCCTGAATCCCTCTATTTCTCTCGCCGCAGCTTGCTCGGTGGTGCGCTTGCCGGCCTGGCTGCCAGCAGCCTGCCGCGTTGGGCCAGTGCGGATGATGCGGCACGTTATGCCGATGTCGAGCCGGGCAATGCACCTGGCTGGTTTGCCGAAAAGCTGCCGGGTACCAAATGGCAGGCGATTACCGTCAAGGACGAGGCCATCACCCCTTTCAAGGACGCAACCCACTACAACAACTTCTATGAGTTCGGTACGGACAAGGGCGACCCTGCAGCCAATGCCGGGTCTCTGAAGACTGAGCCGTGGAGTGTGGTGATAGATGGTGAGGTCGCCAAACCTGGGCGCTATGCGCTTGAAGACTTCATGAAGCCCTATCAGTTGGAAGAGCGAATCTATCGACTGCGCTGTGTAGAGGCCTGGTCGATGGTCATTCCGTGGATAGGGTTCCCTATATCGGAACTGCTCAAGCACGTCGAGCCGACCTCGAACGCCAAGTACATCCGTTTTGAAACCCTGCAGGATCCCAAGAGCATGCCGGGGCAGCGGTCCAACTTCGCTTTGATCGACTGGCCTTATGTAGAAGGGCTGCGATTGGATGAGGCGATGAATCCCCTGGCGATCCTTGCGGTGGGCATGTATGGGCGGGAGCTGCCGAACCAGAACGGCGCGCCGTTGCGGTTGGTGGTGCCGTGGAAGTACGGATTCAAGAGCGTCAAGTCGATCGTGCGCATCAGCCTGGTCAGCGAGCAGCCGAAAACCACCTGGCAAAGTATTGCCGCGAGTGAGTATGGGTTTTACGCAAATGTGAATCCTACCGTCGACCATCCGCGTTGGACCCAGGCGCGGGAGCGGCGGTTGCCCAGCGGGCTGTTCAGTCCCAATGTGCGTGAGACACAAATGTTCAACGGCTACGCCGATGAAGTCGCTTCTCTTTATACGGGCCTCGATCTGCGGAAGAACTATTGATGCGCTATCCGATCTGGCGCATCGGCGTCTTTATAGCAGCGGCGGTGTGGCCGCTGTTCTGGCTGTACGAGGCCTGGAGCTTTGCGCTGGGACCTGACCCGGGCAAGGTGCTGATGGATCGGCTCGGGCTTGGCACCTTGATTCTGTTGTTAATAACCCTGGGTATGACACCGTTGCAGAAGCTCAGTGGTTGGGCGGGGTGGATCGCCGTGCGACGGCAACTGGGATTGTGGTGCTTTGCCTATGTGGTTTTGCATCTTGCTGCTTACTGCGTGTTTATCCTTGGGTTGGATTGGTCGCAGTTGGGGGTTGAGCTACGGAAGCGGCCTTACATTATTGTGGGTACCTTGGGATTCCTTTCTCTATTGGTGCTGGCAGTCACCTCCAACCGATACAGCCAGCGTCGCCTTGGTGTGCGCTGGAAGAAACTGCATCGTTTGGTTTACGTGATTCTCGGGCTTGGTTTGCTGCATATGCTGTGGATCGTGCGGGCAGATCTCAAGGAGTGGGCTATCTATGCATCTATAGGGGCGCTGCTTCTGGTCCTGCGTATACCGCCGGTGATGCGCCGAATTCCCCGTCTTATTGCTAAAAAACCATCTTCTGCAACAAAAGCGTAATTAACCCTTGACGGCAGATTCTGGAAGTCTATAATTCGCCCCACTTCCGGCGCAGTCGAAACGGAAAACTCCTTGGTAAACAAAGAGTTATGTAGGTTTCGGCAGCGAGTTGCTTCAGATCATCGAAGCCCAGAAGGAGTTAGTAAGGCAGTGTTGTTTGGTCCTATTAACGGTTCGATCTTCT
>NZ_JACAQY010000006.1:0-230 GCF_013386835.1 Pseudomonas sp. IPO3774
AGGAGCTGGCTTGCCGGCGATTGCATCGCCTCGGTGTATCTGGAGGACCGAGGTGTTTGCATCGCAGGCAAGCCAGCTCCCACAGAAAAGCAGATCTGCAACCGCTTCAGATTTGGCTTTCGCTCTGGATCTTGCCTTTGCTTTTAACACTCAAGCCGGCCGGTAGGCCGCTGTGCTCTGCTTTTGATCTGCTTTTGATTTTGATCTGTGGGCCCCGTCAACCACGATGG
>NZ_JACAQY010000006.1:278-96053 GCF_013386835.1 Pseudomonas sp. IPO3774
GCGAGGCACCGAGTGGTGGGGCAAAGACCTTTTGGTTACTTTTGGGGCGTTTGCCAAAAGTGACCCGCTGTAAGAGCGGAACCATAAGCCGCCGTTACCTAAATAACGGATATGTACTCCCCCCAAAGCAAAAAAAGGCCGCACCCTGCCAAGGAGACGGCCAAAAAAATTGTCGAGGCATTTGAAACTAACGTGCAGTAATCACCGAAAGCTTGGTAATCCCCGCCCGCTCAATCGACGCCATGGCTCGCGCCACTTCGCCATAGTTCACTCCATCATCAGCCTGCAGTTGCACCCGCACCTCCGGGTCCTTGGCCTTGGCCGACTGCAAGTTGAACTCCAGCAAATCTGGCTGGATTTCATCCTTGTTAATAAACAGTTTCCCGGCCGCATCAATGCTCACCACCAGCGGGTCCTTCTGCTCCACCGGGGCCACGGCCTCGGTCTTGGGCAAGTTGATCGGAATCGCATTGGTTAACAACGGCGCCGTGACGATAAACACCACCAGCAGCACCAGCATCACGTCCACCAGCGGCGTAACGTTGATCTCGCTCAGCACCTCATCACTGTCTTGCGTGGAGAAGGCCATCTCAGGACGCCTCCTTCACTTTTTGCGCGCCACCCTGGGCACCGGCCTTGCTCAGCGTCGGGTGCAGCAGCACGCGGAACGAGTTCTTCTGCGCCAGGCTGTAGAAGTCGTGGGCGAAGTCGTCCAGGTCCGCAGCCGTGAGCTTCAGGCGACGCAGGAAGTAGTTGTAGACCAGCACCGCCGGCACCGCGACGGCAATACCCACACCCGTGGCAACCAGTGCCGCACCGATCGGCCCGGCCACGGTTTCGAGGCTGGCGGAACCGGCGGCGCTGATGCCTTTCAGGGCTTCCATGATCCCCCACACAGTGCCGAACAGGCCGATAAACGGCGAGGTGCTGCCGATACTCGCAACCACGGCCAGGCCGGTTTCCAGGGAGCGACGCTCACGCACGATCTGTTGGCGCAAAGCGCGTTCAAGACGGTCCTGATGGTTGATCGCCTGGCTCAAGTCAGCAGCGTGGGGCGCCTCACCCACCTGGATCGCGGCGTAACCAGCCTGGGCCACACGAGCGGCGGCGCCGGGTTTGGTTTCAGCGAGTTCAGCGGCCGAGTCCAGGCTGGATGCCGCCCAAAACTGTTTGTGGAACTTGCGATCCTGGGACTTGAGGCGGCCGAACTGGACGCCCTTGAGCAGGGCCAGGCCCCAGGTAGCGACCGAAAAGACCACCAGCAGCCAGATCACCGCGCTTTCGATGGATTCAGTTGGAGATGCTAATGCCATGATGTTTTCCCTCTGTGCAGGTCGCGATGTGTCCAACACACCGCATCCAATAATTAATGAATCTTGAAATCGATCGGTACGCTGACCCAGCCGTCCTGGGCCACATCACCCTGCTTGGCCGGTACAAAACTCCAGCGCTTCACGGCAGCCAGTGCGGCTTCGTCGAGTTGCTGGCGACCACTGCTTTTCTGAATCTGGATCTCACCCGGCTTGCCGGTGGCCAATACATGCACCCGCAACAGCACCGTGCCTTCCCAACCCCGGCGCTGGGCCAGTGACGGGTATTCCGGCGCCGGGTTCTTCAGGTACGCGGCGTTGGCCGAGGCCGGTGTGACCGGCGCGGGCGCAGGCGGTGCCGGCGGTGCTGGAGCCGGTGGCGCGGGTACAGGCGGCGCGGGCGGCTGCTCGGCTACCGGTTTCGGTGCGGGCTTGGGCACAGGCTTTGGCAACGGCTTGGGTTTCGGAATCTTTTTCGGCGCCGGCTTGGCGGCCAATTCATCAACCACCGGCGGCGGTGGCTCGACAACCGGTGGCGGCGGCGGTGGCGGTACAGGCGGTGGCGGCTCCACAACCGGCGGTGCCGGCTGGGAAAATTCGATCGTCATCGGCGGGATTTCCGGCGGCACAATCGGCAGCACCGGGGTTGGCTTCTGGCTGACCCAATAGATCACCGCGCCATGCAAGGCCAGCGCGAGAATCCCCAACAGGATCGCTTCACGCCGACTCAACACACCCTTCGGGGTTTTCTGCGTACGCAACTGCCCCAACGGCGCGCGATGCGGCCGGCCAAGGTCGACCAACTCACCACCCGGTGCGTGGCGCCACTGCGCCTCTTGTGCACTGGCGGCGGTCTGGACATTGCCCATTGATTAACTCCCCTGCGGTCTTAAGCAAAAAAACCGACGGGCCTGCCTTGGCGGCCGTCGAGGGCTGAATCATCGGGGGCAGACGCTTATCTCTTAAAGTAATCTTTAAAGTTATAGATAGATCTAAATTGAATAACCGAAACATCCGGATACGCCGAAGCCACGTCCTGCGCGGCCTGGCGCCGAGGGGCAAAATCTCAATGCTTTTGAGGCATACAAAATATTCACTGAAGGCATGGATCAGCGTGGATTACCGGCACACAAATCCTGCAATTGGCGTAGCAACGCCTGCCCGGCCGCGCCAAGGCCGTTACGGCCATACAGCGCCAGCCGCACGCCCTGCACCGCAGGCAAACCGCTGTCCGCGCCCAACACCACGTGCCCGGGCTGCACCACCCGCACCGGCAACAGGCTGATCCCCAGTCCCGCCGCCACCGCCGAACACACGCTGGCCAAGCTGGCGCTGGAATAACCGATGCGCCAGCGCCAGCCGCCCACCTCCAGGTGATGCAGCATTTCATTGCGGTACAGGCCGCCAGCGGGAAACGCCACCAACGGCAGCGGATCACGTCCCAGGGACGGCGAACTGCGGCTGTCGACCCAACACAACGGCTCCGGCCAGGACACCAGGCAGTCATCGCTGTCACCCATTTGCTTGACCAGCAGCACGTCGAATTCACCGCCGCGATAATCCCGCAACAATTCCGGCCCCAAGCCGCTGGTGACCTCCAGGCGCACCCGGGGATAAGCCTGCACAAACGCCGACAGCAGCGGCATCAGGCGCTCGGCCGCAAAGTCCTCGGGCACCGCCAGGCGCAACACGCCATCGCTCTGCTGATTGATCAGCACGTCGGCCGCCTCTTCGTGCAACGCCAGGATGCGCCGCGCATATGCCAGCAAGCGTTCACCTTCCACCGTGGCCACCACGCGGCGCTGATCGCGGTCGAGCACCTGGCTACCCAGTGCATCTTCCAGGCGGCGGATCTGTTGGCTGACCGTGGACTGGGTCAAGTGCAGCCGCTCGGCCGCGCGGGTGAAATTGCCGCAATCGACGACGGCAACAAAGCTGCGCAACAACACGGGATCGAACATGGGCTCACCATTCCATTTGCCACTGATTGGCATGGTTATATTTAATTTCAGAATACCCCTGCGGCTGCCCATACTTCACGCCTCATTGCGCACGAGGGGTTTTCCATGACTGACGATCAACAGCATCTGCATCACGCCGTGCAACTGGCCAAAGCCAACGTAGCCGCCGGTGGCCGCCCGTTTGGTGCCGTGCTGGTGCGCAACGGCGAGGTGCTGGTGGAGGCGGTCAACGAAATCCACTTGAGCCAGGACCCCACCGCCCACGCCGAGATGCTCGCCATCCGTGCCGCCAGCCAACAACTCGGCCCACGCCTCGACGGTTGTGTGATCTACGCCAGCGGCCAGCCCTGCCCGATGTGCCTGAGTGCGATGCACCTGTGCGGCATATCCCGTGTGGTGTTCGCTGCCAGCAACGACGTGGCGGCGCCCTTTGGTTTGTCCACAGCAGCGATCTACCAGCAACTGGCGCTGCCGCTGGCGGAGCAAAAATTGCCCGTGCAGCACCTGCCGCAGGCAGCGATGCAAGCCCTTTACCGCGAGTGGCAGGCCCTGCATGACGCTGAATAATTCATTCGCCGGCAGCCTCGCCGGTTGGGGTTTGCTGGTGGTGCTGGGCCTGAACCTGCGACCGATCCTCAGTTCCATCAGCCCGTTGCTGGGGGAAATCCGTCTGGCCACCGGCCTGAGTTTCCAGAGCAGCGCCCTGCTCACCAGCCTGCCGGTGATTTGCATGGGCCTGGTGGCGTTGGTAGGTGTGCGCCTGGAGGCAAGGCTGGGGGAGCGTCGCGGAATCGCCCTGGGTTTGATGATGATTCTGCTGGCGTGCCTCGCGCGCTGGCTGTTTGGCCAGGCGCCGGCGCTGCTGGCCACGGCATTGTTCGGCGGTGCGGGTGTGGCGCTGATCCAGGCGCTGGTGCCGGCGATGATCAAGCGCCAGTTTCACCAGCGCGTGCCGTTGGCAATGGGGGTTTACTCGGCTTCGCTGATGGGCGGCGGTGGCTTGGCCGCGCTGCTCAGCCCGTTGGTGGCGGGGCATTTCCAGCAGTGGCAGGCGGGGCTCGGGATCTGGCTGCTACCGGCCCTGGGCGCACTATTGTTGTGGGCGTGGCTGCCATTGGGTGCGGCGAAAAACCCGCAGGTGACGGCGCCGTTCCAGGGCCTGCGCAACCGTCGGGCGTGGTTGCTGGCGCTGTATTTCGGCCTGGTGAATTGCGGCTACATGAGCATGGTCGCGTGGCTGCCGGCCTACTACCAGCAGTTGGGTTGGGGCGTACTGCCCAGTGGTTCGCTGCTGGCGTTCATGACGATCTTCCAGGTAATCGCCGCGCTGCTGATGCCGGCCCTGGCGCAACGTGGCATTGATCGTCGACCGTTACTGAGCATCAGCCTGCTGGCCCAGACCGTGGGCTATATCGGCCTGCTGACGGCGCCGCTGGAATTCCCCCACCTGTGGGTGGCGTTGATCGGTTTCGGCCTGGGAGCGTGTTTCGCCCTGAGCCTGTTGTTGACCCTGGATCACCGCCGCGACCCTCGGGAGGCCGGCCAACTGGCGGCGTTCGTCCAGGGCGTGGGCTTTTTGATCAACGCCGTATCACCGTGGCTGACCGGCTGGCTGCGGGAATTGACTGGCAGTTTCGTCAGCGCCTGGATGGTGCTGACGCTGACGGTGGTGGCGATGCTGATACTCACCCGGGTGTTCAGCCCGGGCACCTACCGCACAGGCTCTATGGATATGCAATTTGAATCTAGATAAAACAATGAACATTCTTTTGCGGAATAAGCGAGGCGATTAGAATCGCGGTTTCCTTCAGGACGCCGGAAAACTCCATGGACCTTCGCCAACTGCGCTACTTCATTGCTCTGAATGAGTACCGCAGTTTTGTGCGCGCCGCCGACGCCATGGGCATTACCCAGCCGGCGTTCAGCCGCAGCATCCAAAGCCTGGAACAGGAGTTTGGCTGTGTGCTGGTGGACCGCGCCCACAAAGACCTGCGCCCCACTCCCGAGGGCCAGGTGGTGTTGCAACATGCCTTGTCGCTCGTTCAGGGCGCGGCGCGGCTGAGCCACGAAGTCACCCGCATGACCAAGCTCGACGCCGGCGAATTGCGCTTTGGCTGCGATGCCGTGGCGGCGG
This sequence comes from Pseudomonas sp. IPO3774, assembly GCF_013386835.1. Taxonomy (NCBI): domain Bacteria; kingdom Pseudomonadati; phylum Pseudomonadota; class Gammaproteobacteria; order Pseudomonadales; family Pseudomonadaceae; genus Pseudomonas; species Pseudomonas sp. IPO3774. Next base: position 5,684 of record NZ_JACAQY010000006.1, read on the forward strand.
TGAACCTGGTGCCTGGAGCGATCGCAAGGTTTGTCGGCGCTCATCCACGAGTACGCAGCGGTTTGCATGTGGATAACTGGGAAAAACTCGGACGCAGTTTGAGTCGCGAAGAGATCGAATTCTTCATCGCCGATGTGCGCCACTTCGAGGCCGATCCGAATTTCCAGACCCAGGCCCTGACACCCCGGCGCAATGTATTTTTCTGCCGCGCCGGGCACCCGTTACTGGCCAAGGACAGCCTCTCGACCAACGACTTGTTTGACTACCCGCTGGCCACACCGCTGATCGCTCCCGGGGTACGCAAGCTACTGGCCAACCTGAGCGGGCGTGTCGACTTTTCTCCCGCTATCGAACTGGAGCAGTTTGCGGCGCTGGCAGCCATCGTGCACCAGTCCAACGCGATTGGCCTGGGTGCCGAGGATGCGTTTGCCGAAGACTTTGCCCGTGGCGCACTGACGGTGTTGCACTGGCGCAACGTGCCTCACAGCCTCGACAGTTTGAACAACCGCTGCGGGATCATCAGCCGTACCGGGTTTCGCTTGTCGCCGGCGGCGAAGGCGATGATCGAAACCCTGATCACCGTGGATACCCCCTCTGCTGAAGCAAGCTTGCTCGCCCGCAATTAAAAACCAGGCTTGCGCGCGACAGCCCATTCTCTTGATTTCAATGAAACTGTTATCGGCAATCAGCGGGTTTTTTCGCCTGCCGGGAACCGACACCATTGGCTCCAGAACAGAAAAACCTGGAGCCCTGCCATGTACTTGAAATACCCAATCAGTTGGACTGCCCTTGCCTTGGCAGCGGCCCTCACCGGCACCGCCGCCCAGGCTTCCATGCCGGCGAACCTGCCCGCCGATCAGAGCGTTGGCGCCATCGAGCAGGTGCACGCCTTCCACGATGCCATGCCCACCGGCGTGAGCGTTACCGAGACCGGACGCATCTTTGTCAACTTTCCTCGCTGGGGCGACGAGGTGCCGTTTACCGTCGCAGAATTGCGCGACGGCAAAGTCGTACCCTACCCTGACCAGGCGATAAATCAGGCCAACCCCAAAGACCCGGCCAAAGGGTTTATCAGCGTACAAAGCGTGGTGGCCGACGGGCGCGGACGCCTCTGGATACTGGACACCGCGGCGCCTGGCTTCTCGCCTCCACAGCCAGGTGGTGCCAAGCTCGTCGCAGTTGAGCTCGCCACCAACAAGGTGGTCAAGACCCTCGTATTCCCGAAAAACGTCATGCTGCCCGGCACCTACGTCAACGACATGCGCTTTGATTTTCGCGTGGGTGACCAAGGCGTGATCTATATCACCGACTCTTCACTTACCGGCCCGGGCGCGATCATCGTCATGGACATCGCCAGTGGCACGGCCATACGCCGGCTCAGTGGTGCACCCTCGACCTCGGTCGACCCGAACTTCGTACCCACGGTCGAAGGCCAGGTCCTGAAAGTGCGGGATGCCAAAGGCGGCACCCAGCCTTTTGCCGTGGCTTCGGACGGCATCGCCCTGTCGGCTGATGGGCAGACCTTGTATTTCTGCCCGCTGTCGAGTCGGCACCTGTACGCCATCCCCACGGCACTGCTGCGTGACGAGACAGTCAGCGAAGCACGGCTCGAAATGGCGGTCAAAGACCTCGGGGAAAAAGGCGCCTCGGACGGGCTTGAAGCCGACGCCTCGGGGGCCGTGTATGCCGGCGACTACGAAAACAACAGCGTGCGCAAACGGCTGGCGAACGGGCAATGGCAGACCATCGTCCATGATCCGCGTGTGCTTTGGCCCGACACACTGTCAATCGGTCCTGATGGCTACCTGTACTTCATCGCCAATCAGCTGCACCGCCAAAGCATCTTTCACGCAGGCAAAGACTTGCGCCAGAAACCCTACAGCCTGCTGCGCGTGAAGATCGATGCCGCGCCGGCGCCCACACACTAGCGGCGCCGAAGCATGAATATTGATGCGTTGAACCTGTTCATGCGATCAACAGAGCTGGGCAATATCACCGCAGCCGGCAGGGAGCTGGGACTCGCGCCCTCGGTGGCCAGCCACAAACTGGCGAAGCTTGAAGAATACCTGGGCATGCGCCTGCTGCATCGCACCACTCGCCAGGTCAGCCTGACCGAAGACGGTGCGCTGTTTCTGCCCCATGCAATCCGGGTGCTGGCAGCCGTGGACGAGGCCTATCTGGTCGCGGTGAAAGGCAAGGACGTGGCCAAGCGGGTGTTAAGAGTATCCGCCCCCGGGTCCTTCGCGCGGATGTGCCTGATGCCGGCCATTACCCGGTTCCTGCACGCCAACCCGAAGCTGAAGATCGACCTGATACTGTCCGATCAAATGCAGGACCTGACCGAGATCGGGATTGATGTGGCAATCCGCATCGCCGCCCTGAAGGACTCATCCCTGGTGGCGCGCAAGCTCGGCTGCGACCGACGCATCCTGTGTGCGGCACCCGCCTACCTCCAGGCGCATGGCGAACCGACTTCACCTGCGGAGCTGGTCAATCATTCCTGCATCCTGCTGGGCGACGAGGACCATTGGCGTTTCGTGGGTGCCCAGTCACACAAAGTCACGGCAATCAGTGGTTCGCTCAGAGTCAATTGCGGTGAAAGCGCACGGCTTGCCGCGGAGGGTGGGCTCGGCATCGTCTCTGTTTCACAGTGGAACGTCAGGCCCTTACTGGAAAGCGGCGCATTGGTGGAAATCATGCCGTCCTGTGTCCTGGAGCAAACCCGGGATATCTGGGCGATCTACCCCAGCGCGCGGTTGATCTCATCCAAGGCTCGGGCTTTCGTCGAGTTCATGATCGCCGAGTTCCAGGGCGATTTTTAGCATAGGGAAAAAATCATGACGGTGACTCACCAAGCTGCAGGCAGAACAAATCTCGCGAGCGGCCCACGCGTCGTTCGACTAGGGGTGACAGACTTGTCGTTCCATCGGGTTACCGCTGCGGTGGTAGCGCTGGTGTTGCAACGCATGGGCCTGACCGGGCAAAGACGGCCGTTCGATTCCGAGGCCTTTTACGAATTCTGAATTCGCGGCGTGCTGGCTACAAGGGCCTGCTCACTGAGGCTAGTTTGGCGATGCAGATGTTCTGCAATCTCCCCAAACCGAGGATTCCAACATGCTCTACCTGGTTTTCAGCGGCACCATCAAAGAAGGCAAACAGGCCGAGTTCTATCGTGATGTAGCGGCCGTTTCACAAAAGCTCACCCACCAGCACGACAAGGCCGTGGTCTATCAATGGCATAAGGATGAAGAGAACCCCAACCGGTTCTTTCTCAACGAACAGTGGGAAAGCGTCGCGGACCTGCACGCGCATTTCGAAACGCTCTACAAAGCCTTCGGCCCGGCGAAACCCACCGAGCGCCTGCCGGCGAAAATCCTCGCGTACCTGGATGAAGCACAGGTGAACTTCTACCAGGCCATTCAGTAAATCGCACCCGGTCACCCCAGGGTGACCGGGACGCTTGCTCAGATCGCTGTCCTTTCCACCGGGTTGAGTTCGCTCAGCCGTCCCTCCTGGCGCGCAAACCGATTGGCCCGGGCAAACGTGCCGAAATCGTTGAAGCGCACGCCCATCTCCGCCATCACCTTGTGCGCCGTTTTCACCGTCATCTGGCGGATGTAGAACGGCTCCTTGACCACAAAGTGATGAATCCCGTGGGTGCTGCCGAAGTTGAAGCAGAACGCTTGCAACGGCCACAGCCACCACGGGTTGAGCACCTGGGTTTGCTGGATCACGTTGCCCGGCTCGATGTCACCGTAGTAGTGCATGTTGGAGCTGACAAAATGCAGGCAGAAGGTGCGCAGCACGTTGGGCCCGATGATCACCACGGCGGCGATGTCGATGATGTGCATCACTGCCAGGGTGTTGGCTGACCAGTCGATTGGCGCGCCCAGCAGGCTGGCGATGCCATTGGCGGCATGAAAGCCGAGGAACACATACCACGCGCCCCAATGCAGCAGCGCCAGCGGTGCGTAGACCAGCGCCGTGCGCTTGAGAATGCCCAGCTTGTGCTTCCAGGACGGTGCGCGCAGCACCCGGATCAGTGCCGACATGATGTTGTCGCCGACCATCAGCAAACGTGCCAGGCCCCACGGTTCACCGTTGGTGATCGCGCGCTCTTCGATGTCGGTTTCGCTGCCGGAAACCTTGTGGTGATTGAGGTGGATATGGCGCCGTACCCAAGGGTTGATGGTGCTGGGCCGCGCCAGCCACACCAGGCCCATCATCAGGTTGTGGGGCAGGCGCTGCTTGCGAAAGTACATGCTGTGGATCAGGTCGTGTTCCAGTTCGTGGGTCAATGACGCGAGGAATGCGTTGAGCAGCAGGCACACCCACCACGCCATGTGCCCGGTGATATACAGCGCCGCCGAACCCAGCATGCCCACCAGGGCAAAGGCCAGGATGCCCGCGCCCAACGCATCCTGATGCAGCAGCCAGGGGTGGCGCTGGCGCAATAACAGCCCCTCGGCCAGCACCACTTCACGAATATGCGCTGAACGCTGTTGTGCGTTCATCTGCCGGGGGCTTGCAGAAGTACCGTCCATGCTTCCATCCTCTGTCTTATTGATGCGTACATCCTGCCCTATGCGATCTGGCGGGACGCTAGCCCCACACGCCAACCTGTTGACCGCAAGCGCCAATCAACATGACCGAACCCACCTCTCTCGCCAGCTGGACCCGCGCCCTGCGCAAGCAGCTCGACGCCCTGGGCCTCGACAGCGCCGCGCTGTGCGCCCAGGCCGGGCTCGACCCGCAGTTGATGGAAGATCCGAACGCGCGCTACCCGCTATCGGCCACCACGCGCCTGTGGGAACTGGCGGTACAGGCCAGCGGCGACCCGGCGATTGGCTTGCGGGTGTCGCGGTTTGTCAGCCCCACCACCTTTCACGCGCTGGGTTATGCGCTGGTGGCCAGCGGCAGCCTGCGGGAAGTGTTCGAGCGGATCGTGCGCTATCACCAGGTGGTCAGCGACGCACTGAGCCTGGAGCTTAGCCGGGAGGGCGAACGTTACCGCTTTCGCCTGCAACAGCCCGCCGGTACACCCGCACCCGCGTTTGAGGCGATTGATGCGTTCGCCGCGATTTACGTGCGCACCTGCCGCAATCGCCTGGGCCGGGAGTACGCGCCGCTGGCGGTGTACCTGCGGCGGCCCGAGCCGGCTGATCCCAAGCCGTGGCACACGGTATTTCGCGCGCCGGTGTTTTTTGCCGCCGAGGAAGACCGTCTGGAATTTGCGGCCCGGGACTTTGACAGCCACCTGGACGATGCCAACCCCGAGTTGGCCGAGCACAATGAAACCGTGCTCAAGCGCACCCTGGCGCAACTGCGGCCGCTGACCTGGGAACGCAAGGTGCGTTCGGCCATTGAGGCGCAGTTGCCTGACGGTGAGCCGAGCGCCGAGCGCATCGCCCAGGCGTTGCATCTGAGTTTGCGCAGCTTGCAGCGGCATCTGGCGGATGAGGGCTGCCGGTTTGATGCGCTGCTGAACGAATGCCGGGAGAACCTCGCGCTGCTGCATCTGCGGGACCCCGAGTGTTCGCTGGCGGAGATCAGTCATTTGCTGGGGTTTGCCGATACCAGCAGCTTCAACCGGGCGTTCAAGCGCTGGACCGGGATCACGCCGGGGCAGTTTCGGGATGGGTTGAGGTAGCTGGAGTTGCGGCGGCTGCGAGGGCCTCTTCGCGAGCAAGCCCGCTCCCACATTTGACCACATTCCAAAGGATGTACTCGGTCAAATGTGGGAGCGGGCTTGCTCGCGAAAGCGGTCGATCAAACACCACAAAAGCCAGTGGCAGTCAGCGCCCCCGGTCCCGCCGCAACACCTTCTTCACCCGCGCCACCAAGGCCCGGGCCTCAAAGGGCTTGAGCAGATAATCATCCTCATGCAATTCCAGCCCACGCAGCCGATCTTCAATCCCGTCAGGCGTGGTCAAAAACAACATCGGCGTCTCACCCTTCAACCGGATCGCCTGCTGCAGCTTCCAGGCATTCAGCCCCGGCAGCATCACATCCAGGATCACCAGGTCGTATTCGGTGCTTTCCACAAAGCGCAGGGCCGCCATGCCATTGGCCGCCACCTCCACCGTGTAGCTGGCCTCTTCAAGACTGCGGCCCATCGCCTCGGCCGCCTCTGACTCGTGTTCCACTAGCAGGACGCGCATAACACACCTCGAATAATCGTGAACGCAGGCTACCACCCTCAGGCATGCGCCGCCTCGCGCAAACGTTGCGGGTCGAGGATTTCGATCTCGCCATAGCCCAGGCGCACGATGCCCTGGCCTTGCAGGTCCTTGAGCAACGCATTGGTGGTCTGGCGCGACAGGCTCAGCATCGCGGCCAGGTCTTCCTGGGGCAGTTGCAGCACCTGCCGGGCCTGCTCGATGTCGCCATAGCCCTCGGCGATCATCAGCAAGCGGTGCGCCACCCGCACCGACGCCGGCATCAGGCTCAATTGCTCGATATTGATAAAGGTCAGGCGCAGCTTCTGGCTCATCAACAGGGCCATGTCGCGCCAGTAACGCGGAGTCTGTTCAAGAATGTGCAGCAACGCCGGCTGCGGCACCTGCAACAACGTACAAGGCCCGACCGCGCAAGCGTCGTGGGTGCGGGGCAACCCGTCGAACAGGGAGATCTCGCCGAACCAGTACGGTAATTCCGCCAGGCTCAACACTGCCTCCTTGCCCTGCTCGTTCACCGCGCTGATACGCAGGGAACCTTCCAGCACCGCATACAACCCACACGGCGGATCGCCGCGTTTGAACAGGTATTGCCCCGCCGTCAGCTGCCGCAACCGGGCGCTGGCCAGCAAGCTATTCTGTAGATCAGCAGGCAGATGGCTGTACCAGTGACCGGTGGCCAGCCGTGAGTGCCATTTCTCTACATCCATGCGAACTCCGAAGATTGTCGGCCAGTTGACAGTGTGTCGTGGGCCTACAGGGCATGATCAAACATCCTACAGGAGGAACAACAATGAAAAGCCTCGTCGACCATCTCAGTCAATACGCCGCCTACCACCGCGACCCGCGCAATATCGCCAGCCACTTTATCGGCATCCCGCTGATCGTCGTGGCCGTGGCCGTGCTGCTGTCACGCCCCGAATGGACGGTGGCCGGGCTGTGGCTGTCGCCCGCGGTGGTAGTGGCGCTGCTTTCGGCATGGTTCTACCTGCGCCTGGAACTGGCGCTCGGCGTGCTGATGACGGTGCTGATGGGCCTGTCAGTGTGGGCCGGGCATGTGCTGGCGGCGCAAAGCACGCTGGTGTGGCTGAGCAGCGGCATCGGCATGTTCGTGGTGGGCTGGGTGATCCAGTTTGTGGGGCATTACTACGAGGGGCGCAAGCCGGCGTTTGTCGATGACGTGTCCGGGTTGATCGTGGGGCCGTTGTTCGTGGTGGCGGAGTTGGCGTTCCTGGTGGGGCTGCGGCATGAGCTGAAGCGGCAGATTGAAGAGCGCTCGGGGCCCGTGGCCGTGCGGCACAAGAACGCCACGGCCTGAGCAACACTGGAGATCCAAATGTGGGAGCGGGCTTGCTCGCGAAAGCGGAGTGTCAGTCACCGGATGTACCGACTGAACCACCGCATTCGCGAGCAAGCCCGCTCCCACATGGGTTTTGCGGCGCTTTTAGGCTTTTTGCCAGACCTTGGGCTTGAAGAACAACGTCTCGCCCCGCGCCAGGCCGGTCAGGCTGTCGTGGTCTTTCACCACTTCAGCCTCGATCAACTCGCTCTGGCCTTCGACCTTCAGGGTCACCCGGGTGGTCGCGCCAAGCGGGCGAATATCACGCACTTCAGCCGCGTGGTGGTCTTCCAGTTCATGGCGCGACAGCGACACTTCATGCGGGCGGAACAGCACGTGCTTGTCTTCACCCAAATGCAGGCGGTTGGAGTCGCCGAGGAAGTGATAAACAAAATCACTGGCCGGGTTTTCGTAGACTTCGCCCGGTGAGCCAATCTGCTCGATCACGCCCTTGTTCATCACCACGATGCGGTCCGCCACTTCCATGGCTTCTTCCTGGTCGTGGGTCACGAACACCGACGTCAGGTTGATGTCTTCGTGCAGGCGCGCCAGCCAGCGGCGCAGTTCTTTACGGACCTTGGCATCGAGGGCGCCGAAGGGTTCATCCAGCAGCAGCACTTTCGGCTCTACCGCCAGGGCGCGCGCCAGGGCGATACGCTGGCGCTGGCCGCCGGAGAGTTGTTCCGGGTAGCGATCCGACAGCCAATCGAGCTGCACCATGTTCAGCAGCTCGTGGACTTTCACGGCGATCTGGCTTTCGGTGGGGCGCTGGTTTTTCGGTTTCATCCGCAGGCCGAACGCGACGTTGTCGAACACGGTCATGTGGCGGAACAGCGCGTAGTGCTGGAACACAAAGCCGACGTTGCGATCACGCACGTCGTGGCCGGAGACGTCTTCACCATGGAACACGATGTTGCCGGCATCCGGGGTTTCGAGACCGGCGATGATCCGCAGCAGGGTGGTCTTGCCGCAGCCGGACGGGCCCAGCAACGCCACCAGCTCGCCACTCTGGATGTCCAGATTGATGCTGTTCAGGGCCTTGAAGGCGTTGAAATTCTTGCTGACATTACGGACTTCGATCGACATGACTTATTCCTCACCAGCACTTTTGCGCAGGCGGTTGATACGGTTCTCGCTCCACTGCTTGAGCAGCAGGATGAAGAGCGCCAGGATCAGCAACAGGCTCGCGACGGCAAACGCGGCGACGTGGTTGTATTCGTTGTAGAGGATCTCGACGTGCAGCGGCAAGGTGTTGGTCACGCCGCGAATGTGGCCGGACACCACCGACACCGCACCGAACTCACCCATGGCCCGCGCGGTACACAGCACCACGCCGTAGATCAGGCCCCACTTGATGTTCGGCACGGTGACATGCCAGAACATCTGCCAGCCGTTGGCGCCCAGCAGGCGCGCGGCCTCTTCTTCCTGGGTGCCCTGCTCCTGCATCAGCGGGATCAGCTCACGGGCCACGAACGGCACGGTGACGAAGATGGTCGCTAGCACGATGCCCGGCAAGGCGAACACGATCTGGATGTCATGGTCTTGCAGCCACGGGCCAAAGAAGCCCTGGGCGCCGAACATCAACACGTAGACCAGGCCGGCGATCACCGGCGATACCGAGAACGGCAGGTCGATCAGGGTCACCAGGATACTTTTGCCACGGAACGAGTACTTGCTCACGCACCAGGCGGCGCTGACGCCGAACACCACGTTGAGCGGTACCGAAATCACCACGGCGATCACCGTGAGTTTCAATGCCGACAGCGCGTCCGGCTCAAGGATCGCGGTGAAGAACGCACCCAGGCCATTCTTCAGGCCCTGGGACACCACGATAAACAGCGGCAGCAACAAAAACAGGAAGAACACCAGCCAGCCAAGGCTGATCAGGATGCGTCGGGACACCGCACTGCCACGACGGGCAGCGTTGGCCGAGGACGCGGCGGAAATAGACGATTGGGACATGTTCCGCGCCTCCTTATGGGTGTTCGATGCGCCGCTGCAGCAAGTTGATCAGCAGCAGCAGGACAAAGGAAACCACCAGCATCAGCACACCGATGGACGTGGCGCCGTGGTAGTCGTATTGGTCGAGCTTGACCATGATCAGCAGCGGCAGGATCTCGGTTTTCATCGGCATGTTGCCGGCGATGAAGATCACCGAACCGTACTCACCGACACCTCGTGCAAACGCCAAGGCGAAGCCGGTCAACCAGGCAGGCAGCAGCGCCGGTACCAGGATGTAGCGGAACACTTGCAGGGGCTTGGCGCCGAGACAGGCGGCGGCTTCTTCGATTTCCCGGGGGATATCGGCCAACACCGGCTGCACGGTACGCACCACGAATGGCAGCGTGACGAAGGTCAGCGCGAGGGTGATGCCCAGGGGGGTGTAGGCGATCTTGAAGCCCAGGTCGGCGGCGAACTGGCCTACCAGGCCAGTGGGCGTGTACAGCGCGGTGAGTGCAATACCGGCGACGGCGGTGGGCAGGGCGAACGGCAAGTCGATCATCGCATCGATGATCTTGCGCCCGGGGAAGGTGTAGCGCACCAGTACCCATGCCAGCAGGGTACCGATCACGCCGTTGATGATCGCGGCATACAACGCAGTGCCGAAGCTCAGTTTCAACGCCGCCAGCACACGCGGTGCGGAGATGATGTTCCAGAACTGATCCCAGGTGAGTTGAGCGGCATGTACAAACATCGCCGCAAGGGGGATGAGTACGATCAGGCTGAGGTACACCACGGTGTAGCCCAGCGTCAGCCCGAAGCCGGGTATGACGGGGGAGATACGACGCGACATAAGAGTCCTTGGTTAGCGGGTAGATACCACTGTAGGAGCGAGCTTCTGTGGGAGCTGGCTTGCCTGCGATGCCGGCACCTCGGTGTATCAGTTACACCGAGGTGATGCTATCGCGGGCAAGCCCGGCTCCCACAGAAAGCTGGCTCCTACAGTTTGATTTTGCTTACTGCGCCGAGTAGATCTGGTCGAACACGCCACCGTCATTGAAGAATTTCGGTTGGGCAGTTTTCCAGCCGCCGAAGTCTTTGTCGATAGTCACCAGGTCCAGTTTCGGGAACTGCTGGGCGTATTTGGCGGCGACTTTCTCATCGCGTGGGCGGTAGAAGTTCTTCGCCGCAATCTCCTGGCCAGCCGGGCTGTACAGGTGCTTGAGGTACTCGGTGGCGATCTCGGTATTGCCCTTTTTCTCGGCGTTCTTGTCGACCACGGCCACTGGCGGCTCGGCGAGGATCGACAGCGAAGGTACAACGATGTCGAACTTGTCGGCGCCGCCGTCTTCCTTCAGGGCCAGGAAGGCTTCGTTTTCCCAGGCCAGCAACACGTCACCCTGACCGTTGTTGACGAAGGTGATGGTCGAACCGCGCGCGCCGGTGTCGAGGATCGGCACGTGCTTGAACAGCTCTTTCACGTATTCCTGGGCCTTGGCTTCGCTGCCACCGGCTTTCAGGCCGTAGGCCCAGGCGGCTAGGAAGTTCCAGCGGGCGCCGCCGGAGGTTTTCGGGTTCGGGGTGATCACCGACACGTCTTTCTTGATCAGGTCGCCCCAATCCTTGATGCCTTTAGGGTTGCCCTTGCGTACCAGGAACACGATGGTCGAGGTGTACGGGGTGCTGGCGTCCGGCAGGCGGGTTTGCCAGTTTTCCGGCAGGGTCTTGCCCAGTTTTGCGATTTCGTCGATGTCGCCGGCCAGGGCCAGGGTCACGACGTCGGCGCGCAGGCCGTCGATTACCGCGCGGCCCTGCTTGCCCGAACCACCGTGGGATTGCTGGATCTTGACGTTGTCACCCGGGTGCGACTGCTTCCAGAAGCTGGTGAATTCAGCGTTGTAGTCCTGGTAGAGCTCGCGGGTGGGGTCGTAAGACACGTTGAGCAGTTCGTAATCCTTGGCAACAGCGGAACCGGCAAACACGGCACTGGCCAGTGCTGCCAGGGCATAACGGCGAATCGACGACATAGAAGGCTCCTGAAATTCTTGGGTGTTGGCTTTTTTCTTATAGTTGCGGGTCTTGCAATCGAATCGCCGGTGTTGCTCAGCTCGGTTTGTTGCCCGGGTTCTGCAAACGGAATTTCTCTTTGCGTTCGATTTGTACTACCTGGGCGTTGTGCACAGTGATTTCCACCGCGCCAAACCGCAGATCGCGCAGGGCGCTCTGGATCTCGCGCAAAATGGCTGCTTCGTCCTGGCCGTCAACGCTACGTAGAGATGCGCTCATGGTCGTGCTCCTGAAATGAGAAGTGCCTCGCAGTGGCGGCACTGCTTGCGGCGTGAGGGCGATAGTAGATAAGCGCGGATATTCTTAAAAATACTATTTAAGAATGTTTATATAACCAGAAAGAATTTTCTGATGGGACGAGGGGTTGCGAGGGGTTTGGCGGGACGACCCGTGAAATAAAGCCGTGTGGAGATCCAAATGTGGGAGCGGGCTTGCTCGCGAAGGCGGTGGGTCAGTGACAGATTTGCTGACTGACCCACCGCCTTCGCGAGCAAGCCCGCTCCCACATTTTGGCCCTGTTTGAAATCAGGACAGGCGGTGGTTAACGAATGGTCGGCGCCCTCGCCCAATCCAGCTCACTGGCCGGCATCGGCCGACCAAACCAGTACCCCTGGCCCAGGTCACAGCGCTGTTCCAATAGAAACCGCGCCTGCTCAACCTGCTCGATACCTTCGGCATGCACCTGCATGCCCATGCTCTGCGCCAACGCGATCACTACCCGCACGATCGCCGCATCGTCCTCATCCCATGGCAACCCGGCGACAAAACCCTGGTCGATCTTGAGCTTCTGCACCGGCAAGCGCTTGAGCCGCAGCAGCGATGAATAACCGGTGCCAAAGTCGTCGATGGCCAGGCGCAAGCCGAGCTCACGCAGGCGATGCATTTGCTCAAGGGCGACTTCCGGGTCTTCCATCACCGCGCTTTCGGTGACTTCCAGCTCTAAAAGCGCCGGATCCAGCCCCGTGTCGTGCAGCACCTTGGCTACTTGCTCATACAGCTCACGCCGGGCAAACAGGCGGCTGGACACATTCACCGCGAGAAACGTCAACGGTGCACCGTCTGCCAGCCACTGGCACATCTGGCGACAGGCCTGGTCCATGACCCAGGCGTCGATGTCGGCAATCAGCCCGGTGCGCTCGGCAATCGGGATGAATTCCCCCGGCGGCACCAGCCCGCGCTCCGGGTGCTGCCAGCGCACCAGGGCTTCGACGCCGATCATTCGGCTGTCTTGCAGGTCGTGCACTGGCTGGTAGTAAACCCGCAGCTCCTGCTGATCCAGGGCGCGGCGCAGTTCACCGGCCATTTCCACGCGGTGCTGGGCGTGGGCGGTAAGCTCTTCGGTGTACAAGGCGTAGCCTTCGCGGCCGGCGCTCTTGGCCTTGAACAACGCGGAGTCGGCGTTGCGCAGCAGTTGCTCGGCGCTCAGCGCGTCGCTGGGGAACAGGCTGATCCCGATGCTCACGCTGATAAACAGTTGATGGCCGTCGAAGATGACCGGTTCTTTCATCGCGTCGAGAATACGTTGCGCCAGGGCGGCGGCCTGGCCCACCTGTGGACAACTTTCCGCCAGCACCGCGAACTCGTCACCGCCCAGGCGCGCCAGGGTCACGCCGGGGCCGAACAGGCCTTGCAGGCGCTCGCCGACGGCCTTGAGCAACTGGTCGCCGACGTTATGGCCGAGGCTGTCGTTGATGATCTTGAAATGGTCGAGGTCGAGCAGCAGCAAGGCGCAGCCACGTTTATGGATCTGCGCGGAGGCCAGGGCCTGTTCGGCACGGTCGGTGAACAGCAGGCGGTTGGGCAGGTCGGTCAGCGGGTCGTGATGGGCCAGGTGCGCCAACTCGCTCTCGGAGTGCTTGATGGCGCTGATATCGGAGAACACCGCGACGTAGTGGCTGATATGGCCCTGCTCATCACGGATCACCCGGATGGTCTGCCACTGTGGGTAGATTTCGCCGCTTTTACGGCGGTTCCAGATTTCACCGCTCCATTCACCGTCACGTTCCAGCGTCTCGAACATCGCCTGGTAGAAACTGGCCGAGTGGCGCCCGGACTTGAACAGGCTCGGCTGGTGCCCCAGCACGTCTTCGCACTGGTAGCCGGTGATTTCGATAAAGGCCCGGTTGACGTGAACAATCAGCCCCTGGGCATCGGTGACCAGCACCCCTTCGCGGGTGCAATCGAACACGGCGGCGGCCTGGCGCAGGCGCTCGCGGTTTTCCTTCAGTGGCTGCTGGATCAGGTTCGCCCGGGCAAAGTGTGCGCAGAGCAGGTAGATCGCCAGGGCACTGAGGCTGACCCACAGGTAACCGCGTATCTGAAGCCAGCGGCCCAGCTCCACGGGTTCATCGATAAAGTTGATCAATACCTGATGGCTGAGCTGAATCCACACAATCGAAACCAGCAGGTACATCAGCCCGGCACGCAGGGCACCTCGGTATGAAAACAGCATATGTTCAGTAATCCTTACTAAAAAACCAGATTCGCCCTACAAAGGTTACGGATTATAGAATAAGAAACATCCAGTCACTCCTATCTGAAAGGGCGGCTGGTTTTATCTGTAGGCTTAGTGATAATGCGCAAGCTGGTTTTTTCTTTATCTGAGGGCCATACAGCCTATGTGGTACAACGGTTTTCTTGACTTGTCGGCCTGGCAACTGGTGGCAGTCACTCTGTTGATGACCCACGTGACCATTGTCGGGGTCACGGTCTATCTGCACCGCTATTCAGCCCACCGCTCCCTGGAGCTCAATGCTGGCCTGAAACACTTCTTCCGCTTCTGGCTGTGGCTCACCACGGCGCAGAACACCCGCGAGTGGACCGCTATCCACCGCAAACACCACGCCAAGTGCGAAACCGTCGACGATCCCCACAGCCCGGTGATCAAGGGCCTGTCCACCGTGCTGCGCAAAGGTGCCGAGCTGTATCGCGCCGAAGCCGAGAACCCCGAGACCCTGCGCATCTACGGCAAGAACTGCCCGGAAGACTGGATCGAGCGCAAGCTCTACACCCCGTACCCGCTGCTGGGCGTGGCGATCATGGGCGTGATCGACCTGCTGCTGTTCGGCACCATCGGCATCACCATCTGGGCCATCCAGATGATGTGGATCCCGTTCTGGGCTGCCGGCGTAATCAACGGCCTGGGTCATGCCATCGGCTACCGCAACTTCGAATGCCGCGATGCGGCCACCAACCTGATTCCCTGGGGCATCATCGTGGGTGGCGAAGAGCTGCATAACAACCACCATACCTACCCCAACTCCGCCAAGCTGTCGGTGAAGAAGTGGGAGTTCGACCTGGGCTGGGCCTGGATCAAAGTGTTCAGCTTCCTGCGCCTGGCCAAGGTGCAACGGGTCGCGCCGATCGCCCACCGGGTCGAAGGCAAGGGCAGCCTGGACATGGACACCGCGATGGCAATCCTCAACAACCGCTTCCAGATCATGGCCCAGTACCGCAAGTTGGTGATTGGCCCGCTGGTCAAGCAGGAACTGGAAAAGGTCGATCACTCGGTGCGCCACCAATTCCATCGCGCCAAGCGCCTGTTGTCGCGGGAGACCAGCCTGCTGGATGACCGCCACCATGTGCGCATCCAGAGCATGCTGGAACACAGCCAGGCTTTGAAAGTGATCTACGAGAAGCGCCTGGCGCTGCAACAGATCTGGCTGAAAACCAGCACCAACGGCCACGACATGCTGGCGGCAATCAAGGAATGGGTGCACGAGGCCGAGGCGAGCGGGATTCAATCCCTGCGGGACTTTGCCCATCAGCTGAAGACCTATTCGCTGCGGCCTGCCGCGGCCTGATACGGCTGTAGCGAGCCGATTTTTTGTGGCAGGGGAGCTTCTGTGGCGAGGGAGCTTGCTCCCGCTGGAGTGCGCAGCGCTCCCAAGATTTTGGGGCCGCTACGCAGCCCAGCGGGAGCAAGCTCCCTCGCCACAACAAGCTCCTTCCCCATAGCAGCTCCTTCCCCACAGCAGCTCCTTCCCCACCGCAGCTCCTTCCCGACAGCAGCCCCCTCCCCACCGCAACTCCTTCCCCACAGCAAGCCCCTCCCCCCAACAAACTCGCTCCTACATGTTTCTGGCGCCATTTCTTGGTCGCCTCTAATCGGCGCTGATAACGGAACTTCGCAGCAAATTCCCCCTCTCAATCAACACTTCGCCATCCCGGCGGCCCTTGTTGTGACCGCTGCCCAACCCCGCGGCCTGCCCAGAGAGAGTTGTGCCGATGGTCCACGAAAAGACCTTCACCGACACCCCCGTCCTCGAACACCCACGACCGGCAGCCGCCGCTACGTTGCTGGCCCTGATGCATGCCCAGGGCGAAGTGGAACGGCTGAGTGAACGCGAGCAACTGCTGAGTTCGCTGTTGGTCAGTGTGAATGCCGTGCTCTGGGCAATCGAGTGGGACACTCGCCGCGTGCTGTACGTCAGCCCGGCCTATGAGCGGGTTTTCGGACGTACGGCGGGCATGTTGTTGACCGACTATCGGGAATGGCGCAACAGCATCCACCCCGAAGACCTCGACTACGCCGAGCACAGCCTGGCCCAGGTGCTGCACAGCGGCGCCGTGGAAGACCGCGAGTACCGCATCATCACCGCCGACGGGCAGATCCGCTGGCTCAGCGACAAGTGTTACATCAACCAGCAGGCCGAGCCCGGCCAGCCGGTGATCGTGGTAGGCATAGCCGAAGACATCACTGAAAAGAAGCAGCTGGAGCTCGAGCTGCACCGCCTGGCCACCACCGATGTGCTGACCCGCAGCAGCAACCGCCGGCATTTCTTCGAGTGCGCCCACCACGAGTTTGAACGCGCCTGCCTGCAAGGCACGCCCCTGGCGTTCCTGTTGCTGGACATCGATGACTTCAAGGTGGTGAACGACACCTACGGCCACCTGGAAGGCGATCAGGTGTTGCAGCGTATCGCCGAGAGCGGTCGGGGAGTTCTGCGCCGTGGCGACCTGTTCGGGCGCATTGGCGGCGAAGAATTCGCCGCCATACTGCCCGGTTGTGCCCCGGAGATGGCAATGCAGGTGGCCGAACGCCTGGGGCACGAGATTGCGCAGCTGAGCTTCAGCCACGACGGTGAGAGCTTCGCGGTCACCGTCAGCCAGGGCCTGGCCAGCCTGACCGCCGAGGACGCCAATGTGGACAGCCTGTTTGCCCGCGCTGACGCGGCCATGTACGAGGCCAAGCGCCAGGGCAAAAACCGCGTGCTCCCCGGCTGACGCCACACGATGACCTGTGGGAGCCGGGCTTGCCCGCGATGCAGGCACCTCGGCGTGTTGGTTGTACCGGGATGATGCTATCGCAGGCAAGCCAGCTCCCATACTGGCACGCATCGCCTGCTAGGTTTTGCGCATACGCGTCAATTCCGGCAAACCCACCTTGAGCAAGCGTGCCGTCTTGCCTTTCGCCAATGCCTCGACGCCTTCATGCTCGGTCAGCCGCGCCAGTTGCGCCGCCAGGTTCATCACCAGCGCTTCGCGGGAATACACCCCGCCCTCCAGCGAATAAATCGCCGCGATCAACTGGCGCAACTCCAGCGGCAGGCGCCAGCGTGTGCGCAGTGCCGAACCATAGGCCGCGCCGAAGGTGTAGAGGGACTCGCCAATCGCTTCATCATCCAGTTCGCCACCGCCCAGCAGCCAGTCTTGCAGGCACCGCAGCAAGGCCAGGTCGCCAAGGCGATGGAGGATCCCGGCGCTGTAGCAGCGCTCGTGATCCAGGTCGAGCATGCGCGCCAGGCTGCGGGCGTAGTCGGCGGTACGCTGGGACAGCTGCCAATGACGCTCGGCGTAATCCACAAGGCTCGGGTCGCTCAGTACCACGTTGTGCTTGAGGGCGAGCCCCAGGATCAGGTTCATGCTCTGCCCCGCCGCCAGCTTGTGCAGGGCCATGCCCAGGGTCTGTACCGGCGAACCGTGATGGCCGGCGCTGTTGGCGGCGGCGATCAACACGGCAGTAATCTGAGGGTCCATGCGCACCTGCTCTTCCAGGCGCTTGAGGTCCAGGCCCTCCGGCTCCAGGCTATGTTGCACCGCAGCCTGCACGTCGACCCGCAGCGGCGCGCCGTCGGAGGCTTCCCGGCGGCGCTCCAGAAACACCGGCAAGGTCATGCCCGGCGCCAGGGCCGGGACTTCGCAATACACCGTCTCACCTTCGTTCAGCAGCAAGTCCTGCAGGCGCTGGGTCAGGCTTTCCATGTTCAGGGGTTTGGTCAGGTACGCGGTCGGTGCCAGGGGCAAGGCTTCGCGCACACTGGCGCTGTCGTTGCGGGTACTCAGCAGGATAAACGGCAACAGCGGCGTACGCCGTTGCAGGCGCACGCTGCGCAGCAGGCTCAGGCCATCGACGCCGGGCAGCTCCCAATCGGCAATGATCAGGTCATAGGGTTTGTCACGCAGCAACTCGGTGGCCCGCTGGCCATCGGCACACACATCCAGCCGTGCGTCACAGCGCACATTCAGCAACACCTGCTTGAGCAGATCTCGGGACCAAGGGTCGGCCTCGGCAATCAACACACGGGGTACAGCCGGTAAATCAACAGCAGTCATCCAGCACGCTCCATCGGCAATACCAGCACCTTAGACAAAGGAGCCGCCTGCGTACAATGAACAACGGCTGAATACCGTTCATCGGGCACAAAAAAACCCGCCTAAGCGGGTTTTTTGTCGATCAGGTCAACTTTTGATCACAGCTCGGAGAAGCACTCTTCGATGATCGCCAGGCCTTTGTCCAACTGCTCGTCCGGCGAAGTCAGCGGAACCAACACGCGCAACACGTTGCCGTAGGTGCCGCAGGACAGCAGGATCAAGCCCTTGTCACGCGCCTTGGCCACCACGGAAGCGACAGCAGCGGCGTTCGGCTTATGGCTGTCGCCATCTTCGAACAGCTCGACCGCAATCATCGCGCCCAGGGCACGCACTTCACCGATCACCGGGTACTTGGCCTGGATAGCTTTCAGACCGGTCACCAGGCGCTCGCCCACAGCCTTGCAGCGGTCCAGCAGGTGCTCTTCTTCGAACACTTCCATCACGGCCAGGGCCGCGGCGCAAGCGATCGGGCTGCCAGCGTAGGTGCCGCCCAGGCCACCTGGCGCAATGGCGTCCATGTATTCAGCCTTGCCGCATACACCGGCCAGCGGGAAGCCGCCTGCGATGGATTTGGCGAAGGTGGTCAGGTCGGCAGCAACGCCCATCTGTTCCATGGCGAAGAAAGTACCGGTACGGCCGGCACCGGTTTGCACTTCGTCGGCGATCAGCAGGATGCCGTGCTTGTCGCACAGTTCGCGCAGGCGCTTCATGAAGGATTTAGGCGCGACGTAGAAACCGCCTTCGCCCTGCACCGGCTCGATGATGATGGCAGCGATATCACGCGGCTCGGCATCGTTCTTGAAGATGCGTTCGATGCTGGCGATGGAGTCGTCATCGCTCACACCGTGCAGCTCGTTCGGGAACAGCGCGCGGAACACGCCGCCTGGCATCAGGCCCATGCCGGCCGAGTACGGCACGACTTTGCCGGTGAGGCCCAGGGTCATCATGGTGCGACCGTGGTAGGCGCCGGTGAACGCGATCACGCCGGCACGGCCAGTGGCGGCACGGGCGATCTTCACGGCGTTCTCTACCGCTTCGGAACCGGTGGTGACCAGCAGGGTTTTCTTGGCGAAATCACCCGGCACCTTGGCGTTAACTTTTTCGCACAGCTCAACGTACGGCTCGTAGGCCAGTACCTGGAAGCAGGTGTGAGTCAACTTGTTCAACTGTTCGGTCACGGCGGCGATGATTTTCGGGTGCACGTGGCCGGTGTTCAGCACGGCGATACCGCCGGCGAAGTCGATGAACTCGCGACCTTCAACGTCGGTCACGGTGGCGTTCTTCGCCGACTCGGCGAAGATCGGGTGAATCTGGCCAACACCGCGTGGTACAGCGGCTTCGCGGCGTTTCATCAGGGATGCGTTGGTCTTGCTCATAAAGTCCTCATTCGCCACTCATCGGGTGGCGTGGTCCAAGGAATACGTGGCGGGGAGGCAACTACGGCAGCATGCGATGATCGACTGCCACAGCTTTCCCGGCCACTACGAATAACGGGTGAAACACGCAAAGGGACAGCGCTCTCGTGCCCTTTGCGTTTGCAACAATGCCTTGCCGGGCTTAGATGCCCAGGCAGAGGTATTTGATTTCCAGGTAGTCCTCGATCCCGTACTTGGAGCCTTCACGGCCCAGGCCCGAAGCCTTGATGCCGCCGAACGGCGCCACTTCGTTGGAGATCAACCCGGTGTTGACGCCGACCATGCCGTATTCCAGGGCTTCAGCCACACGGAACACACGGCCCAGGTCGCGGGCATAGAAGTAGGAAGCCAGGCCGAACTCGGTGTCGTTGGACATCGCGATCACTTCGGCTTCGTCTTTGAAGCGGAACAGCGGCGCCAGTGGGCCGAAGGTTTCTTCCTTGGCCACGGCAGCATCTTTCGGCACGTTGACCAGGATGGTCGGCTCGAAGAAGTTGCCTTCCATCACCTTGCCGCCAGCCAACAGGGTCGCGCCTTTGCTCAGGGCGTCAGCGATGTGCTCCTGAACCTTGGCCACGGCCTTCTCGTCGATCAGCGGGCCGGTGGTGGTGCCCTCTTCCAGACCATTGCCGATCTTCAGCTTGGCCACCGCCACTTTCAGTTTCTCGGCGAACGCGTCGTACACCGAATCCTGGATGTACAGGCGGTTGGCGCAGACGCAGGTCTGGCCGTTGTTGCGGTACTTGGAAATGATCGCGCCTTCGACGGCCTTATCCAGGTCTGCGTCGTCGAACACGATGAACGGCGCGTTGCCGCCCAGTTCCAGGGAAACCTTCTTGATGTCCTTGGCGCATTCGGCCATCAGCTGGCGACCGATTTCGGTGGAGCCGGTGAAGGACAACTTACGCACGATCGGGTTGCTGGTCAGCTCGCTGCCGATATCGCCGGCGCTGCCGGAGACCACGCTGAACACACCTTTCGGAATCCCGGCACGCTGGGCCAGTTCAGCCAGGGCGAACGCGGAGAACGGGGTTTGCGACGCAGGCTTGAGCACCATGGTGCAACCGGCAGCCAGGGCCGGGCCGGCTTTACGGGTGATCATCGCGGCCGGGAAGTTCCACGGCGTGATGGCAGCGGTAACGCCGATTGGTTGCTTGATCACGATCAGGCGCTTGTCCGGCTGGTGGCCGGGAATCACATCACCGTAGACGCGCTTGGCTTCTTCGGCGAACCACTCGATGAACGAAGCGGCGTAAACGATTTCGCCCTTGGCTTCGGCCAGCGGCTTGCCTTGTTCCAGGGTCATCAGGCGAGCCAGGTCATCCTGGTTCTCGATGATCAGCTCGAACCAGCGGCGCAGCTTGTTGGCGCGGTCCTTGGCGGTGAGTGCACGCCAGGCCGGCAGGGCCTTGTCAGCTGCTTCAATGGCGCGACGGGTTTCGGCGGCGCCCATTTTTGGCACGGTACCGAGGATTTCGCCGGTAGCGGGGTTGTTGACCTTGATCGTTTGACCGTTGTCCGCATCGACCCAAGCGCCATCAATAAAGGCTTGCTGGCGGAACAACTGGGTGTCTTTGAGCTGCATGTCGGCTTTCCTTAACAGCACCGCGCACGCGCGGAGCGAATTAGAGTTGTTGAAAGGCGCCTTGAGGGCTGCCGTCAGGGAAATCATTCACTGGGCGCAAGCACGTAAATAGCGCACGAAAGGACAAATGTGCGGTTCAGCACCCAGGCAGGAGCGTTTGAAATCTCAAACGAATCCTAGGATCAATGGGGGTGCAGGGCAATAGTCTGTTCGAAAAAAAGAACGAAAACGGCGCATTTGCTCGATTTTTCTGATCAGCGTGTTTCGGGCGAGTTCCGCCCTATTGCGCCGAGACGCCCGGCACAGGGCGCCAGCGGCGCGTATTCCTACCGGTGGCCGGGCGAAAAGCGGCATGGACGCCCAAGGTCGACATGGGTATGATGTCGCCCGCACAAGCATCCGTAGCTCAGCTGGATAGAGTACTGCCCTCCGAAGGCAGGGGTCGTGGGTTCGAATCCCGCCGGGTGCACCAGATACAGATGAAAAAGCCCCAGGTCGAAAGACCTGGGGCTTTTTTGTGGGCGTCGATTCAGGGTTTCTGCAACGCCTCCAACCGCGCCGGCAAGTCTTCCTTGGGAAAGCGCCTATGCAACTCCAGCAGCTTCTCATCCGCCGCCTTCGCCTCTCCCGCCTGCCGCAACCGCAGGATCTCCTGCAGCCCTTGCTCCAATGGCGGCAGCACAACAGCCGAGCGCTTGCTCATCTTCGCCACCGGCTCATCCGCCAGCGAACCCGCGACTTCTGCCTGCACCTGCGGCGCACTGTCAGCCTGCGGAGCCACGGAGAATCGAGCCATCGGCGCGGCAGCCGGGGCCGGGCGGGCCAGTTCCTGCGGGGCGGCCGCGTAAGTGCCTGTGGATAACTCCGGCTGCGGCACCGGCGAGCGCGTGACCAAACCAATCATCAGGGCCACACCCGCGACGGTGGCAAACGCCATCTGCCAGCGCGGCCGTTGGCAGGCCTGTAACCAACGCTGCCACAGGCCGGGTTGCCGCACCGGTGCTTCACGGTGGGCGGTGGCCAGGATGAAGGCGTCCAGGGAAGCCGGCGGCTCGCCGCTGGTGTGTTGACGGAAATGCTCGATCAGCAGCTCGTCGTTCGAGTCCTGGGTATGTCGGGGGTCAGTCATGCGGGTACCTCCTCGGCCAGCAGTCGGCGCAGTTTCTGCTGGGCGTAACGCAAGCGGCTTTTTACCGTTTCCAGTGGGGCGCCGGTGAGCGCGGCGATTTGTGGCACTTCCAGCTCGCCATGCAGGCGCAGCAGGAACACTTCGCGCTGGTCTTCGGGCAAGTCTTGCAGTGCGCTGTCCAGGCGCGCCTGATCACGGCTCAGGCTCAGCAGTTGCTCAGGCCCGGCGCTGTCGTCGGGCTGGCCGTGAAGCTGCTCATCGTAGCTGTCGTGCAGCGGGTTGTGGATGCCGTGCTTGCGCCAGTGGTCGATCAGGCGGTTGCGGGCAATCTGGAACAGCCAGGTGCGAAAACTCGCCCGGCCCTGTGGCTCGCTGGTGCTGCGGATCAGGCTGAGCCAGGTGTCCTGGAACACTTCCTCGGCCAGTTCGGCCTTGTTGCTCAAGGACACCAGAAAACGGTACAGGCCCTGTCGATGCCGCGCATACAGGGCCTCGAACGCTGCACCGTCGCCGCTGCGGTAGCGGGACAGCAGGGCTTCGTCGCTGGGTGAATCCATCAGGTGGCGCACTCCTTTGAGGTGGATCAGTGTTTGGCCGGGGCCTGGAGGCTCTGGGCCAATTCGACCAGTTGCACAAACTCGCCGCGCAAACCAAAAGGGTCGTCGCCCCGAGCGGAGCGGGCCAGTGCGGCCGTGTCCTTGAAACTCATGCTGCCAGTGTAGCGGCCATCACCCTTGAGTTGCTGGGCGAAGGCGGCCACGGCAGCAGAGAAGCGCAGGTCGTCGCTGGGTTTGCCGCTGTGCTGGTTGCTGATCGGGTGTTCGATCAGTCGGCTATCGCCGCCTTCCGCTGGTTTGTAGCGTACCCGCAACATCGCCAACTCATCAGTTTTACCGTCAGCCTTGGTTGCCGATGCGTAGCGCAGTGGCTCCAGCCAGCCCTGTTCACCCTTCGGGACAATTTCATACAACGCGGTCACCGTGTGCCCGGCACCGATTTCTCCGGCGTCGACCTTGTCGTTGTTGAAATCCTCACGCTTCAGGGCGCGGTTTTCATAGCCGAGCAATCGGTATTCGCTGACCTGCGCCGGATTGAATTCCACTTGCAGCTTCACATCCCGGGCCACCACAGCGAGGGTCGAGCTGAGCTGGTCCACCAGCACTTTGCGGGCTTCGCGCAGGTTGTCGATATAGGCGTAGTTGCCATCACCGGCATCGGCCAGTTGTTCCATCAGGTGTTCGTTGTAGTTATCCACACCGAAGCCGAGGGTGGTCAGGGACACGCCGCTTTTGCGCTGGTCGACCGCCAATTGCTTGAGGCTGTCGAAGTCGCTCACGCCTACGTTGAAGTCACCGTCGGTGGCCAGCAGGATGCGGTTGATGCCTTTGTCGATAAACCCTTCGCGGGCCATTTGGTAGGCCATTTCGATCCCCGACGCGCCTGCGGTGGAGCCACCGGCGGTGAGTTGGTCGATGGCGTTGCGGATTTTGGTTTTGTCCCGGCCCGAGGTGGGCTTGAGCACCACTCGCGATTCGCCGGCGTAGACCACCAGCGAGACGCGGTCCTGGTCGCGCAATTGATCCACCAACAGTTTCAGGGTGCTCTTGACCAGCGGCAGGCCTTCGCGGCGATTCATCGAGCCGGATACGTCCACCAGGAACACCAGGTTAGCCGGAGCCAGGTCCGCCACGGCGTGGTCCGAGGCCTTGATGCCGATGCGCAACAGCCGGCTGTGAGGGTTACACGGCGACGGTGCCACTTCAGTGGTCACGCCAAAGGGCGAGCCGTCGGTGGGCAAGGCGTAGTCATAAGGGAAGTAATTGACCATCTCCTCAAGTCGCACAGCACCTTCGGGCGGCAGGCTGCCTTGATTAAGGAAACGTCGTACGTTGGCATAGCTGCCGGTGTCGACATCGACGCTGAAGGTGGAGACCGGTGTTTCGGCAACGCTGCGGATCGGGTTGTCCGGGAGGTTCTGATATTGCTCCCGAGGCTCGGTCTGGTATTGCATGGCGATCGAGTCGTTCATGACCAATCGCGACGCCATCGGTGCAGGCGCAACCCTCCGCTTGACCATGGCCCCCTGGACGCTGGCGGGCTCACTTTGCACCTCCACGACAGGCGCCGACTCAGCGGGCTTGGCCACGTCACGGGATGAAGAAAGCCCACACCCGGCAAGCGCCACCAGCAGGGTCACGGTGAAGCCTTGGGCGGCAGGGCGCAACAGCAGAAGAGGACGGGACATGGGCTGAACCTCGTGAATGAATGATCCGTTCACAAGGTCAGACGCAAGGGGCTGGCGATTCGGGTTAAAGCAACTTAGAGCGACGGAATATTTCCCGTCGCTGCCACAGTCGCCACCGGGACACGCTCGTTAGGCGCAGTTACGTCATACACATGCTGCTCACAGCCCTTCCCGATAATCACGAATTCCACCAGGTAAACCTTTTGCTTCTCAGGCTTGAAGGTCGAACTCATGGGGCCGCACTCATACACATAGGTTTTGACGAGGCCGACATAGTTGGCGTTGTAGACCCGTGACTCGCCGATCACTTCAAAGGGCTGCCCCGGGTCAGCCTGCACTTCCAACTGCGGGAAGCGTTTGGCGACGGCGCTGTTGCCCACTTCGTTCATCTTGGCGATCCAGCCGAATACCTTGCCACGGCCGGAATCCACCACCGTCCCGAGGATTTCCGGACGCTGATCTGCATCGGAACTACGGCGTACGGAGAACTGCACCGGATAGGTAAAACCGGTTGCCCTCATGATGACCTTGGCGTGTTCGGCGTCCACCTCGACCTTTTTCTGCTGCAACTGGACGCCGTCCGTCAGCAGGCTTGGCGAGGAGTTCCTGGCAGTGGAGTGGCAGCCGGCCAAGACCAGGGCGAGGATTAAGAGTGAGGTCTTTTTCATGGGTTACTTCCTTGAGCACATTTAAAAGTCTGGCTCGGGCTACGTGGGAGAACCGCAGCCCGATGCCGTTTTCTATCGGCCGTAATACTTAAAACGCGTACCGCGCCTTGAGCATGACCCCATCGGCATCAAAACCACTGCGGGCCTGGCGGGTGTAGCTGGCACCCACGGTAAAGTCCGACACCTGGTAGTTCACGCCGACACTGGCTTCATAGCTGTCACGCGCCACCGAAGCGCCGGTGACGGTGAACGCAGAACCGCCGAGCACATAGCTGGAGGTTTGTGCGACGCGATCACCCATCAGGTCGTGATACGCCATCAAGGTTGCTTCCGGCTGCAAGCTACCGGCACCCATGGGCAAGTTGCCCGCCAAGCGCACACCAGCGCCCAGCTCGCCCACTTCATAGCGTTGCGACTGGGTGCTCAGCGCGGCCGAGGAGCCCTTCTCGTCGAAACCGTCCATGCGCACGTTGGCGTAACGCGCTGCCACACGCGGCTCGATCACCACGGCCTGCGACGGCTTGAAGCTGTAGCCGCCGATCACACTGGCAGACAGCACATTGCTGTCGTAACTGCCCTTGGCTGTGGTGCCGGCGATATGGCGTTTGCTGTCGTTGTCGTTATGGCCATAGCTGAGGCTGCCGTCGACGAACCAGTTTTGCAGCGACCAGTTGCCGTACAGCGACAGCGCATGGCCCTCCACATCGGTCTTGTTGCCGAGGTCGGAATGGATGTTGGAGTTAAGGTAGCTGTAAGCCACGCCCAACGTGGTGGTGTCGTTCAAGCGCCCGTCCACACCCACGGCCATGCCGCTGCTGTTGGCCGAGTAGCCGTTGTTGCCGCCACGCCCGTCCTGGTCCATGTTGCTGCTCAGGCCCTGCACCCACACGCCGCCGGTTTGACGGCTTTCGCGCTGGTCGGTGAGGCGGTTGAAGATCGCGCCGTTGACCACGGTCTGGCCCGACAACGCCACGTCCAGGGCGCCGCGATTGACGTCCGGCTTGAGTTGTTCGCTGACCTGAGCAAGCTGCTGTGCTGTGCCGGCGTCAGCCAGGGTTTGGAACACTGGGTCGTTCTGATTGAGTCCGCTCAGTACGTCGTTTTTAAAGGTGTTCACCGCCGTCGCTGACGCAGCGCCGGCGCCCACCGCGGCGAGCTCCTGCTGCACTTGCTGGTTGTCTTTAACCGCCACCACGGCCTTGACCGTTTGCGCGTCGGCCGAGTAGCTCAGCACGCTCAGCAGAGAGGACGAGCTGGCCACAGACAGGCCATTGTCTTGCACGCTGGTGGCTTGCAACAGGGTGTACTGAGTGCCGTTGTTGGTGCTGGCGAAGTCGCCCGGCTTGGCGCTCACGGTCAGCTTCGAAGCCTGGGCGAAATTCGCTGCACCGTTGACGGTCAGGTACGGCGTGGTCGGCACTACGCTGTCGGCCAGGTGCATATCAATACCTGCGCCGCTAGCAACGTTGAGGTTGCCAGTGATCGCAGTACCGGGCGCCGACAGGTTCAGCGAGCCCGAGTTGACCGATACCGGCGCGATGATGCGGCTGCCGGTGAAATCGGCCTGGCCGGCGATATTCACGGCGTTGACGTTGAGCACGTCGCCGATGATCTTGCCGCCCGTCCAGTTCAAGGTGGCCAGGTTTGCCGCGTCGATGGCGATGCCGGCGTTACTGCGGATTTCGCCGGCTTGCTGGTTGATCTCGAACGCCGAGGTCTGGTCCGCGGCATCTACATGAATGGCTGTGCCATCGGCGCTGATCGTGCCGCGGTTAACGATGCCGCGCGCGCCGGTCGCGCTGTTCTGGGCAAAGGTTGCCCCGGCAAACTCGAAGGCATTGGCGTTGGTGCCCGTGGCCTCGACGGTGCCGGTGTTGAGGATGTAGTCGACCTTACCGTTTAGAAACATCACCGTCTTGGCGTCATTGCCGTTGGCAGAAAGCAGGCCGCTGTTTTCGATGCGCAGAGGGTTGGTGTCGGTTTCCACCTCGATGCCCCAGGCGCCCTCGCCCGTCGCCTTGAGCGTGCCGGCGTTGAGGATTTTGCCGCCGACGGTGGTCCCCAGATTGTTCTGGCGGTCGAGGATCAAGCCGATGGCGTAATCACCGTTCATGTCGATCACACCGGTGTTCGAGACGTCGCCGGCGATGGTGGTGCCATGCAGGTAAATGCCTTCGCCGCCATCCACGTAGGAAGGTGAAGCCGGCGGCGTCAGGGGCAGCGTGGAACGGATGGTGCCGGAGTTGATGACACTTCCACCGATGGTCGTCGCGCCGATCTCAAGCCCCTCGTAACCCCCATTTTTCATAAGAATGTTGCCCGCCTGGACCACGTCCCCGGTGACAGTTCCCGGGCTCAGGTTCTGCGGGCCCGACCAGAACAGCGGGTCCAGGGCAATCGCACGGATGGCGGCGCCCTGGGAATCCAGAGTGATGTCGGCACGGTTGATCAACGAACCCTGGATAGTGGTGTTGGCCACACCCAGTCCGGCAGGGTTGGTGGTGGTCGGCACCACTACTTCGGAGAACGTCCCGTTGATAATCAATGACTCATTAAAGGTCTCGCCGACCCAAATGTTCTTGCCCTGCCCCAGGTCGAATTCCACCGCCAGCGCTTGCGTACTGATTGCGCCGACCATGAGTGCCAACAGGCTTTTCTGGAACTGCTTACGCTTCATTTCAAACTCCATGAACTACATTAAAAGCCGCCAATAGGCCCGGCGGCAGTAGGTGTGCTAAGCGAGGGATCAATTGATCCGAATGCATTCCCCCAGGGTGCCTTCCTGAAACGCAGGCGCGCGCCTGTGCACCACAGCGGGCGGTGACAGAAAAGAGGCTTGGGGGGCGAGGTTCACATTAATCCTTAATGTCATTTGAAAACGCTGCAGTCCATGCAGCCCGACCGGTTGCGGGTGGGCGGGGTAAAGACACTGGGATATACAAAATGTTCAAGGTGCTCGGCGGGTTCTATCAAACTGCTCGCGTCAGGATCAGCCACCGCAAGTCACGCGGAGACCTCTCGCTGGTCTACTTGAGCTCCTTCACCAGATAACTCCCGGAGATCTGCGTGATACCCGTCAACGCGCGGCGCAACGCCTCAGGATCAGTGCGATAAGTGAGCGGCGTGTAGCCGTAGACATTCTGGCCATTGAACGGCGTGATCGACTCCACCGTGCGCCAGAGCATCTCGTCGCCACGGTCCATGCGCGCCACCACGGTGAGCGTCGGGTAGACCACGCTGCTGAAACCCTGGGTCAGGCGAAAGCCCCACTCGCCTACCGTCAGTTGAATCTGCGCATCGGCCGGCTCGTCGTCACCCACCACCTTGAGCGATGACGTCTTACCCAAGGCATCGATGAAGGCCTGCTTGAGCAACACACCCAAGTCGATATTTTCGGCGTCCATCACCGTGAGGATCGCCGCCGGCGTCGACATCTCGGCCAGTTGCCCCGCCTTCATTCCGGCGGCAAACCCCGCGCCGCTCAAGGCCGCCGTGCCCAACTTGGACGCGCCGCTGGCCATGCCGACGCCCGCGCCAAGCCCGGCGCCCAGGGCCGCACCCCAGGCTTGTTCACGGCCCATGTAGACCATGTTCTTTTCCCACTTTACGGGCAGCACTTTGACCGTCTTGACCTGCGCACGATGCTCGGGCGTGAGGGGCTGGCTGACGCAGCCGCCGAGGATGAGGGTGGAGAGGAGAACCAGGAGAAGGTTTTTCACATCAGTCCTTTAATGTTGGTGGTGGGTGGATGCGTTTAATCATCGCCAGGGTGTCGGCAATGGGGGTGAAGACATGAGGCATTGGGAGTGGGCCAGTACTTTGCTGCCTTGCGTGGGTTTGGGTGCGGGCTTATAGTCCGGGCCGTCGCCCACATGGCGATTCAGGTTTGGCGACCTGACGGTAGAGAATGCGTAAGCTGGTGGCTTTTTGCAGCCACTTGCTCGCCTGCAAAGTCGTTCTATGACGGCTGTGCGCGGGAGACCTTAGGGTCTGCCGGTTTTCTCTACTGCCGGTTCGCCAACCTGCGTACAGCTGTCACCCATACGTTTGGCGACGTTTGAGTGATTGCCTAAATCACTTAAGTAGAGAGTCAAAGATGAACCAATATATGCCCCTAACGGGCCACGACTGCACCGTCCCCGCCCTGCTTATCGACACCCATGCACCCCTCGACGTCCTCCACGACGCCGCCGTGTACCGGATTCGCGCCGTCACCCAACTGCTGGAAAACCTGGCCTTCCGCGACCAACTCAGCAGCGATGCTGTGGTGCTTCAAGACTTCGCCCAATTGCTGGCGATTCCGCTGCGAGATGGGTGTGATTTGCTGGATGTCATCAGTCGCCGGCTTAACAGCGTCAACTGACCGTAACAGGGCGGCTGACGAGTTGCCTTGTTAGACGATGAGGCAGTGATAGGGGCAGATCACACCTGTGGTCCGCCTCTCTGTACCCCGGCTATTGCGCTACACGCCAAGCGTGAATAACTGCCAACTCAAACCGATGAACACACCTATTTTTTTGCGCATCTACTCGACGGCACTTCTGCGACAGCGCCAGGCGCCTCTACGTCGGAGAGCAGCCGAATTACCCCACCGCATTGCCCGCCTTGCCTCTGAAGGTATGCCTCATAGTCTTTACCCGCCTCAGGAACAAACACGCGGGGATCCGGCACACAAAACGCCTCGCCGGTAAGCATTTTCATCACGACTACAGACGGTAGACCCGCGGGTATAACAAACTCCGCGTAAGACTCGCCGTAGCTCAGGTGATCACTTCTCCAGGAAGCAGGCATTCCGACACTTCGTTTGGTGTGTTGCCCCAAGGTGGAATTGACCTTATCCGCAACGGTATAACCGTAGGCATAAAGAGGTTCTTTACTCGAAGCGCAGTCTTGTCCTGGATTGATGGCAACCGGCAAACCGTTATTACCGAAAAGACGGATGCGTGCGGTGGTTGCCTGATCGTAAGGAATAGGCTTCTCATAGGCAGTGGAGCCGCAGCCGCTCAGGAACAAAGTTGAAAAGAAGGCTAGCAAAAGATTCTTCAAGATAACTCCTAGGCTCATATATCAAGCTGTTATGGGTAATTTATTGAGGGGTGAATAGAGTTCAAAGGGGACGGATTTATTTAATCAACTCATCTGGAGCTTTAAACATTTAAATAAATCCGCCCCCTTTACCTTACCTTTACCTTAAATATTTAAATAAGTTCGCACCCTTTACGCTTATTTTAAATAGGGGCTAGACCACCAATACCCGCATTCGCAATAATGATGGTCTACACAGACTTCTTCATATAACTCTAACCACTTAACTATCAGTTTTTAGTTTAATCTCAGCTCCGTCTGGCAAGTCTTTAATTTGGCGGGCAATATCAGCCCTAAACCTCATCCCCTCCACAGCATCTGCCATATACATATTATCCAGCACAAACTCTCCTCCCAGCACGAATGGCACCTTCGGCAACAAACGTTTTCCTGTGGGAAGCTGACCATTTTTCTTTTGCCATTGATGCGCTAACGGGTAGCCCGTGAGCGCCTCATAATCACTAAGTATTATTTTTGCCCAGCTTTCAATATCGTCGGCCAAATACTCTAGCGCCCCGGTTTCCGGGTCAAAAATATAAATCTTGTTATCTTTAATACAGAACTGCCCACCGAAAATGTCTTCAGCAAAAAATAAGCAACCATCGGCAATACCCTTATAAGCACCGCGCCAAAGAGTATCTTCATTCCAATCACGAAGACCAATTTCGTCCTGACTAGAATGTGTGGGAAACACATGTAAAGCGCTTTCTAGGGCGTAGAAGCCATTGCGTTGAACCAGCATCCTTAAAAGTTGATCAGATAAAGCACGGGCCAATCTATGTGACGGCCCAGAAATTTCCGGCGCATGATCACTCAAAGATGAGCTTGCATTCGATAACAATTTTTCCAAGCTGGACATATTCTAATCCACCACATCTATTCGAATCTTCGTTCCGTTTGGTAACTCTCTACATTGAGCACCAACACAGGCACCAGCCCCGCGATTGTCGCTAGGGTTGATATGTCTTACGGAGGAACCTTGACCACCCTCTTGAAACATTGCAGGTGGATATTCATCACGATCAAGGCCTGGCTTGGTTTCAGTACCGCGCAAAGAGTCACGCCTGCGTGATGCTGCATTCGCGCGATCTATGGTCAGAGTACCAGGCTTACCCGCGTCAATAGCATCTTCGATGTGTTGCGCTGATTCAGGAAAGCGGCTTTTGCTGACTGTGACAATCTTTTCAGCGTCACCGCCAGCGGCCCCAGTTGCTTTTGCACCAGCGGCTTAAGCTATTTGTCTAGCAGATCCTCGACCGTGAGCCTATCAATTTCTCTGAAGACTACTTCTATCTCGTGCCCTTCGTCACCAATCCAATCAAAGACCGCATCACGTAGAATCTCAAGGTATACCTGTAGATCCTCTCTTGGCAATTCTGGAAGAGTCACATGTACAAGGACGATTTTGTGGCATGGAATCCAGCTAAGATCTCTTAAGCAATCATATAAGGCATCCCAGTTAAATCCAAAATACCCCGGCAACCAAAGCAGGTAATACAGCGATCTTATCAATTCCTCTGCAATCCCAATGGACGGGTCAATCCGCACATAAAAAACCTCGGCCGCGTCATATGAAGGCGGGATGTCCACAAACTTGAATGGCAACATTTTCGACAGGCCTCAATTTTTTATCGGGATGAAAGTTTTGGGGTCAAAGGGGACGGATTTATTTAATCAACTCATCTGGATTTTTAAATATTTAAATAAATCCGTCCCCTTTACGCATTACGCTCACAGGATGAGTGCAGGAAGGCGGCAAAAAGGGTGCAAATAGAGTGCAAAACACCGGCGCAAGGCCGGTGTCGATAGTGCCTGATCAAGTTGGGTATATTGAAAACTACATTTGTCGAATATCAGATAAAAAATCATAAAATTCTTTTTCTGTCATCTCAAACTCTGGCCCTTCGACCATTGCCATTAGTGACAACAACGCAATGTCTAAATCTTTTGTGAGAGAAAGGTTTGGATCTTGGTAAATATCAAGTGCCTCTTTTGATATTTTAAAAATATCAAATCCATCAGCAACTGCTCTTCCAAGTCTGTCAGCCACTATGTCTTCCATGCTCATTGCTGCCCCCAACTCTTTAGCTCTGCTGCGGTCGGAGGGTAGTGCTGAGCATCAACCGGCTGCCCATTAATACTTTTCGGGTGGACACGGATTACTTCTCCTGCATGGTCATAGCTTTCCATACATTGCCTCGTACTGCCCGTTTTAGGATCAAACTCCGTGGCGAAAGAAGCACCCCGAGTAGGTCCTTCTGTCCTTGCAGGAACCTCTTGGGTTAATGGGTCAAAGGGGACTGGGTCAAAGGGGACGGATTTATTTAATCGACCCATCTGGAGTTTTTTAAATTTAATATTTAAATAAATCTGCCCCTTTTACGTCAATACATACGAGAGAAATGCTCATCAATAGAACTTCCAGACCAAAAACTCACATCTGAAAATTCCAGACTATCAGAAACAACAACTATCCCCCTAAGCTCAAAAGGAATATCTTCTATACCAGCCTTAACGCTAGGGATTAAGTAGCGAAAATAGTCCCCCATTTTAGACTCTCCATCATAACCGGAAGGGAAGTCCTCCCCAGACACACTACCTTCTATAGCATGGTATATATAGACACCTTTAATTGCTGGAAGGTTATATTCTGTCAGCCTGGCTTGGAGTGAAGATCGATCCGCTATCCATCGTTCCACTTCAGCCCTAGAGTCTAGGTGACGATATGCACAGGCAGAGTATAAATCAAGAATTGTTTTACCGTTTTTAGCTTTCGGATATTCTTCGTAATCACCAGACTCTTCCCACAAGTACTCACTTAAGCTATCAAGCTTCTGCTCCACAGCTGTAACTTCCAACAAAACCTTTGGTAACGATCCAAAACAGTTATTCACCATGACGGCAATAGCACCGGCTTTGTCCATCGCAAACCAAGTAACAATTTCTCCAAATCCTGGAACCCATTGTTCATCAATAACCATCATTTATTCCCCGGCCAAGTCACCTTACAATTCGGGCATGTTTCTATAACTGCTTTAGGGGTGTATCCACCTTCATCCCTGATGGTTTTAGGACGTAAAGCCTGTGTGAATTTGATATTTTCTGGATTCCCTCCTGACCTGACAAGCTTATCTACTGCTGATACCTCTGCACATGCACCAGCAGAATTCCTGCAAAAACTTGTTAATTCACCTATTTTCACACCAAGCTTGCTCTCAACGTAGCTAACTGTGCGAGGATCCAAGCTCTCAGTGGGCAAAGGGGACGGATTTATTTAATCGACCTAGCTGGAGTTTTTAAATCTAATATTTAAACAAATCCGTCACTTTTACGTCCTAAATAAATCCTTCTCCTTTACGTTAAAGAGCAACTCTGCCAGCATTAAAACGTGGATTGCCCCCTATTTTCCAAAACGTGTGCAGATAGATAAACACTCAACTTATCAGACAAGCCTATCCGTTCAATATAATCAACAATATATACAGCAGAGCTCTCGTCCGCCTCACATACCGGCTCAGACATTTGCTCTTGTAGCCCTACAATCTTATAGGCCTTATTGGCAAAAAAACCGATCACCAACAATATTAAAATTAAACTATTTTGCTCTACGCTTTCAGATGCAAAATTTCCTTCTGCCAGCGGTCCGCTCTGCATATCATCGGAGTCTAGATAATATGCTAATTCATCAGCACTGAGCCCTCGATCAGACAACCATCGCCAACACTTATCAACTGCCTCCTGACATTTTTTTTGCGTATCACTCGCCGAGTCAAGGTTACGTAGAGCATAATCAAGCAACAGAAGGAAAATTGAGGCTTTCTTTACCCACATCATACTGTCAATGACTTTAAGCGCTTCTTCATTGTCCATTAACTATTCTCCCATCTTTAACTAGGACTGTTAGACGATTTGGCATTGCTGCCCCTCCCTCAGCGGTAACTCTTAGCAGAAGAGTAGGATAGCGCTGACTGAATTGTTTAACCACCCCATTCAGGTCACTATTACCCGTCAAACCTGCACTACACTTATTACAGATACCACTTGCATTTGGTTAAAGGGGACGGATTTATTTAATTAACTCATAAGAAATTTTTAATATTTAAATAAATCCGCCCCCTTTACGCTGTTATATCATCGACCGAGAAATAGGGGGTCAGACCACTATTAATACTTTAATTAGAAAACCGTGGCCTGAACCCTATTTCCCGCGCCCGATTCTCGCTCTAATTCACGCGTTAAACAAAACTTCTCTCAGCAAGTCCTGCCTCTCTGCCTGAGCCCCTACGGCTGCAGTGAAGCACTGATTATAGGCAGCAATCTTCAAAACGCCGCCCAAATCTTCTACTGCAAAGCAGTCGATATCCATTAACTTCTTTTCGTCGACACCCACTAACTGAAGCAAGGATTTGCTTACCCACATGAAAGCGCCAACCGCCTCAATGTAGCCGTTTCTTAAAACCCAACGCCCAGGATTTTTTGATATATCTACGACCTCTTGGGTCAGCGGAAAAGGCAGCCCATTACTTTTCTTGGGCAGATGAGCGTGTTCGACGCGCTCAACTTCAAAGAGCGTAAGACTCTCGGCATTTTGCCATCGATCATACTCGGCGTCGTAAATTCGAGCCTGAACAAAGCCGGGCTCATCGATTAAAGCTTCAATCAAGGTCTGTGCAACTTCAATCGAATTCGCCAGGTGTTTCATATCAAGCCGATAAAACGCTTTATCTGCCACATACGAAAACTCGACAGAACCGTTTGCCAGCTCAATAAAAAAACTCTGACACTTGTTTTTCTCCAAGTAATTCGAAACGTCCGCCAACCCTATTTTCTTGCCGGTAAAGCCATCAATGACGGTATCCTCATTAAAGTTTTTGAGCTGTTGTATTAGCCGCCCCCATACAACTGAAGCGCCATCATGTAGCCTCTCGCTAAAGACAATTTCAATTTCAGCCATATGATTAGCCACCGAACTCTTTAATAATCACAGTAATATTACGTTGCTTTCCATACTCTATAAGCTTGCTCGCGTCAGCCATTCCGCCCGGTTGAACTCGGATGTCCAAAATTTTCGTTGCCGGTACGCCATCCACGGTAATTTTTGAACTTTGCAAGGTGTCCATATGGGTTCTCATGTCATAAGACCACCCTTTACCTCGGGTATCAATCGTTTTCAAACTCACCACATTGGGTCAAAGGGGACGGATTTATTTAATCAACTCATCTGGATTTTTAAATATTTAAATAAATCCGTCCCCTTTACGCACTTGGTATTTTTCCGTAAGGGTTCGCAGCATTTGCGTTGACAAATATCTTTCCACCAGGCTCAACCACGCGAGTAGCTTCCGGAAGAAAATCCATCATTGAGTTAGTACCACCTGCACTCTTGGGAATGAATGGGTTACTAGCAACAATCTCTCCCACCGAACTATCCTTGAAAGGAAGTTTCGTTGCGTCCGCTCGAATACCAGACTGAATATCTGCTCGGACATCCACGTTTATAGCACCAGGAGTTTGAGCATTCTTCCCACCAAATAACTCAACAGTGGGTTTCCCACCAGAACTAGCTAATTCTCCTGTCGCTTTTGCACCGAGCCTTTCTCAACCATTTTTTAAACGCAGAATCGTTATTCAACTGAAAGACATTATTCTTTTTTCTAAGAAATCGATAAAGTTTTTCGCATACAAACTAGAAGTTTGATCAGAAAGTTCAAGCCTATAAACAGGATACTCTCCATCATTAAGACCATCGTCCGTGGCAAAATAAAATGATTCCCCTGCACCCGGCGGTTCGCAGATAAATAGCCTCTCCTTCCCACACAACCCATTTCGACCGTTAACGATTGACATATAAACGATATCCCCCCCCCTTACACTATCAAAATCCATTTCGTAGATACTATAAATCTCCTCCCCAGATATTTCCCCGCCAGAATAACACTTCAGCCACCATTTATAGCTATCAGGCAACTTCAACCCAAGACGAGCTTCAGCTTTATAAATCCACTCATCAGCAATCCCGTCACCATAATCAGCAAACTCAACGTAATCCGACTCTTTAATAAGATTAATTATTCTCGAATAATCCACGCCTAATTACTCCCCGCTCCGAGCCCGCAACTTCCAATAATCCGACTGATAAGAGTTAAACTCTTTAGCCTGCTTTGTCAATGTTTTTGCATTCAAATCCGTAGGAACTGAAACATAGTCAGTCGTAGGGTTTCTGTATTCTGCAGAGTCTTTGTAACGAGTATACCTAAAGCTTTGAGCGGCATTGGATGGGACATGAAGAACACTGCTATTCTGGCTATGGAAAACAGAACCAACTTCTGCAAGTGAACCACGAGTACCAGCGAATCCATTAACTTCAGTTTGCGAGAGATGATGTAACTCAACTGATTTCCCATCATACCCAATTGGTGCTCGACCCGAGGCCATCCTCTCAAGGTTTGAGCCTTCAACAGTTTTACCTCGTACTCTCCAGGTCGATAGGGCCTCTGGGTCAAAGAGGTCGTTACGTTGATAAACAGTCCTATCTAGAACTGTTGTTTTATTCCAAAAAACATCAACTTTAGGCGTCGTACTTGCAACATTACTACCCGCCGTCGTGCCCGTACCAGCAGAACCTAGCCCTTTTGCACCACTGGCAAGCTCTCCAGCTAACTTACCATTAAAGTATTTACTCGCGCCGCCAAACAGAGCCGCCTGAGCTGCGGATTTCGCCGTGCTCCATGCCAGGTCAGACGTTACGCTCGACTCTCCTGGAAAGGTTTCCGGAAAGAAAGAAGCTAGCACTCGGTCGGGCTCATTGGATTTAAAATCCGCCGTAATCCGGCTAGCAGAATCCCATGCCCCCACCATCGAGGTGGTGCCAAGCGCTCCTAAGCCGATGGGTAAGGCACAGGTAACAACGCCAACACATGCGGGTGACGACATCACCATCCCGGTATATGCAGTAGCCCCTCCGACTAGGCCAAGGGCAGTGTCTTTGCTTGCTCCAACGACCTG
Organism: Pseudomonas sp. IPO3774; assembly: GCF_013386835.1. Lineage (NCBI taxonomy): Bacteria > Pseudomonadati > Pseudomonadota > Gammaproteobacteria > Pseudomonadales > Pseudomonadaceae > Pseudomonas > Pseudomonas sp. IPO3774. The sequence continues at coordinate 42,933 of NZ_JACAQY010000006.1, forward strand.
CACCGCCTTGCCGTGAGCATTGAGCGTATCGTCGCTCCAATCCTGCCAACTACGGCCACCAAACTGGCCGGTCGCCTCAAGTAACGCGATCTCCTCACTAAAAGTGGCGCCGCGATCCTGAAGTGCCTTGAAGTCCTTATAGGTTTCATCGTTGGTCGGGATCGACTCTGCGCAACTAACCAAAGCGCAGGCCGCCGCATTCAAACGATCAGCCTTTTCCGGATGGAACCGTCGCTGTTCATCCAACGCATCGGCTTGAGACTTGTGAAGCTGGTGGTTGTACTGCGTGGCATTTTTCGCCACCCAGCCACCCTTCTCCAATTTGCTAGCATCTGCATCTTTTTGTGTGGCCGCAGCTAAAACACCGACCAGTTGAGAACTCATGGACAACAATGTCTTGTCGCCCTTCACGATGTCGTTAAGCTGTACGACCAGTGCCTCATTGGCGCCGGCTGCCAATGCGCCTGTACGGAAATCTCCACCCGTTGCTTCGGCCAAGAGGCCACCGACCATCGCATGAATCGCGATCTTGGGAATTGAACCGTTTTCGATGTTCCACTTTTTCGTGTAGTCGCCGACGGCATTGAAGCTGGCCGCTGCCAGGGTATTGAATAGCGCAGTTTTCAGCGCCTCACTCCCACTGCCGCCCTGCCCCAATGCTTTACTCAACAGCGTTGAAGTACCGCCTTGCAATGTCTGGTTCGCGGCAAACTGCCCTACACCAGTCCATGTGTTGAGCTGTGGCCCCGTTATTTGCTTAGTCGCCTGATCAGTATGAGTTCCGGTCCAGCCATCAAAATAAGCTGCGGTCAATCCAGCGGTCACACCGGAAATCGTATACCCCTTCAAAGCATCCGAAGAGGTGACATCCTTGAACACCGCCCCTAAGTTGCCACGATTATTAACGACACTAACCGTCGCATTGGTCGCAGCGCCTGCCGCTACGGCTCCCGCACCTGCCGCGACAGCGACGCCTGCTCCAGCACCTGCAGCCGCAGTCATTGCCAACGGCCCGACAAATGCGGCCATCAGAATTGCTATTACAATCTGCGAGCCCGCACCTAAACCGGAGTTACTGTATTTGAAGCTATCGTGGATCTCTTTGACTTGGCGCCAGTCCACGTCACCGCGCTTTTCAGCATCCTTGAGCCAAGCCAGATTCGGATCGGCTTTGACCATGGTATCGATGGTCTGACTAACGGTTTGCTGATCGATCTGCCTGACATCAATCTTCAATCCGTCGACAGCTTTGATAACGACCTGCCCTTGAGCGATCATTTCACTCTGGCGCAGCGTTTCGTCAGTGTTGCCTTTACCTTTGGCGCTGAACCAAGCGAGGTCACCCTTGCTCTTGGTATGGCTCTCGTCATGAAGGTCTTTGACGCCTTCAAAGACGATGGCCCCGCCACTGTTAAGAATGATGTCATTACCACTATCAAGCTTCGCGACCTGGTAACGCTGGTCACCTTCGCTGATCAACGTGAGGTTGCCGCCAGTCTTGATCTCGGTCCCAACGTTCGTGGTGCGGGTTACTTCGTCTCGCTGCTCTTTCTTCGCGCCCCAGCCACCGTTCTCCTTCATGTCATACAACGTATGAGTACTGTTCTGCGCCGCCAGCAAATTCAACTTATCCCCGCTATACAGATAAGCCTCATTCCCCGCACTGATCTTGCTCGCCACCAGCGTGGTGTCGCGCCCGGCCTGGCTCGTAAAGTCCCTGCCCGCCGTCAGCACACTGGCTAACTGCGTGGTCTGCTCATCCGCGGTCTTAATGCGTTTCTTGCCGTCTTTTTCCTTGCCTTCGACGTTGTGCACATCGCTGACAGACGCCACGTTGAAATCGCGCCCGGCCTGAATGTTCAGGTCCTTACCCGCGGTGGCGTTGCTGCCGATGATGTTGACGTCTTGCCCCGCCACCATGCTCAGGTTGCCACCGGCCGTGACCGTGGCCGCTTGGTTTTTCACGTCGGTGGTGATGCTGGATTTGTGCCCGCCGTCGCTGAAGGCGTGGATCTCGCTGGTGTCGCTGACGGCGATCAGGTTGAGGTCGCGCCCGGCTTTCAGGTCGGCATCGCCGCCGGCGGTGAGTGCACCGTGGTTGGTGAGGTCGCGGCCAGCGTCGATGGCCAGGTTTTCGCGGGCGGTGATGGTGCCGGCGCTGCTGTCGGTGAGGGTGCGCATGCCGGCACCCTGGCGCACCTGGATGGCGGTGTTGTCGTTGGTGATGTCGCCCTTCAGGGTGGTGAGGCTGACCTGGGTGCCGCGTATCTCGCCAGCCATGGAATTGCGGATGCTGTCCTGGGCCAGCAGGCTGAGGTTGTTGCCGGCCTCGATCAGGCCGCCGGTGTAGAGGCTGCCGCTGCTGGCCACTGAGAGGTTGTTGCTGGCGCGCAGGGTGCCGACGTTGATCAGGTCGCCGCCGGTCATCAGGTTGAGGTCGCGGCCCTGGATCAGGCTGTTGCCGCGCACGTTGCGGGAGTCGGCCTGGGCCAGGTAGAGCACCGGCACGAGCACGGTCTGGCCGTCGACCACGCGGTTTTCCATCCACACGATGTCGTGGGTCAGGGCGCCGACTTGCTGGTCAGTGAGGGATACGCCGACGCTCAGGCGCAAGGCGTCCTTGCTGGCCAGGGCGTTGTCCATCAGGTAGCGGAACTGGTCGTAGTCGCTGGTCAGGCCACCGGCGAGGAAGCGTTGCCCGGTTTGCGCCAGCACGGCATCGCGGATCAGCCGTGACTCGTATTGCCCGTCACCCAGGCGACGCCAGGCGTTGTCGGGGCTGTAGCCGAGCTTGCCGAGCATGTAGTCGGAGCTGAAGAAGCCCGCCACAGTGGTGAGGTTCGGGTTGGTCTCGATCAGGTAGTGGCTGGTGGGGTCGGCGTTTTTGATGAACAGGCCGTAGTCGCCCTTGGGCAACTGGAAGCCGGGCGCGGTGGTGGGGTCGACCGGGGTGAAGGACTCGCCGGTGTAGTCCACGGGTACGTAGCGGCCGTCGGGCGCGATGCTGGTCACCGGCAATACGCTGCTCGGCGCCTGGGCGGTGGCGTCGTTGACGTGCTTGCTCAGGTTGATGTTGATGCCGCCGACGGGGATGCCGGTCTGGTCGTCACCGAGGGTGCCGGTCAGTTGCTCCAGGGTGTTGGTGTGCAACGTGCCATTTTGCAGGGTGCGCGCAACGTTGAGGTTGACCGCGCCACCGGCCTGTATCGTCGCGGTGTAGCCCGGGCCGCCGTTGTCGGTCCAGGTGGTGACGTTGCTTTGTTCGGAGAAACGCCAGTCGCTCGACCGGGCCTTGAGCACCTCAAAGCGTGCTTCATCGAAATTACCCGCTGCCACCGCTGCGTTGAAGGCGGGTACGTCGATGTATTCCATCCGGTCCCACTCATCGGTGTCGATGCGCTGCGGGGTGCCGATGACGATGGTGTTCTGCCCGGTGCGAGTCGCGGCGCCCTGGTTGAGCAGGTCGTTGGCGGTGATGCTCAGGTTGCCATTCGCCGCCAGCAGGCTATAGCGGTTCTGGACGTTGTCGCCCTGGATCAGCAGGTCTTTGCCCGCCACCAGGCGTGCAGAGGCCGAGTCCTTGATCGCGGATTCAAGGTAGGTCTGGTTGATGGTGATTTGACCGCGCTTGAACGAGTCGTGCCCGCCGCAGTGCTGGCCGCACTGCCAATTGAGGCTGCCGGTGGTGACGGTCTGGCCCAACTCGAATTCAGCCTTGGCGTTTTCCACATTCCGCGCACTGATGCCGATATTGCCTTCGCTTTCAACCGTACCGGAAAGGTTGCTGAAGCCCGCCGCCATGCCGCCATCGAGCGCCGCGAAACTCAGGTTGCCCTTGCTGTAGACGTCGCCGTACAGGTTGCTGAAGCTGTTCCCGCGCAGGGTCAGATCACCGCCGCTGAACAGCAGCGTGTCCGCGCTATTGCTGATGCCATTGCTGGCGCTGAGGTTGACGTTGCCTTGTGAACCGAGGGTGCCACGGTTGTTGATGTGTGCGGCGGCAATGTCGAGTTGCTGGCGTGCGGTGAGGTAGCCGAGGTTATCCAGCGTACCGCCCAGGGTGATGCGGGTGGTGGTGCCGCCGGCCAAACGCCCGCCGTTCTGGCTGAGGTTGTTGGCGACCACGCTCAGTTTTTGCTGGGCCGAAAGGCGGCCACTGTTGGTCATGTCGCCGGTCAGGTTGACACTCAGGTCACCGTCGCTGAGCAACTCGCCCGCGTTATCCAGGCTGGCGACATCCAGGGTCAGACCCTTGGCGCTGGCCAGGCGGTCGCCGGCCTTGAGGCTCAGGCCCTGGGTGCTGGTGTAGTGCAAGGCTTCATTGAGTTGCACACGGCCGAGGCCATCGACCCGGCCGAACGACCAGTCGGCAGTGCCCAGGCCATTGATGCTGCCCTGGCTGCCGCTGAGGCTGCTGGTATTGAGGCTGAACACGCCGGTGCCAGCGTGCTGCAGTTGCCCGGCCTGGTTATTCAGATGCCCGGCGCTGAGGCTGAAGGCCTGGCTGCCGAATTCAAGAATGCCGTTCTGGTTATTCAGTTGGTCGGTGACCGTCAGCGTGCTGCTGGCGCCTTCCATCGCCCGCAGTTGGCCACCCGCGCTGTTGTCGAGGTTGCCGCCATTGAAGGTCAGGCCCTGGTTGGACTCAATCAGGCCGCCTTGGTTGGTCAGTTGGGTACGCGAGGTCAGGCTGAGCTGATTGCCGCTGATCTGGCCGTTGGCGCTGTTGTCCAGGGTGGCGCCGGAGACGGTGACGTGCTCCTTGCCGAACAGTTTGCCGCCCCGGTTGGTCAAGGCCTCGACCGTCAGTTGCAGGTCGCTCTTCAAGGCGGTCAACGCGCCGGCCTTGGTGCCGTCTTGGCTGTTGTCGACGCTGTCGGCTGTCACCGTCAAGCTATCGCCCTGCACGGTGCCGCCCTGGTTGTTCAAGGTGCCCAGCGTCAGGTCGACCGCCGCGCCACCGCTGAGGATCATGCCCTGGCGATTGCTCAGGTCCTGGCCGCGGTAGCTCACGCCCTGATTGCCGGCCAGGAGTTGGCCCTGGTCGTTGTCGAGGGTTTGCGCCGCGATATCCAGGCGCTTGCCCCGCAAGGTGCCGCCCTGGTTGTCGAGGGTGGTCAAGGCCTTGACCAGCACACTGCGTTCGGCGGCGTCGATCATGCCGTTGGTGTTGGTCAGCAGGTTGCTGATGTTGAGGGTGATGTCGCCGTCATTGCTGACCAGCGCGCCCTTGCTGCTGTTGTCGAGGTCTTGCGCGGTGACAGTGAGGGCCTTGCCCAGCAGGATCCCGGCGCTGTTGCCCAGGCGCTTGCCGGTCAGCAGCAGGTCACCCTCACTTTGAATACGGCCCTGGGTGTTGAGCAATTGGTCGCCCAGCACCACGCTCACACCCGGCACACCACCGGCCAGCAACCCGGCACTGCGGTTGTCGAGGCCGCCGGCGCGTACGTCCAGTTGGTCACCGACGATACGCCCGGCGCGGTTGTCGATCTGCCCGCTTCGCGCATCCAGCAGCAACTGCTTGCCGATGATGGCGCCGCCCTGGTTATCCAGGCTCGCGGCGTGCAGCTCGATGTCGCCCTGGGCGGCCTGCAAGTGACCTTTGGCGTTGTTCAGCTGTTGGGCGACGGTCAAGGTCAACTTGCCGGCATCCGCGCTGAGTACACCTGCGTCGTTGTTGCTGAGGCTGCCGAGGGTAGCGGTGAGTTGCCCACCCACCAGCTTGCCGTCCTGGTTGGCGACGTCACCGGCGCGCAGGTGCAAGTCAGTGCCAGCCTGGGCATGACCCTGGCTGTTGTTGAAGGTGTTGGTGACGGTGAGGTTGAGCGCGCCTTTCTCGGCACTGATCAAGCCCTTGGCACTGTTGTCGAGGCGGGCGGCGTTGACCGTCACGGCGTCGGCAACCAGGAAACCGTTCTGGTTGTTGATCGTGTCCGCTGTCACACCGAGGTTGCCCGCGACAATCTGCCCGCCGGTGTTATTCAGCGTGCCGCTGTTGAGCGTCAAGCTGCCGCCCGCGACCTGGATATGGCCCTGGCGGTTATCCAGCGAATCGGTTTGCAGCGTTGCCGCCTGATCGGCACCGAAGCGAATCAGCCCGCCGAGGTTGACGATGGCCGGCGCGTTGATCGCCAGCGCTTGCTCGCCATACACCCGCGCGGTGGCGCCCTGGCTGGTCAGTCTGGCACTGTTCAGCGTGACGGTTTTACCCTGGATCACTGCGCCCTGGTTGTTCAGTTCCCGGGTGGCCGTGGCGCTCAGCGAGCGGCTGGCCAGGACGTTGCCGCTGGTGTTCAGGGTTTGCGTATTCACCACCACATCGCCGGTGGCATTGCGGCTGTTATCGGCCTGCACGCCTGCTTCGATGATGCCCGGGTTGGTGACGGTGGTGGCGTTGAGTTCGATGCGTTGGCCAGCGGCCAGGCTCTTTTGGTTGACCAGTTCTTCAGCACTGCTCACCTGCACATTGCCGGCGGCGTAGACCTTGTCGGTCAGGTTCACGTTCTGCGCGGTGACCTTGAGGTTACCGGTGGTCGCCGTCTGCGCCATGCTCAGGCGCCCGTTGGCATCCAGCTGGATATCGCCGCCACTGGCGGCCAGCGTACCGTCGAGTTTCACCCCTACGCCGGCCTCGGTGCCCACCAGTTTGATCGCACCGGCGTACATGCCGCCCAATGCCGAGGAATCGATGGCCAGCTCGGGCTTTGCGCTGCCGTCATCGGCGCGCGCGGTGGCTTTCAGGCTGTTGGCATCGACGTCGTTACGCCCGGCAATGACAGTCAATTCTCGTGCGTTGATCTGCGCATTGATCTTGGCCGAGCGGGTGATGATTTCGAAGCGGTCGACGTTGCTGGCATTCAAGCCTTCGCCGTCGATGGTCACGGCGCCGCCGTCAACCTGGTAGCGCTGCAACTGGCCGCTGGCGTCGAGCACCGGTTTGCCGGTGGTGAGGGTCACGTTGGGGGTGTTGATGAAGCCGCAGCCGCTGCATGTAACGCCGTACGGGTTGGCGACGATGACCTTGGCCGACTGGCCCGCCACTTCGGTGTAGCCGCGCAGTTGGCTGGGGCTGCCGCCGTTGACTTCGTTGAGGATGACGCTGGCCGCGCCGCCCTTGAGGTTGGGGTTGCCGACGATGTAGCCACCCAGCTGGGTGTTCGTCATGGGGCCGTTGGCGTTGTTGAGGATCACGCCGTTGGGGCCGACGTTGTAGTCCTTGAATTGGTTATGGGACAAGCCACTGCCATTGGGGGTGGCGATGTTCACCACCGGTACGCCATTGCCGGCCTGGCCGACGGTGGTGCCCGGCGCACTGACCACAATGCCTCCGGCCTGGGCCAGCAGCGGCTGCCAGAACAGCGCGTTGGCCAGGATCAGCACCAAACCGCGCTTGGGCAGGCCGAAGAACGAGTCTCGCGGTTTCAGCGCAGCAGAAGGTTGGCGGGCCAGGAAGGCAAAGTGGCGAACATCCATTGTCATATTCTCGATGTAACGGGGCGTTGAATTACAGGAAGAAATCCATGCGGAAGTAGATCGGCGCTTCGCGCTCGCTCATCACTGCCGGGCGTTCCAGGGAATGGGCAAAGGTCACGCTGGTGCTGACGTATTTGCCACGGGCGAACAACTCCAGCGAGTTGCTCGAGACCCGGCCATGCACTTCACCGTTATAGCGGTCGTTGCTGATCACACCCTGGTCGTAGCCGACGCTGGCGCCGTATTCGGCAAAGGCCGGGCGCATCCAGTCCCAGGTCACCGGGCGCGCCCAGCGCACGTCGTTGCGCCAGTAGCCGCCGCTGTCGCCGGTGAGCTGCTGGTCTTTGAAACCGCGCACCGAGGCCGAGCCGCCGAGGCTCATGCGCTGGGGGCTGAACAGAATGTCTTCACTGCGTTGGCCGGTGGCCAGGCTGGAGAAACTGAACGACTCACCCCATAGCGTGAACGGCTGCAAGTAGCTGACGGTGGCGGTGTATTTGCGGTAGCGCGCGTTGGGCAGGCGATTGCCGTACTGATCGCGCTCGTTTTCAGCTTGGGCATCGAAGGCGCCGATACCGTTCTGCATGCCCAGGTCGAGGTTGACGAAGGCATTGCCGATGCGGCGACCGTGGTTGATGCCCAGTTGCAGTTCACTGAGGCGGTTGCTGCTGGGCTCGGTGCGCACGTCGAGGATGTAGTTGTTGGTGCGCAGGTGCGACAGGCCGACGTTCACCGAGGTCTTGCTCACGTCGTCACGATGGATCACGCGCTCGGCGCGCAGTTGGTGGTTTTCGTTGTCGCCGTTCTGCTTGAATTTAAAGTCGTTGGTTACGCCAAAGGTGCGGTAATCACTCTCGCTGTAGGTGTAGCTGAAGTTCCACCAGCCCCACGGCACGTTGTAGTAGAGCATGGTGTTTTTCGAGGTTTTCTGATGGTCGCTGACGCCATCGTGGCCACCGCGCAACACCAACTGGTCGGCCAGGCCCAGGGGGCTGTCCCACTCAAGGCCGGCGCCCCACTGCTGTTCGCCAGTACTTTTCTGCCCGTCGTTATTGCGCGACAGGCTGGCGCGCCAGGGCTTCTGCGGGACGTTCCTGACCTGCACTTCACTGCCGCCCACCTGGCTTCCGGGGGTCAGTTCCATTTGCGCCTGCTTGGACGGCAAGCGATTCAACTGGTCCACCAACTGCTCGATTTCCCGCAGGTTGAGCTGCTCGCCGACCTTGCCGGGGAAGGCCATGGCCAGCTCGCGCGGGGACAGGTTGCTGCCGTCGGCGCCCTTCAAGCCTTCGAGCTTGCCTTCCACCACCAACACCTGGAGGTGGCCGGTGGAAAGGTCCTGCTGCGGCAAGTAAGCACGGCTGGTAACCATGCCTTTGTCGATGTAGTAGTCGGTGATCGACTTGAGCACTTGGTTGAGCTGGGAGACGCCCAGGCACTGGCCGATATACGGCTTGAGCAGGCGCTCGCGGTCCGGTGCAGGCAGGCTGTCGGCACCCTTGAGTTCGATGTCTTTGATCGGGAAGCAACGGGTGTCGGCCGGGGTGGCAGGCGCTTGGGGCTTGGCTTCTTTGCCGGGCAGTTCCTTGAGGTCTTCAAGGCGCCGGCGCTGTTCTTCCAGCAGACGGTTTTGCCGGTCGCGGATCAGGTCCTGATCGCCAGGCGTAGGCGCCGCCACCGCACTATTGAGTGCGAAGCAAGTCAGCAGGCAAACGCCCAGCAGCAGCCGAGTCCGTGGCAATAATAAAGACATGTTCGATCCGTCGAAAAAGCGGGGGCCGGCAAACTAACATCGAACTTCCGGTGGGCCAAGATTCTGGCTTAGTGGGAAGCTATGTTTAACAGGCATATAAGTTGCTGATTATTAACAATAAATAAATCATGCAACGTTTAATTGCTTGCAATTGGAATTTTTATTCCGACAAGCGGTAACAGTTTTGATACACCTCCAATGATGGCGCTTACAATTGCCATTACTTGGCCATCAATGCGGTATCAAGACTGGTTAGTAGCCAAAAGATGAGAAAAGTTCGCGGTTATTTTGTGAATTGGATCCCATTTTTCGATATCCCGGTTAACCAACCTCCTTGGTCCGCTCCTGCCCCGCTACCAACTTCAACCCTGGCCGCTCCACATGCCGGGACACATGGGCTGTCACTTCCTGCACGCCCCCTTCGTGGTCGTTATGAATCACCAGCACACCCGGGCGGCGCAGTTGCTCCAGGTCCCCTTCCCCCAGGCTGAAGCTGTCGCTCAAATGCTGGTCGCTCAAGGCCTTGGCCGCCGAGCGCCGCTGGGCAAAGTGCTTGCCACGTCGCTGCTGGTAGCGTGCCCAACTGATCAGCACCATCGCGTTGAACACGGCAATCCACAGGTAGATCTGCAAGGTATCCAGCGCCGCGAAAATCGGCGCATCGACCCGCGGGCCGCCGTGGCTGTCGAGCATCGGCACCAGCCCGCGCACCAGCAGGATAATCAGCCCGGCCCAGGCCAGCAGGGTCAGGAATACGTCGATGGCCCACATCACCGGGCGCTGTTGGGTTCGGATCAGATTCATGGCTGCACATCCGTAGTGGGGGCTTTGATTCCGCGATCCGGGCTGACCCAGCGCGCGCGTTTCTGGTGTTGGCGGAACAGCACCTTGGGGAAGCTGACCAGGGTGGTGAACAGGCTCACCAGCCAAAACACCAACGGGTACCAGACGGTCCAGAACAGGGTTTTCCACAGGCCCTTTTCATAGCGCCGGTCGATCATGATGCTCACCGCGAACTGCACCAGGCATACCACCGCCAGCAGCAGGCCGGTGAAGGCCGGCGGCATCAGCGAGTCGACGGCGATGGCGGCGGGCAGCGTCACCACCTTGCCCACGGCCCAAAAAATCACCGAGAGCAAAAAGGTGAAGGCCCAACCGGTGGACAGGCAGTACTCGAACAGCAGCGGCCACAGGTAGCGATGGCGCCATTGCCAGATGCCACGAATATTTTTGAACAGCACTTCAGCGCCGCCCTGGGCCCAGCGCAGGCGTTGCTTCCACAGGCCGCCGAGGGTTTCCGGCATCAGGATCCAGCACAGCGCGCGAGGCTCGTAGAAGATGCTCCAGTGGTCCAGTTGCAGCTTCCAGCTCACGTCGATGTCTTCGGTGATCATGTCGGTGCTCCAGTAGTCGACCCGGTCCAGGGCCGCCCGCCGAAACGCCACCACCACGCCGGAGACGGTGAAGATCCGCCCGAAGACCCGCTGGGTGCGCTTGATCAAGCCGATGATCGAAGAGAACTCGCCCACCTGCACCCGCCCGATCAAGGTGGAGCGCGTGCGAATGCGCGGGTTGCCGGTGACCGCCCCCAGGCGCGGGTTGTCGAGCATCGGCGCCACCAGGTACGCCGCGGTGTTCGGCGAGAGCAACGCATCGCCGTCGATGCACACCAGGTATTCGCTGCGCGCTGCTACCGCGCCCATGCGCAAGGCCACAGCCTTGCCCTGGTTTTGCGCCAGGTGCAGCACCCGCAGGCGCGGCTCTTTCAGGGCCAACGCATCGAGCACGGCGGCGGTGTTGTCGCTGGAGCCATCGTTGATCGCGATCACTTCGATGTTGCGGTATTGCTGGGCCAACGCGGCGCCGATGGTTTCGGCGGCGTTGTCGCCTTCGTTGTAGCAAGGGATCAGGATCGAGATCAGCGGCTCACCGGCGAGTACCGGCGCGGGGGTGTCATCCGCCCACGGCCAGTGGCGCTCCCAGTGCAGCCAGAAGTACAGGCCGCCGGCGATCCACAAGCCGGACATGAACAGCGGATAGAAGAAGACGAAGTCCATCAGGAACTGCCCGGTGACCAAAAAGATCAGCCCAAGGGGCACACCCAATACCAATGACAAGACGATAAGCGCGAGGATTCTGTCGAACATGAGTCAAGGATTCCACTGGTTGGAAAGGGCCGGACGCACGGTTTTCAGATCCGGCGAATTCTCCAGGAAGTTGTCGGGGTAGTAGCCAAAACTGGTCACGCCCTGACGCTTGAGCACGCCCATCCACTCGGCCATTTGTGCACCGTCCAGATCGGGGGCGGCCGAGGTGCGCCAGTCCTTGGCTTGCAACTCGAAGACTGTGCGTTGCAGCGCGCCGGGGCGGGCCTTGACGGTGGCCACGAGCTTTTCCAGCCAGGCGTTGGAGCCCTTGAGGTCCTGGCCTTCCATCAGCGGCATGGCCATCGGCGCAGTCCAGTCGTAGCTGGTGAGGAAGTCGTCGAGGTTCTGCGCGAACCAGGCTTCGCTGCCCGGGTTGAGCATCGGTTCGGCGAAGATATTGCGTGCGGTCTGCACCTGCGGGCCGCGCAGCTTGCGGACCTTGGCCGTCAGCTCATGGGTGAAGTCGATCAGGTAGCGGCTCTTGAAACGCGTCCAGCGCTGCATCACCGCAGGGTCGGCGCGCAGGGCTTCGATGGTGTCCGGCAGGCCATTGGCGGCGTAGGCCTTGAGCGCCAGCGGGCTGGCGTCTTCGAAGTCCGACAGCACCGCGTCGTCGTGGAACAGCACGCCGTCGATGGCACTGGTGCGCGCCAGGTCTTCGTAGATCTCACCGATGACCTGCCGCACTTTCGGATCGAACGGCGACAGGCGCTGGTACTGGTCCGGGTCGATGGCGACCTTGCCGGTTTGCGGGTCCCAACGGGTGACGCGGGGCAGCTTCGAATCGAGGGCGAAACTGAGCACCGGCATCCAGGCAAATACGTTCACGTGGGCCCGGGTGCGCAGTTGCCAGGTGACGCGGTTGAACAGGTCGGCGCGCACCGGCAAATGGCGGTTGGGGAAGTACAGCGAACGCACCAGGCCATCGCCCTTGGGGTCGGCGAAAGCCTGCAGAAACACGGTGCTGGCGCCCATGTCGACCACGCGCTGGATCAGTTTGTCGAGGTTGTGCACCTGCTGTTCCGGGTCCGGGTCGTAGACGTTGTCCAGGTCCACATGCAGCACCCGCAGCGGGGCTTCAGTCTGGGTCGCGACGATGGCGTTGGCGTAGTGTTCGCCGTCCGGGTCGGAGGCCACCAGGAAGCGCGGGCTGCTCATCAGGTTGCCGAGGCTGTCGAGACCGTCTTCCAGGGTCAGGGCCATCTGGTAACCCTGCTCGCCCACCACCGCCAGCGAGGTGCCATCGGCAGCGCCGTAAGGCCACACCCACACGCGCGGCGCCTTGCCGGTGACGGCACGGATCTTGTTGGAGATCGCCGTCACGTCGGTGCGCATCCGCGCCTGGAACTGGGCTTCGGTTTCGTAGCGATGGGTCGCCGGGTCAAAGCGTCGGGTGGTGGCGGCCGGTTGCAGGTTGCCCTGTGGGTTGGCCAGCACGCCCTTGTGATTGGCGTCGGTGTGCGCGGCGATTTCCACCAGGCCGGACTGGGCGATTTCGCGCACCTGCTGCCAGGTCAGGAAGTCCGAACGCGGGCGTGGTGTACCGGCGAAATCCACCGGCTGGTTCAGCGGCGTATCCACCCACGAACCCACCGGCGCCAGCAGCGCGTGCCAGTTGTAGCTGCGCAGGATCGGCATCACACGGGTGTAGAAGCTCGCGTAGCCGTCATCGAAACTGAGCATGATCGCCTTCGCCGGCAACTCCGGGCCGCCGTTGCGGGCCGCCAAAATCTGGTCGACGGTGACGGGCTGGTAGCCGTTTTCCCGCAGCCACGCCAACTGCTCGATCAAACGTTCGGTGCGCACGGCCACGACGGCCTGATCGGGGTCGCGGTCCTCGATGTCGTGGTAGGCGATACCGAGGAAATGGTTCTTCGGCCACGCCGCTTCGCTGGCAGGCTTGAGCCGCTCGGCGGGTGGGGTGAAAGGTGCGGGTTGCTGGGCGCAAGCGCTGCTCAGCATTAACCCCAGGGCCAACAGGCAACGGGACAAGACAGGCATGATCGGACTCTTCTAGAAGCGGTAGGTGAGGTCGACGATCAGGCGCAGGTCGCTTTCGCGCTCACCGTCATAAGGTCGGCTGATCCAGCTGAGGTTGGCGCCGGTTTCGAGCACGTCGTTCCAGCGAAACCGCTGGCCGTAGCCCACCAGTGCAACGCCGCCGGTACCGTAGTCGCGCTGGCTGTAGGTGCCCGCCCCCACCTGGAACTGCTGGCTCCACTGGGTTTCGTAGCGGTGGTAGAGCACGTGGTTGACGGTGGCCGTGGGCAGCACGCTGAAGTCCGAGCGCGGGTTGAAGTACGGCGTGTCCTCCTTGGTGTTGTGGCTGGTGCCGACTTCCAGGCCCAGGTCGACTTGCACCCCCGGCGAGCTGTACACGCCCTGGCGACCGGTGAGCAGCGCTTCGAGGCGGTTGTTGCCGTCGCTGAAGTGGGACGGGCTCAGGGCCAGTTTCCATTCGCGGCTTTCGTTGGCGCGCCAGCGGATAAACCCGCTGCCGCCGTTGGCAGTAATGTCGGCATTCAGTGCCCGCAGCGGGGTGCTCGCGGAGAGGTAATCGAGACTGCCGCCGTACTGCCATTGGTCATTGATGTCGCGGGCAATCGCGATGCGTGCGCCCTGCTTGTCGCCAAAGCCGTAGGAGTGGTTGGAGACCTCGGCTTCGAGGGTCATGTCGCGGGTGCGCCGCTCTACACCGAGGCGCTGCCAACGGTGTTGGCCGGTGCCTTCTTCGAAATCGGCGGTGGCGTAGCCGGCCCCGCCAAACACGCGCCAGTCTTCATCGATGGGCGGGCTGTAGAGCAAGGTTTCGATGCCGAAATCGCGGCTGCCGGACACCGCGCCCGCGCCGTCATCGCCGCCGCCGTTGCTTTTGCCGGTGTAGGCCTCGACGCGCAATTCGGCCATGTCGTGCACATCCCGCAGGCGGCTGAGGCGCTGTACCTGGCGGTTGTCCGGGGCGCGGTCGACCACGTCGTCGGTGAGTGCATCGAGTTGGCGCCACTCCTGCAGATCGAGGGCAGTGTGGCCTTGGGAAACCTCCAGGCCGATGTCGCGCGGGGCCTGGGCTTCGGTTTCCTTGAGGGTGTTTTCGGCGCGCCGTGGCCAGTCGCGGGCACGGTACATATCGGCCTGGGCCAGGCGCAGGCCGATATTGCCCGGGGCCTGTTGCACCAGGGCTTCCAGGCCTTTTTCGCTGGCGGGCAGGTCGGCGCCATAGGTGCCGGCCTGGGCGGCCAATTGTTGGGCGTCCATCCAGGCGTCGTTGGGGTTGCCGATGGGCAAGCCCTTGAGCTCGACCCGGGGTTTCTGGGTGCTCGCCAGGTTGTCGGCGACTTCGCGAGCTTCCACCACTTGATCGTTTTCGAGCAGGGCGTAGAACAGCGCGGTGCTGTCTTCGACGTGATCGCCGGCGTCCGCATCGCTTGCCGCCAGGGCCTGGCGATACAGCGGCGCGGCCTTTTCCGGCTGGCGCTGGTCGAGGTAGGCGGCAGCGACCCAGCGCAGGGCGTAGGTCGGCAGTTGCACGCCTTCGCCCTTCAAGACTTCGTAATCGCGGATCACCTCGGCGGTGCGCGCCCGGGCTTTCAGCGCGCCCAGACGGTCGATGCGCCAGCGCACCACGTCATCATGGGCGTTGGCATCCGGTGTCCAGGTGGTGAGCAGTTGGTCGTAATCCTTGAGGGCACGGTCGGCGATGACGTAGCGCTCTTTTTCACTGCGGGTCGCGAACTCGGCCATGCGCACGCGCTCGGCGGCCAGGTCGCCTTCGAGGCGGCGTTGGGTGACCGGGTCCAACAGGCCAGGGCGCCGGGCAGCGAGGCGCAGGGCCGGTTCCGGCAGGCGCGCACGTTGCAGGGCGACGATGTATTCGCGGACGACTTCAGGTTTGTTGCCGGCACGCATGAACGCCTGGTCGAATTCGAACAGCGCGTCATAGGTAGAGCCGGCACGGGTCAGTGCGTAACCCAGGGCCATGCGGCGGTCGGCGTCGTCGGGCTTGGCGGCCACCAGGGCGCGGGTGCGCTGCACCGCTTCAGCGGTCTGGCCGGCGTCCGCCTGGGTCAGGGCCAGGCCGAGTTGCAAGTCCGGATTATTCGGCTCGCGCAGCAACGCCAGGCGATACACGGCAATCGCCGGTTCCCAACGCTGCTGGTTGCGATAGGTGCGGGCGACGGTGGCCAGCGCCTGGGTGGTGAGGGTGCGTGAGCGGCCCTGGGCCTCGTAGACCGTCAGCACCTCGGCGTCCTGGCGCGCCCAGCTGGCAATCAACAGGTGATCGCTGACCTGCCCCGGCGTCTGGCGCTCGGCGGGCATTTGGCGCAACAGGTTGAGGGCCGGACCATAGTTGCCACTGCGGGCCTGGTTGATCAGCGAATCATAGGCCGCATCGGCCGATGCCACGACGGGCCAGAGCAGTTGGCTGCACAGGGCCAGGCGGATAAACGGATGAATATTACGCGACATGTCGTCAGCTTCCTCACCAGGGAAAGCTGTAGCGATAAGTTCACCTGCACGATACTCCAGGCGGCCGGCATCTGATGACGCGGCCAAGCTTTCCCGGGGCGCAATATCCTTGAGGGGGGTACAAAAAAGGCCAATTCAGAACAATTGTTCAGAATTGGCCTACATCACTTTGAGCCGAGTCTTATTGAGCGCCGCTGACCGCGCCGAACTTGCCCAGCACAAAACCAATGAATTGCTCGACGGTCATTTTCTGGCCGTTGAAGGTCACTTCATTGTTGGCGTAGTGCAGCTTGGACACGATATCGGTACCCACCAGGGTCGCCAGTTGAGTACCCACGGCCATGCCGCTGATCATCTCGCTGGCCATCTGGGATTGCTGCTCGATGGCTTTCGGGTCGGTCACACCACCAATCTGCGCCTGCAGGCCGGCAACGTCCTGGATCATCGGCTTGGACAGGGTCAGGTTGGCGTCCAGCAGCGCAACGATTTGCTTGCCCAGTTCAACCGGCGGCAGGTCCATGCTCGACGGCTTGGCGAAGTCCGCCACCAGGTTGAAGCGGCTCTCGCCATTGGTGGTTTTCAGCGACAGGTTTTCTACCGCCACTTGCGGCTTGGCAGCCAGCAGTTGGTCGACGTTGGCCTGGGCCAGGGTCTGCTCGGCTTCGGTCAGTTGCAACTCAGGCACGGGCTGGCCAGCAGCGGCAGCGGCCTGGGCCGGCTGTACTTTTTCCTGGTAGAGCTTGGTCAGTACCAGCATCGACGGGATGTCGACGTTCTTCATGCTGACGGCCATGGCCGCCGAACCCACGGGCTTGCCCTGGTAACCGATCTCGTCGATCTTGTAGTCGACGCGGCCGGCCAGGTTGTTGTCCTTGGTTTCGCTGCTGTCTTTCTGCTCAAAGTTCTTGAGAGTCAGCACTGCTTGCTGCGGGCCGAAGGTGACCTTGGTGTTGGTCAGCTCGACGGTGTTTTGCCCGGTGTAGAAACCGAAGGTGGTTTTTTCCAGGTTGCTGGCGATGGTCAGGCCGCTCAGCTCCGCATCCAGCTTGGCGTTGTTGGCATCGACAACCGAGACCTTGAGGCTGTCCATGTAGCCGCTGGCCTTGACCTTCTTGCCTTCGGCGGTGGAGTCGAAGTCGAGGTTGGCGCCGGAGAAGCTCACGGCCGACTTGTCGTCCTTGAGTTCCAGGGGCAGCAGTTCAACGTTGCCGGTCACCGAGCGGTCATAACCGATGTTGGCCACGCCTTTGAGGGGCGACACGTCCTTGCTGGCAGCGAACCATTTTTCGGTGGTGGGGTTTTTCTCGAGTTCGTAATGACTGGTGGCCATGACCGGCAGCCACTTCAGCGACACCAGGCGCGAGAACGGCAGCGGGCCGTGTTCGATATGGTCGACGAACAGCAGTTCGGTGTCCTGATGATTTTCGCCGAACACCGCGCCCTGGGCCTTGAGGCGATAGTGGGCGGTGCTGCTGAACAGCTGACGGTCGAGGGAGACCAGTTCGAGGGTCACAGTGCCGTCGACACCGGCCATGGAGGTCTGCAGTTCCTTGTTGGCGTCCTGGATGGCGGTTTGCAGCACCGGCTCCAGTTGCTTGCCGGTGTACCAGGCACCGCCTGCACTGATTGCACCAATGGCGACGACGATACCCAAGAGAACGACTGCTGGCTTATTCATGTAGTGACCTGATCAAATCCTGTGAAGTGGGCTGTCTTCCCTGAACCCCGAAGGGTGTCGGCTCAAGCCCGCCGAAATCCGGGGAAGATTAGCATTGGCTGGCGTATGCAGCCCAATTTTTCAATAGGCGCAGACTTCAGCGCTGAACGGTAAAGTGCCTTCGCGAGCAAGCCCGCTCCCACATTCGACTGCATTCCAAAGATGGAACTCGATCGAATGTGGGAGCGGGCTTGCTCGCGAAGGCGTCAGTACAGACACCACAGATTTCAGGAATACTCGGTTTCGATCTCATCGAGTTGATGGTCGAAGCTTTTCAGGCGCGCCGTCCACGTATACACCAGCACCTCAAACTCACGGTGAATCACCGCATTGCCCGGCGTATCCGACTTGGGATCATAAAAATCCAGCTGGTAACGCTCTCGCGCCATCGCAGTGGCCACATCGGATAATTCCCGGGCGTTATTCAGCCAATGCCGTCCGTCGGCGACTTGCCGATCAAGCATCACGCATTGTTTTTTCAGGGCTTCGAGGCTTTTTTCCAGCGGTGTGCCGGTCAGTTCGCCCATGACTTCCTGGAAGGTGCGCCCCGGCTGCCAGTAGCTGCCCCAGAAGTAGCGGTCGAACACTGTCTCGACCCGACGCAGGGCAACCTTGGTGTCCCAGATCGCCACGCGGGTCTTGCCTTGTTCGAGTAGTCTTCGCTTGATTCGCTGGCCCTGGTAGGAGGCCCAGGCCACCACGCCGATGGACAGCACCGCGATCAGCGCGCTGGCGCTGTCGAGGAACACCATGGCCTTGTCGATTTGATGGGCCAGCATGATGCCGTAGAAGTAAGTCGCCGATAGCAACACCAGTGCGAAGAACACGCACCAGAAAGCGGGAGCATAAGGGTTTTTCATTATTGGAATCCCCATGAGCAAACGCGAGCAGTGACCAGCGGACCATCACGTAAGTCCGCCTGTCAAAGCATAGCAATCAGCTCAGGGTTTGCTGGCTTGTGTGGCTTGCGTTCGTCCACTTTCCCAGCCACCGCCCAGGGCCAGGAACAAATCGATCTGGCTCATGGCAACCTGGGTGTTCGCCGCCGCCAATTGCGCCCGCACGTCGGTGTAGGTGCGAGTGGCTTGCAGGTCGGCCAGGAACGACGCGCGGCCGGCCTGGAAGAACCGGTGCGTCTGCTCCGCCGCCTCTTTGGCCGACGCGCCGGCATCCGCCAGGGCATCGCGGCGTTGCAGTTGCGCGGTGTATTGCGCCAGGCCCGTCTGGGTTTCACGGATAGCGTTGAGCACCACCCCGTCGAAGTGCGCCAGGGCGCCCTGGGTCGCGGCTTCGGCTTCGTGGATGCGGGCGCGGGCGCCGTTGGTCGGCAGCGTCCAGCTGATCAGCGGGCCAAAGCCCCAACGGTTGGTGGCCGGGGTGCCGAGGTCATCCAGGATGCCGACGGTACCCACGGTGGCGCCGATGCTGATGTCCGGGTACAGCGCGCCGGTGGCCACACCGATGCGCGCGGTGGCCGCCGCCAGTTGGCGTTCGGCCTGGCGCACGTCAGGGCGGCGCTTGAGCAGCGTGGCGCCATCGCCCACCGGCAACAACTGCGCGATGTGCGGCAGCTCGGCGCATTGGGCAGTGCCGGCCGGCAGTTGATCCAGCGGCCTGGCCAGCAACATCGACAGGCGGAACAGCCCGGCCTGGCGCAGTGCTTCATAGCGCGGCATTTCGGCGCGCAAGGATTTGTATTGGGTTTGCGAACGGGTGACCTGGGTTTCATCACCGCGCCCGGCATCCCGCAGGCGCTGGGTCAGGTGCGTGCTCTGGGCTTGCAGGTCGAGGGACTCGTTGGCGATCGCCAGCTCTTCGTTGGCCGCACACACCTGGGTGTAGGAGCGCACCACGTCCGCCACCAGCGTGATACGGGCGATATCGGACGCCGCCTGGGCCGCATCGGCAGTGGCCTGGGAGCTTTCAATGCCGCGCTGCAAGGTGCCGAACAAATCGAATTGATAGGAGGTGCTGATACTGGCGCTGCCGATATTCGCCACCGGGACTTTTTCCGTCAGCAAATAGGCCTCACCCGATTCTTGCAGGCGCTGGGCTTCGGCCTTGGCGCCGGCACTCCAGCCGCCGGCCGATTCGGCTTGCTGCACCTGATAGCGCGAGCGCTGCAAGTTGGCCGCAGCCACCCGCAGGTCGGTGTTGGAGGCCATGGCCTGCTCCACCAGCTTATCCAGGCGCGGGTCCTGGTAGAGCTTCCACCAGTCCGCCGGTACCGGCGCCGACACCACATTGCTGCCCTCCCCGGCCAACTGGCCCTGAAGGTCACCGCGGTTCACGGCCGCCTTGTCCGGCAGCTTGTAATCGGGCCCCACCACTTGGCAGGCCGACAGCAACAACCCCAGCCCGGCGGTTGCTAAAAGCCGTTTCATGGCTTGTTCTCCGACTTGGGTTGGTCGTCGATGATCGACACGGTGGCGGTGCGCCCGGCAATCATGCGGAAGTCTGCCGGCACATCGTCAAACGCAATGCGCACCGGAATCCGCTGGGCCAGGCGCACCCAGCTGAACGCCGGGTTGACGTTGGGCAGCAGGTTGGAGCCGCTGGTGCGGTCACGGTCTTCGATACCGGCGACGATGCTCTGCACATGCCCGCGCAGGCGAGCGTTGTCGCCGATCACGCGGATGTCGACGCTCTGGCCGACGTGAATGCCGTCGAGCTTGGTCTCTTCAAAGTAGCCGTCGATGTGGAACGAGTTGCTGTCCACCACCGACAACACCGGACGCCCGGCGGTCACGAACTCCTGGTTACGCGGCGCACGGTCGTTGATGTAGCCGTCCACGGGGCTGCGGATCACCGAGCGGTCCAGGTTGAGTTGCGCGGCATCCACCGCCACTTGCGACTCGGCCAGGGCCGATTGGGCACGGGCGACGCGGGACTGGCTTTCTTCCAGTTGCTCGCTGGCCACCAGGTTGCCGAGGCCACGGTTACGCTTGTTCTCGCGCACGGCCTGGGCCAGGGTTTCCTGACGGTCGGCCACGGCGGCCTGGGCCTGGCGCAGGGCCAGCTTGAAACGGTCCTGGTCGACGGAGAACAGCACCTGGCCGCGCACCACCAACTGGTTATCGCGCACGTCCACTTGCTGGATCAGCCCGGACACGTCCGGGGCGATCTGCACGATGTCGGCACGGATGTGGCCGTCACGGGTCCACGGCGCGAACATGTAGTACATCACCATGCGCCACACCACGACGCAGGCGAAGGTCACCACCAGTAACGTCAGGACTACACGGCCAATGGTCAAAAAAGGTTTTTTCATGTCATGAGGTATCGACTGAGTGAATCCACTGCGCCCAGCAACAGAGCGTAGAGACCCACATTGAACAATGCCCGGTGCCAGACCAGGCGATAGAAGTGGACGCGGGTCAACAGCCCGTGCACCACCAGGTACAACACATACGTAATGCCCATCAGCACCAGCAACGTGGGCAGGAACACCCCGCTGATATCCAGATCACCGATCATAAAGGCGCTCCATCGGGTAACGGCGCTTCCATCTCTGTGCCGCCAAGAAATTCCACGCCGGGCAACAGCGCCAGGCGCAAGCCGCTGAGGGCGTGCAACAAATGCAGGCGGGTTTCGTCCTCGCCTTGCAGGCCCTGGCCGTTGAGGGCGCGGCGGGTACGGTCGAGGGTCATCAGCAGACCGCTGGGGGCCGGCAGACGTTCACCGGCCTTGAGGCAGGCCTTGAAGTAACCGCCGACGCCTTCCACCACCTGGTTCAACAACACACGCGGCACCCCGAGGATGCGCGGCGAGTACGCCAGCAGGTCCAGCAGGTTCAGCGCCACCCGCACTTCCCGCAGGGCGATGCCGGTGTCCTGGCCGGTCATGGCCAGGCGCGGCAGGTGTTGCATCAGGCGGTCGAGCATTTGCACGCCCATCTTGCGGTGTTCGGCCAGGGTCGCAGGCTCGGTCAGGGTGACGATGTCGCGCCAGCTGAAACGGGTCAGGCGCTTGGCCGCAAGCTCAGCGCCGAACGGCCGGGCAATCAGGGTCCAGACAAAGGCGAACAACAGGCCCACCGGGCCCGCCAGGTTGGAGTTGGCAAAGGCCAGGAAGTCCGCGTCGTAGGCACCCTGGATGCTGATGAACGACGAGGTGTTGACCAGCGTCAGCAGCATGCCGAGGTAGAAACGCGGCTGTACCGTCAGCGTGCCGATGCAGATAAAGGGCACCGAAAACGCCAGCACCAGCATCGGGAAATCGTGCAGGTTGGGCAGCACCAGAAACAGGTAGAGGCTGGCGAACAGCACCGACATCGCGGTCCAGAAAAAGAACCGGTAGATCTGCGGCGCCGGGTCGTCCATCGAGGCGAAGAAGCTGCAGGCCACCGCCGCGAGGATCACCGCGCTGCCACCGTCGGTCCAGCCCAGCAGGATCCACAACACCGAGGCGACGATGATCGCGGTGACGGTGGAAAACGCCGAGTAGAACATCAGGCCACGGTCGAGGAATGGCGTCAGCCGGCCCAGGCGCCAGTGGCGGTAAACTGCGCGCCAGCTGTCCTGGCTTTCGCACTGGATGGCGGCTTGCAGGCTGCGGCAGTCTTGCCACAGATCCACCCACTCGCCGAGGCGATACAGGGCGTTGGAGAACAGCAACTGGTGGCGGTCATCCAGGGCGTCGGCATCGGGTTGCAGGGCTTCGATCTGGTCGCGCAGGACACGCCAGCGTTCGAGGGGCGCATCCTTTTGCGTGCTGACCAGCCACTCGTTGGCGGCGGTCAGCAACGGTGTGAAGCGGTCGAGCAATTCCGGCGCGCGATGTTCCAAGGCGTACACGGCGTCGTCGAGGGCATCGATCACCGGCAGCAGGTGGATCATCCGCCCGCGCAGCTCCTTGGTGTTGCGCACCGTTTGCGGCCGCGAGCCCTCATGGGGCAACTGGCCGATCATCAATTCCAGGGTGTTGAAGGTGGCAACCATGCCGCCGCGCAGGGTGCTGATTTCTTCGGGCTGGACGTTGCGGCTGAGGAAGCGCCGGCTGTAGACCTGCGCGTCGGCAAACCACTTGCTTACCGAGTCATCGAACACCGGCGCCAGGCGTCGCGGCCAGAACATCGCACCGACCACGGCCGCCACGGCAATGCCAAGGAAGATTTCTTCAGTCCGCGCTTCGGCCACATCCCACACCGCCAGCGGGTTATCCACCACCGGCAGGGCGATCAGCGGCAAGGTGTAGCCGGCCAGCATCAGCGCATAGCTGTCGGCGGTGCGCAGGTGCAGGGACAGGAACAGCAGAATCCCGGTCCACAGCGCGATCACCACCACCAGCAGGTAAGGCGTCTGCACAAACATCGGCACAAAAAACACCGCAGCGGCGGCGCCCATGAAGGTACCGACCGCCCGGTACAGCGCTTTGGAGCTGGTAGGGCCGACAAACGGGCTGGACACGATATACACCGTGGCCATCGCCCAATACGGACGCGGCATTTGCATCAGCATGGCGATGTACAACGCGATCATTGAAGCGGCGAATGTCCTTACGCCGTAGAACCAATCCCTGGCCGGCGGCATGCCGGTAAAAAATCCGTTCAAGAACTCACAACCATGGGATGTTGATTGGCACCTTCGAAGGCCCGCAGTACACGCAAAGCAGCTTCCAGGTCATCGGGGTCGATTGTCGCCAGCACCTCGCGGCGCAGGCGCACCAGTTGCTGTTCCACTGCCTGCACCAGCTCGCGGCCACGCTCGGTGAGGCTCAAGGCCTTGGCGCGGCGGTCGTGGATGTCTTCGGTGCGGCACACATAGCCGGAACTGCACAGCTGATCCAACAGGCGCACCAGGGACGGGCTTTCCATCCCGGCGGCCTGGGCTACCTTCACCTGGTGCACACCGTCGCCGAGGCGGCCGATCATCAGCAGCGGCACGGCGCAGGCTTCGGAGATGCCATAGCTGACGAGCGTGGTCTGGCAGATTTTGCGCCAGGTCCTGGCACCTACCACCATGCTGCTGCTGATGTTCATCTGGAGTTGTTCGAGGGTCTGGGACACTGGATTATTCGCATACAGTTAGTTTGCTAACTATCAATATGGTCGATGGATCCAATGCAGTCAAGTTTTGATACAAATTTGCGGATGGGTGGATGGCCCGTGGGCTAAGTAAAGCTGGTTTGGGGAAAGGTGGTTTGCTGTCAGCAACCGTCAGTCGCCTCGCTCAGCTCACATGCGTCGTCAGGTATGCACGTTGTATATACTTCGTACATACCAATCTAGAGCATTCACTTATGTCAAAACTAGCCGTTTTCACCTTGAAGCTTGAGTCGGAACTACGCGACCAATTCATGGCCGAGTGCGAGGCTACCCACCGTCCTGCATCGCAAATCGTGCGAGATATGATGCGTCAGTTTGTCCAGGCCCAGCAGGAATCACGGGAGTACGACGCGTTCTTGCAGCGTAAAGTAGACGCCTCTCGCGCCTCGATACAGGCAGGCAGAGAGATTTCCAATGAGGATTTGGAAGCTGAGTTTTCTGCGAAACGTGCTCACGTAGATAATCAGGAATGAGGGTTGCCTGGACGCCGGAAGCGGCGCAGGACCGTAGGGATATCTGGGACTTTTTATTTGAGAAAAACCCACAAGCCGCAGCCGATATGGATCGACGCTTCAGCAGTGCAGTGCTGGGGCTGGCAAAACACCCAGAAATCGGCCCACTCGGCAGGATCACAGGCACACGCGAAGTCATTCCTCATCCAAGCTACCGCCTTGCTTACCAACTTGAGCCCGACGTAGAAAGGGTCGTGGCGCTTGTGCACACCGCTCGCCAATGGCCACCAGAGAAAGCAACCGCCTCTTGACGGCCTAGACTCCTCGCCCCTCTCTCAACCGCAAATTCAACTCATCCACCACCTCCGCCCAATCCGCGTCCTCCAGAATCTCTTCACGCAAAAACGCCCGCTGGGCCGGCGTCCAGAAAAACGCTTCCGCCAGATGCAATTCGGGCTTGAGTGGGGAGTGGACCGCGATGAACCGCTCGATGCTGACCGGGTCATCGGGCAAACCGAGCTGTTTGAACAACGATGGCAAGTTGTGGACTGGGGATTCCATGAGGCGTTCCTGGAGAGAGGGTTCACCTGAGTCTAGCCCCCCAGGCGAACATAAACCTCTCAGGTGTTGCGCGGATTAATCGCAGCCCTCACGGTGCACGCCCGCTGGCGCGTTACACAGCACGAACAGCCGGGCCCGCGCGCCGCCGCCGTCCTGCTGGCTGAGCTGACGCCATCCGGCCGGCAACGGGGCAAACTCATCCGGCGGCTCCGCGGCGCTGATCAGCCATACACGCTGGATCTCGGCGGGTAACACCGACAAGCGATCAAGGTAGATGCGCCCGCCATCCTGGTCCACCAGGGTGCCAAAACCATAGGCATTAGGCCGGGTGGACTTGCCGGCGGCGGTCGGCGGTGTGAAAAGCTGCAACTGGGCGTCGGTCTCATCGTAATAGACGTAGGGCAGGTACCACAGCATGTCGCTGATGACGATGCGGTCATCTTCCTGGTAGTTGCGATTGACGAACTCCACCACCACGTTGAACTGATCATGCTCATCGACGGTGGAGTTGGTCTTCACGCCCACCAGCTCGACCCCGACAAACAACACGAAGACTGCCGCTGCTGCGAGCGGCAGGCGCGGCGACAGACGGTCGACGGCCAACGCCACGATGATCGGCAAACTCATCGCGTAGGCGGTGAGATAACGCTCGATAAACACCGGGGAAATAAACGAAACCCCATAGACCAGCAGCACCGGCAGCATGAAAAAAAGCCCCAGCAGCCAACCGAAGCGGTAGCGGCTTTGATCGCGCCAGGCAGTCATACCGACCAGCGCCATCAGCAATAACGGAAACACCACAAAGAGCGGTCGCCACAAGTGGTCGCCCGGGTCCTGAATGAGGAACTGCCACACCATCGACGGCACGGAATACAGGTTGACCGGGTCTTCCCAGCCAATATCACCGCCCACCTTGAGTTCTTCGGTGTGCTGCACCAGGCCCAGCAGATTCGGGAGCCAGGGCAAGTACAGCAACACAATGGCAACGTTGGCCACCCACCAGCCCGCACGCGTGACCAGGCGCAGGCCGCCGGCCCGTGGCTGGCGCAGCAACAGCAGCCATGACCAATGCACCAGCACGCACAACGCGGTGAAATAGTGGGTGTAGAAGGCTGCCGTCATCAACAGCGCATAGGCCACCAGATAGCGCTTGCGCTCAGGCTGGCGGACCCAATACACCAATGCCAGGGTGGCGGCCAGCAGCCATACGCCCAGCAGCGAATACATCCGCACTTCCTGGCTGTAGCGCACTGCCGTGGGCAGCAACGCCAACAGAATCCCGGCCAGCACCGCCGCGCGACGGGTCGCGACCAGCCTTGTCAGCCAGATTCCCAGGCCGACTGCGACCACACCGGGGATCGCACTCATGCTGCGCAGGGAGAAAATGCTGTCGCCGAACACCTCGATCCAGCCGCGCAGCATGCAGAAATACAGCGGCGGATGAACGTCATGTGCGGCGTGAAACCACAGGTCTTCCAGGGAATACTCGGCGAGCAGCAGGCTTGAACCTTCATCGCCCCAGATGGCGGAGGCGGTCAGGCCATAGAAACGCATGGCCATGGCCAACGCCACCAGCGGTACCCACCACAACCGAGCCAGCCAGCCGGCATTCTCCCATAGGCCAGGATTGAGCACGGGCAATGCCCCGGCCTTGTTGTCTTGTTCCGCCACAGAGCGTCGCACCTCTACTTCCTCACCCACTACTGAACCTGCGCTTGCGCGAACACCCGCCACTCTAGGTCAAAAGGCCTTGATTCGCCCGCTGTTTTGCATGGATTTGACCAACCATCCGCCAATCGGACAAATCTGAATTTTGCGCAGGACGTCTCCGACGCTTTCATCGGATCACGCTATGATTGCTGCCTTCCATGGATTCAGGATCAAGGACATTTCATGCGCATCGGTCTTCTGTCACCCCTGGCACTGGCATTGCTCGCCACCCTTCCCTTCCAGGCCCACGCCAGCGGCGATGACTCTTGCTACCCGGATTGGCGGGTGTCGCGCAACAGCCTGGACGTGTGCAGCAACCTGCCCTTCCTGAGCCCCGGCAATGACAGCCGGGTCAACCTGCGGCTGTTGCTGGCGGACAAAAACGTCATGCCGCTGGCGCCGAATGCCTTGGGCGAGCAGGACGTGTCCGAAGGATTTGGCCCGGTGCCCTTTCCGGTGTATCGGCTTATGCCGGCTGCGGATGAGCCCGACAACAAACCCGACGACTCGCGCACCGCCGAACTGGTTGCACTGCTCAGCCCGCTGGGCATCACCCGCGACGACGCCAAGACCGCCGGTGAAGCCTTCCTTTCCGGCGAAGGCAGCCGCTGCCGCAGCAACGCCGATGACAGTGCCGCCGCGTTTATCAGCCAGGTGGTGAAGGCCGATGTACCGCAGGCCGAGCGCCAGTTACTGGCCAAGCTGCGGCTGCAGATGCTCGGCAGTTGCTCCTCGGACGGCGTAGCGGCAGGCGAGGCCGACCAAATCAAATCGGCAGACGGCCAGGCATTGCTCACCTACCTGAAAGCCGCCGGGGACTTTTACAGCGGACGCTTCAGCGATGCGCAAAAAGGTTTTGCCGGGCTGACGAGCAGCTCGCTGCCCTGGCTGAAGGAAACAGCGCTGTACATGACCGCCCGCACCGCGCTGAACGACGCCCAGCAAAATGCCTTCGATGAATACGGCACGCCGTCGCTTGAGCATGTGGATAAGTCTGCCCTGCAACGGGCCGAAAGCGCTTTCGACGACTACCTGAAAACTTATCCACAGGGCGAATACGCCGCCTCCGCCCGTGGCCTGTTGCGCCGGGTGCACTGGCTGGCGCCCAACCCCGACAAACTGGCGGACGACTTTGCCTGGCAACTGACCCAGGCCACCGATGCCCAGCGCAACGTGTCGCTGGATGAACTGGTGCAGGAAGCCGACACCAAGCTGCTGACCAGCACCACGGCACCTGTGGGCAACCCGCTGATCCTGGCCCTCAACGACCTGATGTGGATGCGTGCCGGCGAGCCGCCGAAGCTCACGCGTGAAGCGCTCGATGCACAAAAAGCGGTGTTCGCGCAGGAGCCCGCGCTGTATGCCTACGTGCAGGCGGCGTTTGCCCTGAACGTCGAGCATCAGCCCGACCGTACCTTGAAGCTGCTGCCGCAAGACGTGCCGTCGAATCTCGACTACTTCGCTTTCAGCCAACAGACCCTGCGTGGCCTCGCGCTGGAAGCCAAGGAAGACTGGAAAGCCGCCGAAGCGCTGTGGCTGCAACTGCTGCCGCTGACCAAGCAACCGTTGCAACGTGACCAGCTGGAGCTGGCATTGGCGATGAACTACGAACGCAGCGGCCAGCTGGCCAAGGTATTCGCCGCCGATTCGCCGATCAGTGCCAAGCAGGTGCGCTATATCCTGCTGCGCAACGTCGCCGGTCCCGACCTGCTGCGCCAACAGCTTGCCCACGCCGAAGACCCGGTAGAGCGCCAGACTGCGCAATTCACGCTGCTCTATAAAGACCTGCTGCGCGGCCAGTTCGAGACCTTTGCCGAGGACCTCAAGCAACTGCCCGCCTCGGTTCCCGATGAAAAGCTCGGCACCAGCCTGGGCTACGTCTACAGCGGCGGCCAGTCGTTGAGACTGTTCCAGTGGAACGGTGACAAGGCCGAGTCCGGCTACACCTGCCCGAGCATCGCGCAAATCGCCAGCACCTTGCAGGCCGATCCGAAAAACCCGCAGGGCCTGAACTGCCTGGGGGAATTCGTCCTGCGTAACGGCCTGGACGGCATGCCCCTGGAACAAGCGCGCTCCGCCGGCAGCCTGGGCAGCACTGCCTCGCCCTTCAAGGGTGAAACCTTCTCGCGACTGGAGGGCTACAAGCGGGTGATCGGCAATCCCAAGGCACCGCGAAACGACAAGGCCTACGCGCTGTTTCGTGCCATCAACTGCTACGGACCTTCGGGCTACAACAGTTGCGGTGGCGAAGACGTCGACAAGAACGTGCGCAAAGGCTGGTTCCGCCAGTTGAAAACCGGGTTCGCCGACACCCAGTGGGGCAAGTCGCTGCAGTACTACTGGTAAGCCGTGAAGCGCTTCTGGCTGGCCCTGCTCCTGCTGGCAAGCCCGGCCTTCGGCGCGGTGGACGCCCGCGACCATGACGCGTTCTGGCTGTGGAGCGGCGTTGCGCCGCAGCCGGTGCTCAAGCAGGCGAAAACCCTGTACATCCTCCAGGGCCAGATCAACTCGACCCGCCGCGCGCCCCGGCGTGGTGTGCAATTCATCGCCCAGGGCATGAGTGTGCCGCGCATCACCCAGGGTGAAATCTGGGTGGTGTACCGCGCCCACACCCTGCACTGGCCCGAGTCGGTGTACAGCCAGATGCTCGGCCAGGTGCAACGCTGGCGGGATGCGGGCAACCCGGTGGTGGGCATCCAGATCGACTTCGATGCGCGCACGCAATACCTCGACGAATACGCGGATTTCCTGCGCGACCTGCGCCAACGCTTGCCCAAGGATCTACGCCTGAGCATCACCGGGCTGATGGACTGGAGCAGCAATGCCGACCCGGCCGCCATCGCACAACTCAAGGGCGTGATTGATGAAGTGGTGGTGCAGACCTACCAGGGCCGCCACAGCATCCCGGACTACGCGGCGTATCTGCCACGCATGAACCGGTTGGGGGTGCCGTTCAAGATTGGGTTGATTCAGGGTGGAGAGTGGGAGGAGCCGGGGTATTTGAAGGGCAGTGAGTGGTTTCGAGGGTATGTGGTGTTTTTGCAGAATCCTTGAATGCCCACAGTCCCTGGACTGTGGGCACTGGTATTAACGCCCTGCCGTCTGTTCCGGATACACCGACTCCCAGCCCCCACCCAATGCCTTGTACAACCCGACCATGGCCAGGGACACGCCGGTGGAGCTTTCCACCCACTGCTCCTGGGTCGCCAGCAACGCACTTTGCACGGTCAGTACGTTGACGAAATCCACCACGCCTTCGACGTATTGATGCTGCGCAGTAGCGAGGGCGATCTGGTTCTGCCGCACGGCTTCGGCAAGGCTGTCGCGCCGCAGTTGGCTGGCGTTGTAGCGGGTCAGTTGATCATCGATTTCATGCCAGGCCCGCAGCACGGTCTGCTGGTAGGCCAGGGCTGCCTCCTGTTGCTGGGCTTCGCGCAGATCGAGCATGCCTTGCAACCGGCCACCGTTGAAAATCGGCAAGCTCAGTTGTGGGCCAAAGGCGAATGCACGCGAACTCCACGAGCCGAAATCCGCCAGCTGCAACGCCTGGGAGCCCACGCTGCCAGACAGGGTGATGCGCGGGTAGAAGTCGCCCTTGGCCACACCAATGGAGGCGGTGGCCGCATGCAAGCGAGCTTCGGCCTGGCGGATATCCGGGCGGCGCTCGGCCAGTTGCGACGGCAGGCCGATGGCGACCTGGCGTTGGGTTTGCGGCACCGCAGCGTCCTTGGACAATTCGGCGTACAAGGCTTGTGGCGGCTCGCCCATCAGCAGGCTCAGGGCGTTGATCAACTGGTCCTGGCGTTGCTGCAAATCCGGCAGGCGCGCCTCGATGGCGGCCACTTGAGCAGCGGCTTCGGCTACGTCCAGGTCAGTGGCGACACCGTCGGCCAGGCGCAGTTGCGAGAGCTTCAGGCTGTGGCGCGCCACCTCGAGGTTTTGCTCGGTGACGGCGCGGGTGTTTTGCACGCCGCGCAGCTGGATGTAGTCCTGGGCGGTTTCCGCCAGCACCGACAACAGCACCGCGCGGCGGTCGTTTTCGGCGACTTGCAGGGTGGCGTCGGCGGCTTCGGTTTCGCGTTTTACCCGGCCCCAGAAGTCCAGTTCCCAGGCGGCGGAGAAACCCATGTCCCACTGGTTGAACGCCGAGCGGCCGTTCTTGCCCGAGGCATCGCTCAAGCCATCGGCGCTGTTGCGCTGACGCAGGTAATCGCCGGTGGCGTTGACGGTCGGGTAGCGCTCGGCGGTGATCACCTGGCGCGCGGCGCGGCTTTGTTGCAGGCGGCTGCTGGCGAGTTTCAGGTCAAGGTTATCGGTCAGCGCACGATGGGTAAGCGCGGTGAGCTGCGCGTCGTGGAACACTTCCCACCAGCGCTCTTCCAGCGGGTCGTTGACCGCGTGGCTGGCGGCTTGTCGGCCATGGGGCTCGGTCCATTGGCCGACGGGACTCTGCGGGTGCTGGAAGTCCGGGCCGACGGTGCAGGCACTCAGGGTGAGCAGGCTCAAGGTTAACCAGGCAAGGCGTCTCATTGCTGCGCCACCTCACGTTGCTGGGCGGCGGCGTGGGTGTCGACGCTGGCTTCCACCGACATGCCGACCCGCAGGCGCTCGGTCAACGCCTGGCCGGGCTCCAGGATGATTTTTACCGGAATACGCTGCACCACCTTGGTGAAGTTGCCGGTGGCGTTGTCGGGTTTGACCGAGGCAAATGTCACGCCGGTAGCTGGCGCCAGGCTTTCGAGGTGGCCCTTGAGCACTTCGCCGTCGAGGCTGTCGACCTTCACGTCCACCGTTTGGCCAGCGTGCATGTGGGACAACTGGGTCTCCTGGAAATTGGCCACCACGTAGGCCTCGGCCAGCGGTACCACGGCGAGGATCTTGCTGCCCGGCGTCACATAGGCGCCGACCCGCACCGCGCGCTCGCCGACCATGCCGTCCACCGGCGCGACGATGCGGGTGTACGACAGCTGATAGCTGGCCATTTCCAGTGCGGCCTGGGCACGTTTCAGGCCGCCCTCTGCCGCATCACGCTGGGCGCTGAGGATTTCCACCTGCTTGCGTTCAGCGGCCAGCACCGCCGTGGCATTCGCCAGGCGTGCGGTGGCCTGGTCAATACGCGTCTTGGCTTGCTGGGCGTTCTGTACGGTGCCGGCGCCTACACCCGCGAGGTGGTTGTAGCGGTTCAGTTCGTGTTCGGCAAACGCCACTTCGGCGCGATCTGCCGCCACAGTCGCCTGGGCCTGGGCAATCACCGAGCTTTGGCGCTCCAGGGTTGCCGTGGCATTTTTCAGCTGCGCCTGGGCCACCAGCGTATCGGCATCGGCCGCCTGGGCAGCGGCGCGGAAGTCACGGTCATCAATCAGCGCCAGCAACTGCCCGGCCTTGACCCGCTGGTTGTCTTCCACCAGCACTTCCTTGATGAAGCCGGCCACACGCGGCGCCACCAGGGTGTAGTCAGCGGCGACGAAGGCGTCGTTGGTGCTCTGGCGTTTGCTGCCGAACACACCCGGCGCCAGCAGGTAAACCAGCACACCGACGGCAAACACGGTGATGACGGTTACAGCGATTTTGTCTTTGCTTTTCATAACAATCCCTTTGGCTCAGTGAGCAATCAAGTCGGCGCGCGGGGCGGATAAATCCGCGTCGGCATCCAGAAAATCAGCAGGATCAACGCCGCCGCGACACCGGCCATGACGTAGTAGAGATCCGAAGAGGTGAGCACCACGGCCTGCTCGTGCAGCCGATGGGCAAGGCCGGCGGCATCGCTGTCGGCCAGGGGCGAGTTGCCCAGGCTGTCCACCAGCATGGTCGAGTGGAAATGCAGGCGGTGTGTGGTCAGGGCATCGAGCACGCCGGTGGCGACCACGGCAGCCAGGCCTTTGACGGTGTTGAACCACGCCGAGGCGAAAGGCCCGTCCTGGGGCGTGATGCTGCCGGTGGAGAGCATCAGCAGCGGCAACACCGCCATCGGTTGCCCGAAGATCTGCAGCAGTTGCAGCACGTAGAAATCATCGCGAATCCATGCCGACGTGAGTTGCGCCCCGCCCACGCAGGACAGGATCAACATGCTCAAGCCAATGCCCAATACCCAGCGGCAATCGACCCAGCGCAAGTTGCACAACGCCGCCACCAACGGCAGCGCGATCAACTGCGGCAGCGCCATGATCAGCATCACCGGTGCAGTTTGCAGCGGGCGGTAGCCTTGGACCTGGGCCAGGTAGCTGGACGGAATGATGGTCACCGCCAGCAGCACGATCAGCACCCCGGCGAGCACAATCAGCGCGAACGACAGGTTGCGTAGCCCAAGCATCTGCAACTTGAAAAACGGCATCGGGTGCGACCACTCGTTGATCATGAACAGCACCAGCAACACCAGGCCGCCGATCAACAATGAGGTAATCAGCGGCGACTCGAACCAGTCCAGCCGATTGCCCTGCAACAGGCCGATCACCAGCATGCAGATCGCCGGGAACCCCAGCAGCAGACCACGCCAGTTGAACTGCTTGAAGCGCTCCAGGCGCAGCGGGTCCTGGGGCAAGCCGTAGGCCACGGCCGCCATGGCCAGCAGGCACGGCCCGACAATCTGCCAGAACGCCCATTGCCAGCCGACGTATTCGGTCCACATGGCCGCCAGCGGTGTGCCGAGGCTGGGGCCAAAAGTGGCCGTGAGGGCATAGCCGGCGAGGCCGTACAGCTTGACGTTGGCCGGCAGGAACCGCAGGGCCACGGTCATCAGCATCGGCGGCAAGGCGCCACCGGCCAGGCCTTGCACGGTGCGCAGGATCAGCAGGCTTTCGTAGTTCGGTGCGAACGGGCACAGCACGCCAAGCACGGTGAACAGGCCGATGGCGCAGAGGGTGAAACGGCGCAGAGAGAACGTCACCGAACACCAGGGTGCAAAGGCCATCGCCGAGACAGAGGTGGCGGTGTAGGCAGCCACCAGCCAGGTGCCTTCGTCGAAGCCGATGTACATCGCACCACGAATATCGGCGAGAGCGACTTTGGTCACCATCTCGTTGAGGCCGGACACCAGTACCGCAAGCAATACGCCCACCAGGCCGATGATGATGCGCGGGCCGAAAACGGGCGGGGTAATGGCGGTCGGTTTGGCTGCGGCCAGGGGTGCGGGAGCAGCGAGGGACGTCATGAACTACAACTCGGAATAGGAAATACCCGAGCAGTTTAATAAGGCTTAGACATGACAAAAAGTGACTTATCGGAAGCTTATAAGTGCACCAGACGCAATGATCAAGATGCAGGCGATCTCTGTGGGAGCCGGGCTTGCCCGCGATTGCATCACCTCGCTATGCCTGAAAAACCGTGTCGCCCGCATCGCAGGCAATCCAGCTCCCACATTGGCCGAGCTCACTTGCGACTCACGTGGGCTGCGCTTCCTTCCACGTCGCCTCGCAGCATTCACGCATGGTCTCGCGCAGCCATCTATGGGCCGGGTCCTTGTCGAAACGCGGGTGCCAGGCTTGGGTCAGCACCAGGGTCGGCAGGGAAATTGGCAGGGTGAAGGCTCGCAACGGCAGCTTCAGGCGATTGGCGCTGTAGAGCGCTTCCTTGGGCACCGGCAGGATCAGGTCGGAGTCCGGCAGCATGAACATCGCGCCGTGAAACCCCGGGGCGATCATCGCGACTCGGCGTTCCAGCCCCTGGGCGTTCAGGGCGGTGTCGATGGGCCCCCGGGCAATGCCGCGGCGGGAGATGCTGATATGGGAATAGCTGGCAAACCGTTCGGCGGTGATTTCTCCATCGAACAACGGGTGCCCTTCCCGTGCCAGGCCGACGAAGGTGGTGGTGAACAGGTTCTGCACCTTCACTTCCGGAGTGATCGGCATGGTGTTGCCCACCCGCAGGTCGAGACGGCCTTCACGCAGGGCCTCGTCATCGGTGTCGCCTTCCGGCACGAAGCGCAGTTCGCACAGCGGTGCCATGCGTTCCATGGTGTCGAACAGCCGACCGCCATACACTCCGACAAAAAAGTCATTGGCCCGCACGCTGAAGCGCCGGCGCAGGGTGCGCAGGTCCACTTCGTCCGCCGAGCGGAACAGCAGCGCCGCCTGCTCCACCACGCTGCGCACCTGGCCTTGTAGCTCCA
The DNA here is from genome assembly GCF_013386835.1 of Pseudomonas sp. IPO3774. NCBI lineage: Bacteria > Pseudomonadati > Pseudomonadota > Gammaproteobacteria > Pseudomonadales > Pseudomonadaceae > Pseudomonas > Pseudomonas sp. IPO3774. Next base: position 77,363 of record NZ_JACAQY010000006.1, read on the forward strand.
GGGCCTTGGGCGTCGGTACCAGGCCGCGACCGGCGCGCACCAGGATCGGATCGCCCACTGCCTCGCGGATGCGCGTGAGGGTGCGACTCATGGCGGCCGGGCTCAGGTTCATCCGCCGCGCGGCGCCTACCACACTGCCCTCGTCGAGCAAGGCGTCGAGGGCGACCAGCAGGTTCATGTCCGGTAATTGCATGCCAAGCACTCGTGATGGGTTGGGAGTGAACTTGGCGCAATCGTAGCAGACTGTGGCGAGGGAGCTTGCTCCCGCTGGGCTGCGAAGCAGCCCCAAAATTTGCAATTGAGACTTTTCTGAAAGAACGCGGTGATGTTATTGGGGCCGCTTCGCGGCCCAGCGGGAGCAAGCTCCCTCGCCACAGGGTTGGTGTTTCAGTCAGCGTTGCATGCCCCAGCGCTTCACGGTGACCCGCTCCAGGGTGTCGAACACCAGGTTCTCCACCAGCAGCCCGATCAGGATCACCACCGCCAGGCCGGCAAACACTTTGTCGGTGTACAGCTCGTTGCGGTTCTGGAAGATGTACCAACCCAAACCGCCTTTGCCGCTGGTAGCACCGAACACCAACTCGGCGGCGATCAGCGTGCGCCAGGCGAACGCCCAGCCGATTTTCAGCCCGGCGAGAATCGACGGCAGCGCAGCCGGGATCAGGATGAACAACACGAAGCGCATACCCTTGAGGCCATAATTTCGACCGGCCATGCGCAGGGTTTCGGAAACACCGAGGAACCCTGAATAGGTGTTGAGCGCCAGCGCCCACAACACTGAATGCACCAGCACGAAGATCAGGCTGTTCTGCCCCAGGCCAAACCACAACAGCGCCAGCGGCAGCAGGGCAATCGCCGGCAACGGGTTGAACATCGAGGTCAGGGTGCTCAGCAGGTCACGCCCCAGTTGGGTCGACACCGCAAGCGTGGTCAGGGCAAACGCCAGCACAATGCCGATCAGGTAACCCTTGATCAGCACCACCAGCGAGATACTGACCTTGCTCAACAACTCGCCACTGGCCATGCCGTCGTAGAACGCGCTCAGTGTCTGCAGGAAGCTCGGCAGCAGCAGGTCATTGTTCTGATAACGGGCAGCCGCTTCCCAGAGGATCGCAAGCACGATCAGGATCAGGCTTTTACGCAGCCAGCCTTGTTGCCACAGGCGCTGGCGCCACGGCAACTCGCGCTCTACGCGAACACCGGGCAACGGTTCGAGAGTGATTTCATATTCCTGGCGCATGGTGCAAACCCTTCAATAAGCGATGCGGATATCGGCGAAACCCAGTTCGGTTTCCACCTCGGGCGCTTCATCAAACAACAGCCGATGAATGCGCCGCGCCGAAGCCTGGAACTCCACACCGCCGAGGCTGTGCAGGTCGTATTGATGGCTGTGGATTTCCGCCCGCACCCGCCCCGGGTGCGGCGACAGCAACAGGATGCGGTTGCCCACCACCAGCGCTTCCTCGATGGAGTGGGTGACGAACAGCAGGGTGAAACGCACCTCTTCCCAGAGCAGCAATAGTTCTTCCTGCATCTTGCGCCGGGTCAGGGCGTCGAGGGCGGCGAAGGGTTCATCCATCAGCAGGATTTTCGGCTGCATGGCCAACGCCCGGGCGATTGCCACGCGGGCTTTCATGCCGCCGGACAGGGTGTGCGGGTAGGCATCGGCAAAGGCCGTAAGGCCGACTTTTTCCAGGTAGTACAGCGCCCGCTCTTCGGCCTCGCGACGCTTGAGGGTTTTGGACGCCAGCAGCGGGAACATGACGTTCTGCTTGACGGTTTTCCACGGCGGCAGTTGGTCGAACTCCTGGAACACCACGATACGGTCCGGCCCTGGCTGCTCGACTTTTTGCCCGAGCAGACGGATCTCGCCTTCACACGGCTTGATAAAGCCGGCGATGGATTTCAACAGTGTGGATTTGCCGCAGCCCGAAGGCCCCAGCAATACAAAGCGGTCTGCCGGATCGATCGCGAAGCTGACTTGGTGAGTGGCCCGCACCACCCGTTCGGGCGTGCGGTATTCAAGGCTGACTTTATCCACCGAAAGCAGTGCTTCGGTGGTGGTCGGGTTGCTGGCCGTGTGGCCTTGCAAGGGCGCGTTCATGTCAGCTCCCTTGCAGCGGCTTGGCGTCCTGGAAGAAGTAATCCTTCCACGATTCGGGTTTGTTTTTGATCGCGCCGACGCGGTAGAGGAATTCCGCCAGCGGGTAGGTGTTTTTCGGTGTGACGCTGAATTCGAACTGCGGGTTTTCGATGATTTTCAGCAGCTCGGCGCGGTCGATCTTGGCCTTGGTCACGCGGATGTAGGTATCGGCGGCGGCGCCTTTGTCGTTCTGGGCGAACTGCGCCGCTTCGGTCAGTGCCTCGACGAACGCCTTGTAGGTTTTCGGGTTGTCGTTGCGGAATTTCTCGGTGGCGAACAGCACGGTCGGCGAGTTAGGCCCGAGGATGTCATAGGAGTTGAGCACCACATGCACGTTCGGGTTGGTCAGGGCCTGCTCCTGGAACGGCGGGTTGGAGAAGTGCCCGGTCAGCTCGGTGCCACCGGCAATCAGCGCAGCCGTGGCATCCGGGTGCGGGACGGCGACGGTGTACTTGTCGAGGCGATTGAATTCCTTGTCGCCCCATTGCTTGGCGGCAGCGTATTGCAGGAAACGCGACTGCACGGAAACGCCCACTGCCGGTACGGCAATGCGGTCTTTTTCGGTGAAGTCGGCAATGGTCTTGACCTTGGGATTGTTGCTCACCAGGTAGTAGGGGAAGTTGCCCAGGGAGGCAACGGCTTTCACGTTCTGCTTGCCGTGGGTGCGGTCCCAGATAGTCAGCAGCGGGCCAACGCCGGCCCCGGCGATGTCGATGGAACCGGAGAGCAGCGCATCATTGACGGCTGCGCCGCCGGACAATTGTGTCCAGTCGACCTTGATGTCGATGCCTTCCTGCTTGCCGTATTTTTCGATCAGGTTCTGGTCGCGCACCACGTTGAGCAACAGGTAGACGATGCCAAACTGCTCGGCGATGCGAATCTCGCCTTCGGCCTGGGCGGCGGCAGGCGCCGCAAGACTGCCGGCCAGCAGGCTGACGCCCAGGCCAACCGTCGCGGCCAGGCGCGCAAATGGGGTTTTCTTGGACATGGTCATGCTCCGGGTCAGAAAGGCGCGTCGCCCTGGATGGTGGTGCGGTACAACTTGCGCCGCAGGTGGCTGGGGCAGCCGGCCGCCAGGTGGATCAGCGAGCGGTTGTCCCAGAACACCATGTCGTGGGGCTGCCACTGATGGCGGTAGATGCTTTCCGGCAGCACGCTGTGGGCGTACAGCTGGGCCAGCAGGTCGCGGCTTTCATCCTCAGGCAGGCCGACGATACGGGTGGTGAAGCCCTCGCTGACGAACAGCGCCTTGCGGCCGTTTTCCGGGTGGGTGCGCACAATCGGGTGTACCACTTGCGCCACTTGAGCGAGTTGCTCGGGCGTGAGGGTCGGGCGCCAATTGCCTTCGAATTTGGTTTCGCTGTAGCGTGCGGTGTAGGAGTGCGCGGCGCTGCGGCCTTCAACGGCCTTGCGCAGGGACTCGGGCAGGTTGTCCCAGGCTTTATGCATGTCGGCGAACAACGTGTCGCCACCCTCGGACGGCAGCTCCTGGGCATGGAGCATCGAGCCCAGGCTCGGCAGCTCCTTATAGGAGAGGTCCGAGTGCCAGAACTTGCCCGCGTCTCCCAGGCCGATGGATTGGCCGTTTTCGATGATGTTGGAGACGATCAGGATTTCCGGGTGGTTGGCCAGCAGGAATTGTTTGAGCACATGGATTTGCAGCACGCCGAAACGGCGGCTGAAGGCGATCTGTTGCTCGGGGGTGATACGTTGGTCGCGGAAGACCACGACGTGATGGTCCAGATGCGCGCGGTGAATGCGTGCGAAGTCCTGGTCGCTGATCGGGCGGGCCAGGTCCAGGCCTATGATTTCGGCGCCGACGCTGCCGGGAAATGGACGGATCTCGAAGGTTTGTGTGGTGTCGGTCGCTGTTGGAACAGTAGAGGTGGCAGACATGAGTTCACTCCCGTGCAGTCAGGAGAGTGACTTTATAGTCATAAGAACCGCATTTTAAATACCGTTAGTGAATATCGATATGCAGCAATACCGCTGTTGGCCCGACTCCCGGGAATAAAATGTGCACGACGGACCTTTAGCCTGTAAGACCTGACAAATGGGAGCTGTGGGCCCGAAGAACACGCTGTTGAGTCGCTTACAAGCCGAAACCTTGCCCGTTTGACAAGCTTGTGGACAATCTCTAGTGTGCATTGGATCCAATTAGCCACCTCACCTTGAAAAGGAGGATAGCGTAGTCGTGACGCAGAAGCCGAACCCTTTGAGCAGCATCCAGATCAGCGGGCCTATCCCCGCCCATCTCGCCCGCTCCGTGATTGAAGAAACATTGCGCAACGCCATCCTGGATGGCCGCTTGCCCTGTGGCACCGCCATGCGTCAACAGGAGCTGGCCAGCTTGTTCGGGGTCAGCCGGATGCCGGTGCGCGAGGCATTGCGTCAACTGGAAGCCCAATCGCTGCTGCATGTGGTCACCCACAAAGGCGCGGTGGTGGCGCCACTGATCGAGGACCACTCGGCAGAAACCTACGCCCTGCGCATACTCCTCGAATCCGAAGCGCTGCGCTTGTCGATTCCCCTGCTCACGCCCGATGACATCGCCCAGGCTGGCGCCTTTATCGACGCGCTGGAACGGGAAAGCGACTACACCGAAATCGGCCGCCTCAACCGCCTGTTCCACATGGCGCTGTATGGCAAGGCGGGCAATCAGCGGTTGCTCAAGCTGGTTGAACACGGCTTGAACGAAGAGGAACGTTTCCTGCGCTTCAACCTCGAGGCCATGGGCCTGGGCAAGACGTCCCAGGAAGATCACCGCGAACTGCTCGACCTCGTGGCGCAAAAGAAGGTCGACGAAAGCATCCTGACCCTGCGTAACCACCTTACCCGCGGCATGGAGGTGATTACGGGTTACCTCAAAAGTCTTGAAGAGACTGAACAGAACGCTGCGCTGTAAATTCCGCGTGGAACTGAAACGCCTCCCTCGACCACAAAGCGCTGCAAAGTGACGCTGGCCGACGGAGGCCAGTGCACCACCATTACTCCCGTTAAACCATTAAGCCCAAAGAAAACTTCACACACTCCGCAGAGCGATCCAACTACCGCAATATTCCAACTCGAAAAACTTATAAAACTAAAAACACCTGAATACTTAATCAGATTATTACCAACACTCCAATTCTCCCAATCGACAGCGTGAATCCATGCTCGGTGCGTCACTGCGCGTGGCGTTCCTTTAAATAAAGCCTTGGTATTTTGTCACAGCATGCTGCTTGCCAGTAACAGTGTCAGCCTCGTACAGGGCTGCCTGTTATCAAGGCACCCGCGCATCCGTGAAAACCAATGTTTATTTGTCGCTAAAGCACAACGCTTTTATCAGGGAAGAGACAACGACTTATAGGCATCAACATGTTCCAGCACTCACACCTGCTTAAACAAAAAAAGCAGAAGTTACATATCCATCCAATATTCAAACAAATAAATGCTCTTCCAAAGTTGCAGTACTTTATGGAAAACCACGTATTCGCCGTGTGGGACTTCATGACACTCACCAAACGCCTGCAACATGACCTCACCGGTATGCGCCTGCCCTGGTTACCGCCAACGGACCCGCAAGCGGCTCGCCTGATCAATGAGATCGTATTGGGCGAAGAGTCGGACGCGTATCCCGGCCATGGGCACGGCAGCCACTTCGAGTTGTACCTGGAAGCCATGCGTGAAGTCGGCGCGAGCACGGCGAACATCGAGCGGTTCGTCAGCCTACAGCGTGACGGCAACGATGCAGAAACGGCCCTGCAAAAAATCGATATCCACCCGTCCGTGGCCCGGTTCGTCAGAAGTACCCTGCAGGTTGCCCTGGACGCACCGACGCACTGCGTGGCGGCTGCCTTTCTCCACGGGCGCGAGAGCGTCATCCCGGCGATGTTCAAGCGCATCCTGGAGGAGTGCGAGGTGCTCCATCGCCAGGCGCCCACCTTCTGCTACTACCTCAAGCGCCACATGGAGATCGACGCCCAGGAGCATGGCCCGGCGGCAACGCAATTGCTGCAACGCCTTACCCTCGGCGACCCAAGCCGCGAGCAGCAAGCCGACAGTTGCGCCCTCGGCGCCGTGGAAAGCCGCCTGGCCTTATGGGATGGGTTGCATAGGTGCCTGCCGGAGATGAGCGCATGAACCCTGCCGACTACCGCTCATTTGCCGACGACTGGGAGCGCCGCGCGACCATCCGCACACGCCCGCGGCGGCGGCTGGAAAACGATCAGAAACTGATCTACCCCCTGAGCCGACAGCCCCTGGTGCTGAGCGCAACCTTTATCGACCGATGCCCGCAGTGCCGTGATTTTGTCTTGCTGCAGACGTTCTACAAGTTCATCAACGACGTGGTGATCTTTGAAACCGAGATCGTCGACAAGACCGCACGCAGCATCGCCAAGAATCGCTTTTCGGTGCCCTTCCCGCTTGCCTGTCGCTACGACGCCATGACCGTGGTGGTGGACGAGGATTACCACGCCCTCGTCGCCCTCGATTTCATGCAACAGACCATCGAGATGACCGGGATCCCACCCCTTGAACTACCCGCGCAAATCGAGCTGAGCCGCGCCTTGCCTGCCGCACTGGCGCTGGCGCCCGAACACCTGCGCGATGCCGTGGAACTGATTGCCGTGGCCATCGCCGAGAACACCGTGACCCATGACGTGGCAGCGTTTTCCAAGGACGACAGTGTCAAGCAATCCATCCGTGGGTTGATGGCCGACCACTTGTTTGACGAGGGCCGCCACGCGCTTTTCTGGACGCGCCTGGTGCGTATTTATTGGCAGTCTGCAGACGCCGCGGACCGCGACTGTATCGCCCGGATCCTGCCGGTTTTTCTCCAGCATTACCTGACCCACGACCTGCAGAAAAACTTCGACCTGCACTTGATCGAGCACCTGGATGTCAGTGACGGCACGCGCTCTGCGCTGCGCATTGAAGTGCAGGCGATGGGCTTTCCCATTACCCGCCAGCACCCGTTGATCGGCAATATCATGGGCTTCCTGAACCACAGCGGCCTGCTGCAAACGCCGAGTGTGGTTGGGGCGCTGGATGCCTTTCTTGCGGCGCCAGGAGGGCACCCATGAGGCACCTGAAGATTGGGCTGGCGGGCTTCAGCGCGGCGCTGAATGAACTGGGTGAGACATTGGCGCAATACGGTCATGGGGTGGTGCGAGCACAGGATGTCACCCACCTAGTAGACCTGCTGATTGATGACGGTAGCGAGGAGGTTCCGCCCGGCGTGACGTGCACAGCCTTGATGAGCCTGCGCGTGGGTATGGGAGCGTTGACCGACTGTGGATTGCCGGCCCTGCAGTTCAGGTGTTACGCCCACTCACGGCGACTCCTGACAACCCTGGAGGTTGCCGGAGAAGCCTGTGGCAATGGTCAACGGCTGCGTCAACACGCAGTAAGCAGCCTGGTGGAGTGGGTAGCCCAACAGGTGAGTGGGTTCTCCCGGGACCCGGGCTATTTCTCGCAGGCGGCCGTCGCCTCTGATGATCCGGAACACGGCCTGCAAGCGCTCGCATCCCTGGCGTACCTGCATCGTTTTAACCTGACGGCCGATTTGGTTCTGCTGCAGCAAGCCCAGGTACCCCTGATCGAACGATTGGAAAACAGTCTGCAAACCTTCGCCGACCGGCTGGCGTTGAACATTGCCGGCAGCGGGCTGACTTACCGACAGTTGCATCGCCAGAGCCTGGCTATCCAGCGCCGTCTGCGACTTCTGCTTGGGCCCCACGACACACCGCCGGTAATCGGCGTTTGCCTGGGCAAATCCCTGGAGCTGTACGCCAGCATTCTCGCGGTACTCGCCTGCGGTGCGGTGTACCTGCCCCTGGAGCCGGGCCACCCGCTGCAACGCCAGCGAGCGATGCTGGAAAACGCCGGCGTCTCGGTGCTGCTGGATGATGGCAAGCATCCACTGCGGGACGGGTTTTGTGCATTGGATGTAAGTGCCGTCGACACTCCCGACACCTCGCTGCCAATGCCCCAGCGCCCCGCCATGGACGACCCTTGCATGGTGCTCCACACCTCGGGCACTACCGGCCACCCCAAGGGCGTGCTGCTCAGCCAGCACAACCTGGCCCATTTCAGCGCCTGGTTCGGGGGTCATGTGCAGCTGAGCGAACACAGCCGGGTCTTGCAGTTTTCGCCCTTGAGTTTTGACTCGTCCCTGATCGATATCTTCCCGAGCCTGATCGCGGGCGCCGAGCTGATCGTGCCCAGTGAGGACCAGCGACGCGACCCGCAGCAACTGGTGGAGTTGATCCGACAACAGCGCGTCACCCACGCCTTCCTGCCGCCGGCGCTGCTGAGCATCCTGCCGCTGGATCAACCCCTGGGCCTGGCGCACCTGATGACCGGAGGCGACGTGTGCGAGCCCTATGTCATCGAGCAGTTGGCAGGCCAGTGTCGCCTGCACAATTTCTACGGGCCCACCGAAGCCACCGTGCTGGTGACCAGCCACACGTTGCAGCCGGGCGACAGCAATCGCAACCTCGGCACGCCCATCGCCAACAGCCAGGTACTGATCCTCGACGAGCACCTGCAACCGGTGGATGAGCAGGTGTTGGGCGAACTGTACATCGTCGGTCCCGGCGTCAGCCTGGGTTACCTCAACCAGCCGCGTCAGACCGCCGAGCATTTCGTCCCCCTGGAGTTGCCCGACGGCCAGACCTTGCGGGCCTACCGCACAGGCGACCTGGCGAAGTGGACCGCTGCCGGCATCGAGTTGGTCGGGCGCCGGGATCAGCAGGTGAAGATCCGTGGGTTCCGGGTCGAACCGCAAGAGATCGAACATTGCCTGCGCAGCAGTCAGCTGTTTCGCCAAGTGGCGGTGGTGATTGACCGTGAGCGGCGAATCCTGGCTTTTGTTGCTCAGCCCGAAACACAAGACGCCCTGCCTGCACTGACGCAGCATGCCCGGCAAACACTGCCGGACTATTTGCGGCCAACCCTGTGCACGGAACTTGCGAGCATGCCGTGCACCCCCAACGGAAAGGTCGACCGCCAGGCATTGCTGGCGTTACCGACTCCAACGCTGCCGGCCATCATTCACGGCGAACCGCACACGCCCATGCAAGTGCAGTTGCTCAACCTGTGGAGCGAGTTGCTGGGCATGCCGGTCACGCAGCTGTCGGCCGACGAGAGCTTCTTCAATCTTGGCGGCCATTCCATCCTGCTGTCGACGATGCTGCTGCGTATCCGCGAGCAGTTCGGGCGCAGCCTATCCCTAAGTCGGTTTTTTGAAACCCCCACGGTTCGTACCCTCGCTACGCTGATGGGGGACGACGCACCACCCGAAGCACCGACCGGCCAGGCTACCCGGGATGCGCTGCGTGAGCTGCATGTGCAGACATTGCCGGCTGAACAGGCGGGCGAACGTCGCCGGGTGATCGTGACCGGGGCCAACAGTTTTCTCGGGGTGCATATCGTCGAGGCACTGTTGGCCGAGGGTGCACTTGAAGTGGCGTGCCTGGTGCGCGAACGGCCCGGACATTCGGCGACCGCGAGGTTTGCCGAGGCCCTGCGAGAGTACCGTCTGGAACACCTGGACCTGAGCCGGGTGCAGGTGTATGCCGCCGACATCAGCCAGCCGCGTCTTGGCCTGTCGAGTGAGGTGTATGACTACCTCGCCGGGGAGTTCGGCGTGTTGGTGCACAACGCCGCCCACGTCAATCATGTGATGGATTACGCCACCCTGGCCAAGGACAACGTCGAACCGGTGCTGGAATGCCTGCGCCTGTGTGAAACCCGGTGCAAGAAGGTCTTCAATTTTATCTCGACGCTGTCGGCCGCCAGCACTATCGACGCACATGGCCAGGTACTCGAAAACCCCGCCGCGGCCACCCCGCCGCTCTACATCCAGAATGGCTACAACCTGTCCAAATGGGTTGCCGAACGCTTGCTGGGACGCGCCGCAGCGCAAGGTGCCTGGGTCAATATCCATCGCCCGGGGAACATCAGCTTCAACAGCCGCAGCGGAGTCTGCGAGCCACAGAAGAATCGCCTGATGTTGATGCTCAAAGGTTCACTCCAACTGGGACTGGTGCCGCACCTTGAGTTGAATTTCGACCTGATGCCGGTGGACTTTCTCGCCCGGTTTATTGCGTTCCACAGCAGCCGCTGCCGTGCTGGAGGGACGGTGTTCAACCTGCATAACCCGCAGCCCCTGAGCTGGGAAACCTACGTCGACGCCTTTCGCCAGGCAGGCCACGCATTCGAGCTGGTGAGCGTGGCTCACTGGCAACGTCACCTGCACACAGTGGACAGCCGCAATGCGCTGTTCGGCGTACTGGGCTTCTACCTCAACGGGGTGGGCGAGGACATCGGCGATACCTCGATGATCCGCCATGACAACGCACGACGCGGCGTCGAGCAGATGGGCGGACGCTACCCCGAAAAAAATCCGGCGCTGTTACGCAAGGGCTGCGAGTACCTGCGCAGCACCGGTTTCCTGTGACCAGGCTCTCAATTGAAGGAAGACCTTATGAAACCCGATACGTTGATTCGCAACCCTTGCGGCAAACCTGTGGTGTCCTCAGTTGTGGTTGCCTGTGATGCCGCCCGTGCGTGGGCGGTGGTCGGTGACTTTGGCGGATTTGATCGATTCATCCCCGCCTTGTCCCACATCGAAATCACTGGTGCGGGCGCGGGATCGCTGCGCAAGAAGTTCTTCCACGATGGAAATCTGGTAGTGGAGCAACTCAACAGCCGCGACGAGCAGGCCATGCGCATGACCTGGACCACGATCTACAACACCTTGGGCGTAGCACGGTTGTGGGCCGCCATGGATGTCGAACCGTTGGGAGCAGGATCCTCACGGGTGACCTGGACGATCATCGCCGAGCCGGTTGAACCTGGCGTGGAGGGATTTGAGCCGTTTGTGCAGGCATTCGCCGACGGTGCGCTGGCGAATGTGCGAGCGATGTTTGGCTAAAGGAGACAGGAGCGAGCAGGCTCGCTCCTGTGTGTTCATCGATCAGATTTTGAAACTGTCGACCAACTGCTTCAGCCGGTTGGCCTGTTGAGACAAGGCGTCGCAATCCTTCAAGGTTTCGTTGAGGTTGGCCACGCCCTGCTGGTTCAGCAGGTTGATCTGGTTGATGTCGACGTTGAGAGTTTCCACCACGGCGGTCTGTTCCTCGGTGGCGGCCGCTACCGACTGGTTCATCCCGTCGATCTCGACGATCCGCTGCGTCACGCTGACCAGGCGCTCACCGGCCTGGTTGGCGACCTCGACGCTTTCTTCGCTGGAGGTCTGGCTGGCGTTCATCGTGGTCACGGCCTCACGCGAGCCAATCTGCAGCGAGGTGATCATTTTGTGGATCTCTTCTGCCGACTCCTGGGTGCGGTGCGCCAGGTTGCGTACTTCATCCGCCACCACGGCAAACCCACGACCGGCCTCACCGGCACGTGCAGCTTCAATCGCGGCGTTGAGGGCCAACAGGTTGGTTTGCTGGGAGATGCCTTTGATCACGTCCAGGATGTGGCCGATGTTGTCGGTGCTGGCGTTCAGGGTTTCAATCTGCGTGCAGGACAGGCTGATTTTTTGCGAAAGCTCCGACATCGCCAGGATGGTTTTCTCAACCACCTTGCGCCCATCATCGGCCTGCTCACTGGCACCGCTGGCGTGTTGCGAAGCATCAGCGGCGTTGCGCGCGATTTCCTGCGTGGCGGCCCCCAGTTCGTTGATCGCTGCGGCCACGCTGTTGGTGCGCGCGCTTTGTTCGTCGGAACCGATGATCGACGCGTTGGACGAGGCCATTACTCGCTGGGACAGGTCGTGCACCTGGCGCGTCGCCGAGGAAACTTCGGAAATTGACGCGTGAATACGCTCGACGAATTGGTTGAAGGCACTGCCCAAGTCACCGAACTCGTCCTTGCTTTCCACTGTCAGGCGGCGGGTCAGGTCACCCTCGCCCTGGGCGATGTCCTGCATGGCGCGGCCCATGGTGGTCAGCGGGCGCATCAAGACCTGGATCAGGACGCTCAGGAACACGGCAATGGCGGCAACCGCAATGAACATGGCGATCAATGCCGAGGTGCGGAACTTACCCAGCGGTGCGTAGGCTTTGTCTTTGTCGATCGACAGGCCGATGTACCAGTCGGCATTCGGCAACCCGCTGATCGGGGTGAAGGACAAAATCCGTTCCTGGCCATTCAAGACCACTTCCTGGCTGAGCTTCTCGATGCGCACGTTGGTGCCGGGATAGATGTCCTTGAGGTTCTTCATCACCTGGTCCTGGTCCGGGCTGACGATCACCTGACCATCACCGCTGACCAGGAATGCATGGCCGATGCCGCCGAAATCCACCGAGTTGATGATCTTCACCAGGGTTTGCAGGCTCAGGTCACCGCCGACCACGCCAAGCAGTTCGCCATTCTTTTTCACCGGCATCGCGATGGTCACGATCAGCCCGCCTACCGCAGCCATGTAGGGCGGTGTAAGCATGGTCTTGTCGGCTGCGACAGCTTGCTTGTACCAGGGACGCTGACGCGGATCGTAGCCGTCGGGCATTTTGGCGTCGGGACGCTGGGTGAACACGCCGTTGGTGGAACCGACGTAGGTGAACTGGAAGTTGGAGGTAAATGCCGACTGGTCGACCAACCCCGGAAGATCGGCAGAGCTGCCTTGATGGGCCACGTTTTGCGCGAGGCTTTCCAGTACCAGCACCCGCCCGCTGAGCCAATTCTGCACGCTGCTGGCGGTGAGTTCACCGGATTGCTGAATGGACGACTCCAGGTTTTGCCGGATGGTATTGCGCTGCAAGTAGTCGTTGTAGAACGTGAATAACGCGAAGGCCAGAACCACTACGCCTGACGCGGCCAACAGAATTTTATGACTGAACTTGAGATTCATTTCATTGACTTCTTTTTGCCAAAAGGGGGTGAGCGTGCCGGATGCAACATTCCATGTAACGGTATAGGCAGACTCTGCGACTGCTCTATTTCGGTGCACGCATGGCTCGTCAGGCTTTCGGCCAAGGCAGGATAAATCTTAGGAATTTGTGAGAAGCATCTGCTTTTAATGTCAGAAACCGACCAGTGGTAGCGCTCTAACGTCAGGAGTTGCAAAATTTTTCAGGCTTGTCGACAATGCGACTAATTATCATTTGTGACGCTTTGCCAGGCCGTGTGAATGCCCTCATCCGAGTACGCAGTACAGACGCTTTACAGCAACCATCATGGCTGGCTGAACACTTGGCTGCGCAGCCGTCTGGGTAACGCAGCGGATGCGGCGGACCTGGCCCAGGACACGTTCGTGCGGCTGCTGCAAAAAACCGAACGTTTCGAACTCAAGGCCCCTCGCGCTTTCCTGCGCACTATCGCGCGGGGCCTGGTGATCGATCATTGGCGTCGCGAAGAAATCGAGCGCGCCTACCTGGAGTCCATCGCGCATTTGCCCGAAGCCTTGGCGCCGAGTGCTGAAGAACGTGCGTTGATTCTGGAATTGCTGGAGTCCATCGCCCGGCTTCTGGACGGACTCAAGCCCAAGGTACGCAAGGCGTTTCTACTGGCTCAATGCGACGGCCTGACTTACAAGCAGATTGCGCAGCAGATGGGTGTATCACTGCGTTCGGTGGAGCGCTATGTCGCCGAGGCGCTTTATCACTGTTATGTGCTGCGGTATGAGGCATGACCTCGATGGATAACACCGCGCGCGCAGGAATCGACCCGCAGGTGGTCAAGCAGGCCATCAGCTGGATGCTGCGTCTGCGTAACAATCGCGCCAATGTCCGCCTGAAGGCGCAGTGCGAGCACTGGCGCGAGGCTCATCATGAACACGAGTTGGCCTGGCAACGCGTGCAGGCACTGCAGCATGAATTAAGCAGCCAGTTGGCGGCGATTCCCGGGGCCCATGTGGCGCTGGAGAACAGTGCCCAGCGCCTTGGGCGCCGGCAGGCATTGAAGGTATTGTCCGGCGTGCTGTTGATGGGTTCGGCGGCCTGGGTCAGCCGAGACCTCACCGGCTGGCAGCGTTGGACCTCTGACCTGGCTACCACCACTGGCGAACGCCGTAGCGTGCAACTACCGGATGGCACGCGCCTGCAGCTCAATACCGATAGCGCAGTGGACCTCGACTTCAACCCGCAACAACGCTTGATCACATTGGTGCGTGGGGAAATCCTGGTGACCTGCGGCGCCGCGGCGACCGCCCCCCTGCTGGTTCGCACCCGCCATGGTTTGTTCGAAGGAATAGACGGGCGATTTGTGGTGCGCCAGGACAGCGATTGCACACGTCTGAGCGTCGCGTCAGGCAATGTGGCGATTCATTCACCGCATACCGCCGACGGGCTTTTCACTCAAGTGCATGCAGGAGAAAGCTACCTGGTGCGTCAGAATGCGGCCGCTCTGGCGCCGCCTTCGGATATGGATACAGGGGCCTGGGCCGACGGATTGATCGTCACCCGCAACATGCGTCTTGCCGATTTCCTGGCGGAGGTGGGGCGCTATCGCCATGGTTATCTGGGCTGCTCGAGCGATATCGCAGATTTGCGCTTGTCTGGTGTTTTTCGCCTGGAGGACACCGAGAAACTATTGGCGATCCTTCCGCAGACGCTGCCTGTGCGCCTGCGCTATCGCACCCGCTGGTGGGTGAGCCTGGAGCGTCAGGCCTGATTATTTTTGGCGTGCCTGATTTATTTTTGGCGGCTTTTTTCCGTGAGTCCGGCTTAGACAGTAAGCAATTCAATCTGCCTTCAGCGACCTCTACGGATCTCGATAATGACTGTGCGTTTTTTCAGCAACTCTCCCTCTTCCTACCCTTTGCTCGGCAAAGCCGTACGCGCAGCATTGCTGTCGACCACGATGAGCATCGGCTTGCTGCCAGTGGCCGGTGTCGCGGCTGATAGCGGGGTCGAACGTATCAGCCAGCGCTATGACATCCCGGCAGGCGCGCTGAGCGATGTGCTCAATCAGTTTGCCCGTCAGGCAGGCATCACCCTTTCCAGCACGCCTGCGCAGACTCAGGGCCGACAGTCTCCCGGGCTGCACGGGGAGTACTCGGCCGAACAGGGCCTGAGCCAATTGCTCAACGGCTCAGGCTTGCAGGCGCAGGCGCAGGACGACGTGAGTTTCGTGTTGCAGGTCCAGCCCGAGAGCGAGGCGCTGACCTTGCCGACCACCGACATCAAAGGCTTCGCCCTGGGTAATGCCCTGGGCAGCATGGAAGGCTACAACGCGACCCACAGCCAGATCGCCACCAAGACCAGTACCGCGCTGCTGGAAACGTCTCAGACGGTTTCAGTGGTGACCCGCGAGCAGATGGACGACCAAGGCTCGCAAACCGTTGCCCAGGCCATGCGTTACACCCCTGGCGTGCTGACCAACCCTTATGGCGCCACTCACCGCTATGACTATGTGGCGATGCGTGGTTTCAACGACGGTTCGGTGGATAACATCTACCTGGACGGTTTGAAATCCATGGGTGACAGCGGAACCTACAGCACCATGCAGGTGGACCCGTATTTCCTCGAGCGCGTAGATATCCTCAAAGGACCGTCATCGGTGCTCTACGGGCGCAGCTCGCCGGGTGGGCTGGTGGCGTTGACCAGCAAGAAGCCATTGTTTGAGCCATACCATCAGGTCCAGGCCACGATAGGTTCCCAAGGGCAGCGAGGCATGGGTTTCGACTTCAGCGGCCCGGTGGATGACGACAAGCGCATTGCTTACCGACTGACCGGGCTTGCAGACAAGTCCGACACGCAATTCGACCATGCCAAGGAAAAACGCTACGCGCTGGCACCCACCTTGAGCATCGACTTTACCGATGACACGTCCCTCACACTCCAGGCTTACCTGCAGCATGACCCCGACGGTGGCTACCACGGAGGCATGCCGGCAGATGGCGCGTTGCACCAGCGCAACGGCCAGCGGATCTCCAACCACTTCTTCGAAGGCGAGCCGGGCATTGATGGGTACAAGCGTGATCAACAGTCGTTCGGCTATCAGTTCGAGCATCGCTTCAATGATGTTTTCACGGCGCGGCAGAACTTTCGGTATCTGGACTCCAAGGTCCGGCTGGACCAGGTATATGCCTATGGCTGGACTACGCCCACCAGTAATGAGTTGAATCGCTATTACTCAGGCGGTGACGAAAAGCTGCATGCGTTCATCATCGACAACATGCTGCAGGCTGAATTTTTTACCGGCGCGACCAAGCATACGGTGTTGATGGGGGCGGACTATCAGCGACGCAAAACCGTCGTGGACTGGAGCAGCGGCTCTCTTGCGCCAATCAATGCGTTCAACCCGGTGTATGGCAATTCCGAGATCAGCTATTACAGCCCAACCAGTTATCTGCGCCGGCTCGAGCAGACCGGCGTTTACCTGCAAGACCTGATTGAGATGGACAAGTGGCGGTTCTCCCTCGGGCTGCGTCAGGACTGGGTTGAGACCTCCGATGAAAATCGCATTGCCGAAGCGGGACGACCGCTGGGCACAGAGATCAGTGATAAACGTACCAAACTGACCGGCCGGGCCGGAGCGCTCTACTTGTTTGATAACGGTCTCGCGCCCTACGTCAGCTATTCCGAATCCTTCAACCCGAACTCCTATTCGGATAGTGCCGGCAATCCCCTTGCACCTACCGACGGCACCCAGTGGGAAGTCGGCTTGAAGTATCAGCCGCCGGGTACCGACAATTTGTTCACGGCCTCGCTGTTCCGCATCGACCAGGAAAACCTGGCGACCAAACTGCCGCAGGAAAACTTCTATCGCGCGGTCGGCGCTGTGCGCTCCCAGGGCCTGGAGCTGGAGGCGCATATGCAGTTGACCGACCATCTCAAATTGTTGGGCAGCTATACCTTCACCGATATCGAGTATTCGAAGTCGATGGTCAGCACGCTGAGTACTGCGGACAACGTGATCGAGAACAAGGGGAACTCGCCGACGCAGGCGCCGCGTCATATGGCGTCGGTATGGGCAGACTACAAGTTCGATAGCGGCGCACTGGATGGCCTGCGACTCGGTGGTGGTGTTCGTTATGTCGGCTACAGCTGGGCAGATGCGGAGAACACCATGAAGGTGCCCGCCTACACGCTGTTTGACGCCTCGATGGGTTATGACCTTGGCAAGGTTGGACTGAAGGGTGTGGATGTACGCCTGAATGCCAACAACCTGACGAACGAGTCGTACGTGGCGTCGTGTGCCAGTTTGAACTTCTGCTACCTGGGTGAAGAGCGCAACGTCAGTGCGACGGTGAGCTACCAGTTCTAATCCCTCTCGATTCATACAAAGCCAGTTCCTGATTCCAGGCGCTGGCTTTGTCGTCTTTGCAGGAAATTTTTATGCGCGCATTGCTGGTTTTACTTCATCGCTACATCGGGTTGGCAACGGCGTTGTTTCTGATGATGGCGGGACTCACGGGCAGCCTTCTGGCGTTTAACCATGAGTTGGATGAATGGCTCAATCCCGGCTTTTATGGAGCAACGGCCAAAGGTTCGGCATTGCCGCCAGGTGAACTGGTGGACACGTTGCAGGGGCAGCATCCCAAACTGCAAGTCTGGTACATGGAGTATCCACAAGAGGCCGGTCATACCGCGATGCTGGCGGCAGTTGCGAGAAACGATCCGGCGACGGGCAAACCCTTTGAGGAGCCCAACCAGGTCTTTTACCTGGATCCGGTCAGCGGCGAAGAAATGGGCCGGCGTGTTTGGGGGGCTTGCTGCTTTCAGCGCGAGAACTTCATTCCGTTCATTCTGGAATTTCACTACAACCTGACACTGCCGGGTAATTGGGGTTTGTGGCTGATGGGACTGGTGGCGATCGCATGGGTGTTCGATTGTTTTATCGCGCTGTGGCTGACCCTGCCGAGAGGTAAACCGTTCTGGAAGAAGTGGTCCACGGCGTGGAAGATCAAGGGCGGCCACGCTTACCGGCTGAACTTCGACCTGCATCGTGCAGGCGGGTTATGGCTTTGGCTGTTGTTGCTGCCGATTGCAGTCAGCAGCGTCGCGATGAATTTGCCGAGCCAGGTGTTCAAGCCTGCTGTCTCGCTGTTCTCACCGGTTGAGCCTAGCGTCTATGAGGCCCGTGGCGGGTTACCCGCCGAGCAATTGGGCGTGACACAACTGAGTTATCAACAGGCCTATGAGCGGGCGCTGGAGGAAGGCAAGCGGCTGGGACTGACGGCGGCGATTGGAGAGCTTTACTACAGCTTTGAGTACAACTTTTATGGGGCGGGTTTTGGACAACATGATACCGAGGCCCATGGGAAATCCTGGTTGTTTTTCCACGGGACGGATGGGCGTTTACTGGGGCAGGAAATAGCAGGGCAAGGTACGTTGGGAGAGCGCTTTTATCGGCTGCAACTGCCGATCCATGGGGGCAGGATCATCGGGGTGGCGGGTCAGGTGCTGATTGCGCTGCTGGGAGCTGTGATCGCGATGTTGTCTGCTACCGGGATCTATATATGGTGGCGCAAGTTAATGGCCAGGCGAAGCAGTAAGGCACGCAAAGGGTGAGCCGGTTCTAGTTGTTTGCCCAGCCTTTAAACGACAAAACCCCTGTCTGCGCTAGCAGACAGGGGTTTCGGAATTCAATCTTGACGATGACCTACTC
>NZ_JACAQY010000059.1:0-23516 GCF_013386835.1 Pseudomonas sp. IPO3774
CCAAAGCCGGAGTGAGGGCACACCGAGCCTAAGCGAGGTGCCGAGTGGTGGGGCAAGAGCGTTTTGCTTACTTTTGCGCTGTTCAAAAGTGAGCCGCTGTAAGAGCGGAATCCTAGGCGGCCGTTACCCAAATAACGGATATGCCCCCACCCCCACCCCCACCATCACGCTTCAGCACTATGCACCACCACCAAAAGCTGAGCCTGAACCTCCCCCACCGACCGAATCCGATGCGGCTTCTGCGCATTGAAATGCAACGCATCCCCCCGATTCAACACCACCCGCTCACTCATGAAATCCACCTCAACCTGACCTTCATGCACAAACAAAAACTCCTCCCCCAAATGTTCCTTGAAGGTCTTGTCGGTGAACTCCGCCGGCGGGTAAATGATGAACGGCAACAAACTACGCTCACTGACCTGATGCGCCAGCACCGCGTAACCCGGTGATGCATCGGTGCCCGACAACGCCTGCCGTTCGTGGCTGCGCACCAGGCTGTAGCTGTCGAGGCTGACATTGTCCTCGCTGAACAATTCTTCGACCTTCACATTCAACGCCTTGGCCAGTTTCAGCGCCGCCGCAATCGACGGCGTATTCAACCCGCGCTCGACTTTCGACAGGTAACTCTTGGTCATCCCGGATTTTTCCGCGAGCGACTCCAACGTCACACCAAGTTTTTTTCTCAATATTTTCAAACGGATAGACATGCGCAGCGGTTAATCCATTAAAGAGGCGATGATGAATGCTTGCTAATGACACTTTGTGTCATATAGTCTCTTTAGTGTCATTTGCGACGAACAAGGACACTGATATGGCCAAGACATTAGCACTCCCGAAAGACCAGCTGGTCAAGCAGGCGCTGACCCAGATGCAAAACACCCTGGCGGATAATACGTGGACCGACCGGCAAAAGCTGGCGTTGACCTGCCGGATCCTGTTCGAAAACGGCCACGACTCCGGCCTCGCCGGGCAGATCACCGCACGCGGCCCGACGCCTGGCACCTACTACACCCAACAACTGGGCCTGGGTTTTGATGAGATCACCGCCAGCAACCTGTTGCTGGTCAACGAAGACCTGGAGGTGCTGGAAGGCCATGGCATGCCCAACCCGGCCAACCGTTTTCACAGCTGGGTGTACCGCGGTCGCCCGGACGTGAACTGCATCATCCACACTCACCCGACCCACATCGCTGCATTGTCGATGCTGGAAGTGCCGTTGCAGGTGTCCCACATGGACCTCTGCCCGTTGTACGAAGATTGCGCATTCCTCGAAGCCTGGCCCGGGGTGCCGGTGGGCAACGAAGAAGGTGAAATCATCACCGCTGCCCTGGGGGATAAACGCGCGATTCTGCTTTCCCACCACGGCCAATTGTCCACTGGGGCGAGCATCGAGGAAGCCTGTGTGATCGCACAGTTGATCGAACGCGCGGCCAAGTTGCAGCTGCTGGCGATGGCCGCCGGCACGATCAAGCAGATCCTGCCGGAACTGGGCCGCGAAGCCCATGACTGGATTTCCAAGCCCAAGCGCCACGGCGCCGCGTTCAACTACTACGCTCGGCAGAACCTGCGCCAACACGCCGATTGCCTGAACTGAAACCCTTTTTCGACCGGAGACCTTTCCATGTCCAGCCCTTCTATTCACGGCATTATCGGCTACACCATTACCCCGTTCAGCGCGGACGGCCAGCGCATTGACCTCGACGCCCTGGGCCTTTCGATCGACCGCCTGATCGACAGCGGCGTGCACGCTGTCGCACCGTTGGGCAGCACCGGCGAAGGCGCCTATCTCAGTGATGCAGAGTGGGATGAAGTCGCCGCCTACAGCATCCAGAAGGTGGGCAAGCGTGTGCCGACCATCGTCAGCGTCTCCGACCTGACCACCGCCAAGGCCGTGCGTCGCGCGCAGTTTGCCGAGGCCCACGGCGCGGACGTGGTAATGGTATTGCCGGCTTCGTACTGGAAACTCAGCGAGGCGGAAATCCTCGCCCACTATGCGGCCATTGGCGACAGCATCGGCGTGCCGATCATGCTCTACAACAACCCGGCCACCAGTGGCACCGACATGTCGGTGGACTTGATCCTGCGCATCGTCAACAGCGTCGACAACGTGACCATGGTCAAGGAAAGCACCGGGGATATTCAGCGCATGCACCAATTGCACCGGCGCAGCGAGGGCCAGGTGCCGTTCTACAACGGCTGCAATCCGCTGGCGCTGGAGGCGTTTGCGGCGGGTGCGAAAGGTTGGTGCACGGCGGCGCCGAATCTGATTCCTCAGCTCAACCTGGATTTGTATGAAGCCGTTTTGGCCAATGACCTGGAGAAAGCGCGGGAGCTGTTTTATCGCCAGTTGCCGTTGCTGGATTTCATCCTCAAAGGTGGCTTGCCGGCGACGATCAAGGCCGGTTTGCGGCTGACGGGCCTGGAGTCGGGGGATCCACGCCTGCCGGTGTTCCCGCTGGCTGAGGCAGGCCGTGTTCAGTTGCAAGAACTACTGACCCTGTTGCGCTGAAACGCAATCCAAATGTGGCAGCGGGCTTGCTCGCGAAGGCGGTGGGTCAGTCAATTAATAGGTCGACTGACTCACCGCATTCGCGAGCAAGCCCGCTCCCACATTTAGTCCGCATCCAACCTTGGATTTTCAATAGAGACAAATGACAATAATTCTCGATATCATTCACGACTTTTCCACGTCGTGCTTCGTCAAGAAGGATATCCATGTCTCGTCCCAAGCCCGACCCGCTGTCGGCCGATGCCTTTCGCGGGTTTTATGCAGATATCCTGCATTTCCTGCGTAAACGCACGGACAACGCCAGCGACGCGGCAGACATGACCCAGGATGTCTTCACCCAATGGCTGGACTACCGCGACCGGGCCCAGGTCGAGCAGCCACGGGCGTTTCTGTTCCAGATGGCGCGCAATCTGCTGCGCGATCACTGGCGCAAACAGAAGGTGCGGCACACCGTCCACCAGCAACAGGCCGAACTGGATGCCGAACCTGTCAGCGACTCGCGAGACGATCCCATGGCCGCCGCGCAACGCCTGCAACGCCTGGAACAGTTGAAAGAAGTCCTCTCTGAACTCTCGCCGAGAAGACGAGAAGCCCTTATGCTGCACCGCTTCGAAGGCCTGAGCCAGGCGCAGATCGCCGAGCGCATGGGCGTTTCGGTCAGCATGGTGGAAAAGCACATCGCTTTTGCCTTGCTGCATTGCAAGCAGCGACTTCAACAAGAACAGGGCAAGGAGCAGCCAGAATGACCCGCCTGAGCGACATCGACACCTGTGACATCGAGGCCAGCGACTCCATCGATGCCCAGGCCGCCAGCTGGTTTGCGCGCAACCGCAATGACGCCGGTCGCGCCGACCGCAAAGCGTTTGCCGCCTGGCAGTCCGAGCCGGCCAATGCCCGCGCCTACGCCGAATTCGAACAGCTGTGGGCCGACCTGGCCCAGTTGCAGCAACTGAACAAACCGACACCGCTGCCCGTGCGCAAACCACCCGTGTGGCGCCCGGCCCTGGCGGTGGCTGCCGCCCTGGTGTGTGCCCTGCTGGCGAGCAACATCGGCGCCCCGCGCGAGCTGTTCCACGCCCAGGTCGCGGCCCATGCCAAAGGAATGCGCACCATGCATTTGCCTGACGGCAGCACCTTGTACGTCAACGCCAATACGCGCCTGCGGGTGGACTTCAACAGTCACCAGCGCATCGTGCATCTGGATCAGGGCCAGTTGTATATCGAGGTGGCGCCCGACAAGGAGCGTCCGCTGTTCGTGCAGGCCGGTGAAGCCAATGTGCGGGTGGTCGGCACCGGCTTCGATGTGCGGCGCAGCAAGCAGCAACTGGTGGTCAGCGTGGCCCATGGGCAAGTGGCGTTCGATCCGGATACCAGGCTGCCGGCCACCCTGCTCGGCGCCGATCAGCGCGCTACGTTCAGTTATGCCAAGGGCACGCTGCAGCAGCAAACCCTCACTGCCGGCGAGGTCGCCGATTGGCGCGGCGGCCACGTGTCGTTTCGTAATCGCGAGCTGGCCAGCCTGATGGACGAGTTGAGCCTGTACCGGCCCCAGGCGCCGTTGCTGGTGGACAGCGCGGTGGCGCAACTGAAGGTCTCGGGCAATCTGGACGTGAATGATCCGGACGCCCTGCTCAACGCCCTGCCGGCGCTATTGCCGGTGAAAACCGTGGCCCTGGCCGACGGCAATATCAGGATCGAACCGCGCAAATAGCCCCGCGGAATTCTTATTTGAGAATATTTTGCATTCGCATGTGAGGATTATTTTTCCTGCCGCGTCTTCCTCGGGTCTGCGTTTGATACGCACACCTTTCTGGCCATTTGGCTACTCCGGGGGATTTCATGTTTCGCGCGCCTTGCCACGTTCAGCACCTGTTTCTTCGACCCACCGCCATTGCCGCCTGCCTGGCCTTCAGCCTGAGTGCCCAGGCAGAGTCGTTCAAGCTGCAACTGCCGGCCCAGT
The DNA here is from genome assembly GCF_013386835.1 of Pseudomonas sp. IPO3774. Taxonomy (NCBI): domain Bacteria; kingdom Pseudomonadati; phylum Pseudomonadota; class Gammaproteobacteria; order Pseudomonadales; family Pseudomonadaceae; genus Pseudomonas; species Pseudomonas sp. IPO3774. The sequence continues at coordinate 4,470 of NZ_JACAQY010000059.1, forward strand.
CCCTGGCCACGTCCCTGAGCCAGGTGGCGCAGCAGGCGAAAATCCAGCTGCTGTTCGATGAAGCGCTGCTGAAAAATATCCAGGCGCCAGCCCTCAATGGCGACTTCACACCGGAAGTGGCGATTCGCACCCTGCTCAAGGACGGCGAGTTCGTATTGCTCAAGGTCGGCAGCACTTACGTGGTACGCCCCGAAGAGGGCAAGACCACCAACAGCAGCGCGATCCAGCTCGACGCCCTGAGCGTGATCGGCACCGGCAACGAGGTCGACTCCACCACCGTCGGCCGTTCCACCCTGACCCAGGCGGACATCGACCGCTACCAGTCCAACAACATTCCCAGCCTGCTGCAAACCTTGCCCGGCATCAGCCAGGGCGGCTCGCTGAAGCCCGGTGGCCAGACCATCAACATCCGTGGTTTCGGCGACGCCGAAGACGTGCCGCTGACCGTCGATGGCGCCACCAAAAGCGGCTTTGAGCGCTACCAGCAGGGCACTGTGTTTATCGAGCCCGAGCTGATCAAGAGCATCGAAGTGGAGAAAGGCCCCAACTCGCCCTTCAGCGGCAACGGCGGCTTTGGCGGTACGGTCAACATGACCACCAAGGATGCCCCGGACCTGCTCAAGGACGGGCGCAACAGCGGTGCCATGCTCAAATACGGCTACTCCAGCAACGACCATGAGCAGGTCTACAGCAGTGCCGTTTACGGGCGTACCGATGACGGCCGCTTCGATGCGCTGGCCTACCTGACCCAGCGCGACGGCGGCGACATGAAACTGGCTGCCACCCTGCCCAACGACAACAACCAGTACCCGATCAACCCCAAGCGCCTGCCCAACAGCGCCCAGAATGTGGACGGCAAACTGTTCAAGTTCAATGCTCACTTCACCGATGAGCAAAGCCTGGGTCTGTCGTATTCGCGCTCCAACAGCCAGCGCTGGACGCCCTTCTCTGCCGCCAGCTACCCGACGCCGCCGACCCAGGCCAACATCGACCGCTATGGCTACGAAGCCGCGCTGAAACGCTTCCTGGCCAACCGCAATACCGTCGACACCACCTGGTCCGGCAAGTACGAATACCAGCCGATGAATAACCCGCTGGTGGACTTGACCATCAAGTACTCCGAATCCAATACCGACCAGACCGACGAGCGCGACGCCACGGCGTTTTTCCAGTTGGCCACCGGCGGGCGCAAGATGGACACCTCCTATAACGACAAGAACCTCGACGTACGCAACGTCAGCCTGTTTTCCACCGGTGCGTTGCAGCACGCGGTGACCACCGGTGTGCAAATCCGCAAGCACACCCGGGAAACCGAAATGTGGATGCCCGGCGCCACCTACAACACCCCGAAATACAACTACGGGCACTTCCAGCCGGGCTTCATGCCCCATGGCAAGGTCGACACCAACAGCTTCTTTATCCAGGACGCGGTGACGCTGGGCGATGTGACCATTACCCCGTCGATGCGCTATGACCATGTGCGCAACCGCGGCGAGGCCAACGACGCGCCGTACTACAGCAACCCGGACCCGGCCATCGGCCATGACTACAGCGACCGCACTTACACCGGCTGGTCGCCACGCCTGGCGGCGTACTGGACCATCACCCCGAACGTGGCGATGTTCGCCAACTGGAGCCGCACCTGGCGTGCGCCAGTGATCGACGAGCAGTATGAAGTCCAGGGCCTGGGCAGCCGCACCGCCACCAGCCTGGACCTGGACCCGGAGCGCATCACCTCCATCACCCTGGGCAACGTCACCAGTTTCGCCGACGTGTTCGCCCACGGCGACAACCTGCAACTGCGTACCACGCTGTTCCACAACAAGGTCGAGGACGAAATCTTCAAGGCCACAGGCGTGGGCTGCCAGAACCAGGCGGTCAACGGCGGGACGATTTCCAGCGCCTGCCCGCCGGGCGCGATGTCCAACTACCGCAACATCGGCGGCATGACCATCAAGGGTTTCGAGGCCGAGAGTTTCTATGACTCCACCTACGTGTTCGGCTCGGTATCGTTCGCCTACACCACCGGTAAACATGAAGGCGCCTACACCAACCCGTGGGGGCCGGACGTCTGGGCGCGGGACATTCCGCCAACCAAATGGGTGGTGGTGCTCGGCACCAAGATCCCGAGCCTGGATATGCGGGTAGGCTGGCAAGGGCAGTTCATCGGCGCCACCAGCCGCCTGCCGAGCGACAAGTATTCCGGCGGCCCGGGCACCAGCATCGGCGACCTGTTCTACGACCAGTACGGCAACAAGCGCTACAACACCCAGGGCCTCTTCGCCAGCTGGAAGCCGCAACAGGCTTACCTCAAGGGTACCGAGGTGAACTTCACCGTGGACAACCTGTTCAACAACAACTTCCGACCGGCCCTGAGCGGCGACCGCGCCTACACCAAGGGCCGGGATGCCAAGATCAGCGTGACGCGGTTCTTCTGACCCCACCTAATCAATGTGGGAGCGGGCTTGCTCGCGAAAGCGCTGGATCAGTCGGTACATGAGTTACCTGACACACCGCCTTCGCGAGCAAGCCCGCTCCCACATTCAGATCTTCTGCGCGCCATTTCTTGTATTCACAAGGCTGAGCTCTGGGGCGTGAACCCGCTGCTTGCTCAAATACCGCGTGCAACTCACCCGCAAGAACGAAGCAAAATTCACCACTTCGCCGCGGTAATCCATCACTTCTTCATACAGCTTGGCGATCAGTTGATTGGTGGTCATGCCATCCACCTCGGCGATCTCGCTGAGGATGTCCCAGAACTGGTTTTCCAGGCGCACGGTGGTCACCACGCCGCAGATGCGCAGGGAACGCGAGCGGGATTCGTACAGAATCGGGTCGGCCTTGACGTACAGTTCGCACATGGCGATGACCTCCGCTTTACAGGGTGATTTTGGTGCCCAGCAGGCCGAGGAAACCCGCGAGCCAGCTTGGGTGCGCCGGCCACGCCGGGGCTGTCACCAGATTGCCTTGAACGTGGCTGTCGGTCACCGGGATATCGATGAACGTACCGCCCGCCAGTCGTACCTCCGGCCCGCACGCCGGGTAGGCGCTGCACTCGCGGCCTTCCAGGATCCCGGCAGCCGCCAGCAGTTGCGCGCCATGGCACACGGCAGCGATGGGTTTGCCAGCCTGATCGAAATCCTTGACCAGTTGCAGGACCTTTTCGTTCAGCCGCAGGTACTCAGGGGCACGGCCACCCGGCACCAGCAGCGCGTCGTAGTCGGCGGCGTTCACCTTGGCAAAATCCGCATTCAGGGCAAACAGGTGCCCGGGTTTTTCGCTGTAGGTCTGGTCGCCTTCGAAGTCGTGGATCGCCGTGCGCACGGTCTGGCCGGCGGACTTGTCCGGGCACACGGCGTGCACGGTATGCCCCACCATCAACAGCGCCTGGAACGGCACCATCACTTCATAGTCTTCGACGTAATCGCCGACCAGCATCAGGATTTTTTTCGCGGCCATGGGACATTCCTCCGGTTGAACGGTTGGGCAGATAGGAGTAGCCAAGATAGACCTGTGCCGATGAGCCGGGTAATGGCCCGCTACTACATCATTGCGGACCAGCCCTCTGTAGGAGCGAGCTTGCTCGCGAAGCACGTTAACGATAACGCGGGTAACCAGACAGCCCGCGACGCTCTCAGGTTTTTCGCGAGCAAGCTCGCTCCTACACAAACTGTACGGTCCAATCTGCACCCAGCTGTAAGCGCGCGTTTGCGGGGCTTTGTGGCTAGATGAACATCCACTTCCGGCCCATTCGATTCTGGTTCCTTCCATGAGCTCCCGCGAAAATACCGGCATGGCCCTCGGCCTGCTGGGCGTCGTCATCTTCAGCCTCACCCTGCCCTTCACCCGTATCGTGGTGCAGGAAATCCACCCGTTGCTCAATGGCCTGGGCCGGGCGTTGTTCGCGGCGGTGCCGGCGGCGGCGTTGTTGCTGTGGCGCCGTGAGCGCTGGCCCACCTGGCGCCAGGTGCGCGGGCTGACGCTGGTGATTGCCGGGGTGATCCTGGGTTTCCCGGTGTTGTCGGCCTGGGCCATGCAAACCTTGCCCGCGTCCCATGGCGCGCTGGTCAACGGGTTGCAGCCGCTGTGCGTGGCGCTGTATGCGGCGTGGCTGTCCCATGAACGTCCGTCGAAGGCCTTCTGGGCCTGCGCGGCGCTGGGCAGTGCGCTGGTGCTGAGTTATGCGTTGATCACCGGAGCCGGCAGCATCCAGGCGGGCGACCTGTTGATGCTCGGGGCGATTGCCGTGGGTGGCCTGGGTTATGCCGAAGGCGGCCGGTTGGCCAAGGAGATGGGCGGCTGGCAGGTAATCTGCTGGGCGCTGGTGCTGTCGACGCCGGTATTGATCGGGCCGGTGGCCTACCTGGCGCTGCAACACGAAGGGCCGATTTCCATGCGCACTTGGTGGGCGTTTGGTTATGTCTCGTTGTTTTCGCAGTTCCTGGGGTTCTTTGCGTGGTACGCCGGGCTCGCCATGGGTGGCATCGCCCGGGTCAGCCAGATTCAGCTGTTGCAGATCTTTTTCACCATCGCGTTTTCGGCGCTGTTTTTTGGTGAACACATCGAGCCGATTACCTGGCTGTTTGCCTGCGGGGTGATTGTGACGGTGATGTTGGGGCGCAAGACCAGCGTGAAGCCTGCGCCAGCTCCCAAGGCTAGCGCGATCTAATGTGGGAGCGGGCTTGCTCGCGAATGCGGTGGGTCAGTTGATACATCAGGTGACTGACACACCGCTTTCGCGAGCAAGCCCGCTCCCACATTTTTGATTTGCGTCGTACTCAGGCGAGGTAACCTTCCGCCCGCAGCAGGGTTTCCAGGCAATGTTCGGTGATGTTGTAGAACGCCTTGAGCTCCTGGATTTTCTCCAGGAGTTGAGCGTTGTCCACCGGCTCGGCACGCTTCACCGCCAGGATCATCTTGTTCTTGTTGGTGTGCTCCAACGAGATGAACTCAAACACCTTGGTCTCATAGCCGCACGCTTCAAGGAACAACGCGCGCAAACTGTCGGTGACCATTTCCGCCTGCTGGCCCAGGTGCAGGCCGTATTGCAGCATCGGCTTGAGCAGCGCCGGGCTCTGGATCTGCAGGCGAATCTGCTTGTGGCAGCACGGCGAGCACATGATGATCGACGCACCGGAGCGGATGCCGGTGTGAATCGCGTAGTCGGTGGCGATGTCGCAGGCATGCAGGGCGATCATCACGTCCAGCTCGCTGGGCGCGACGCTGCGCACATCCCCGCACTTGAACACCAGCCCCGGGTGGTCCAGGCGGGCGGCGGCGTTGTTGCACAGGGTCACCATGTCTTCGCGCAGTTCCACGCCGGTGACTTCGCCCTCGGCGTTGAGGGTGTTGCGCAGGTAGTCGTGGATGGCAAACGTCAGGTAGCCCTTGCCCGAGCCAAAGTCCGCGACCCGCACCGGCTGGTCCAGCTTCAGCGGCGAGGTGGTCAGCGCATGGCTGAATACTTCGATGAATTTGTTGATCTGCTTCCACTTGCGCGACATCGCCGGGATCAGCTCGTGTTTGGCGTTGGTCACGCCAAGGTCGGCGAGGAAGGGCCGGGTCAGGTCCAGGAAGCGATTCTTCTCGCGGTTGTGCTCGGCAGACGGCGCTTCGCGCAGTTGCTGCGGCTTGCTTTTGAACAGTGAGCTTTTGTTCTTCTTGCTGTATTCCAGCTGGGCTTCGTCGGTCACCGACAGCAGGTGCGCATTCTTGAACGCCGCCGGCAACAATTCGGCAATTGCCGCCACGCCGTCGGCCAGGGAGAAGTTCTTGGTGATGTCGCGGGTCTTGTAGCGATAGACGAAGGACAGGCAAGGCTGATCCTTGACCGTCAGCTGCTTGATGATCAGCTTCTGAAGATCAGGCTCGGTGCCGACGTACTTGGCCAGCACCAGCTTGATAAAGGCGTTTTGCTCAAGGCTCGCGCTCAGCAGTTCGAGGAACTGCGCGTGATGATCCGGCGCGGGGCTGGCAGGTTTAGCGGTGGCAGACATGAACAAAAACGCCTCGGGCAGGGAATGCCGGGAATTTTACACTACTCCAACACCACCAACCGATTCGGCAGCTCATTGCGTGCGTGGGTCACCGGAACGTGCTCCCTGAGCAATTCCCCGCAAGCCTCAATACACGCCACAAACCCGGCCAACGTCTGGCCTTGCTTCACCTGGCGGGTGAAGTCCTTGACGATCGCATCCCAACTGCTGTCATCCAGGCGACTGGATATCCCCTTGTCCACCAGGATTTCCACATACCGCTCGGCCTCACTGACAAAAATCAGCACCCCGGTGCTGCCCAGCGTGTGGTGCAGGTGCTGCTCGAGAAACTGCCGCCGTGCCAGGTTGGACGCGCGCCAATGGCGCACCGAGCGCGGGATCAGTCGCGTGGTGACCCTGGGCAAACGGAACACCAGGCACAGCACGACGAACGTGCCCCACTGCGCCAGCAGCAAGGTGTACATGGTCAACCAGCCCGACAGGTAGTGGATGATCCCCGGCACCACCAGCGCCAGCAGGCTGGCCCACAACAGCGGGATGTAGGCGTAGTCGTCGGCGCGGGCCGCGAGCACGGTCACCAGTTCGGCGTCGGTCTGTTGCTCGACCCGGGCGATCGCCTCGGCGACCTGGCGTTGCTCGTGTTGACTCAGTAATGCCATGGTTGTTGATGCTCTCTAGTTATTGTCATTACCAGCCGCCCGAGGCGCCACCGCCGCCAAAACCACCGCCGCCGCCCCTGAAGCCACCACCGCCACTGCCTCCCCCGCCGCCACGACCGCTGCTGCTAAGAATCGCCAGCAGGATAGCGCCAACGGGCAGGCCCATGCGATTGCACAGCCACAACACTGCCAGCAACAGGATGAACAGGCCAATGGAAATGCCCGGGTTTTGCTTGGCGAAGTTGGCCTCGGACACATGCGCCGGTACGGCCAGCGGATCGCCGCCCACCACCTGCAGCATCGCCGCCACGCCGTCGCTGATGCCCTTGCTGTAGTTGCCCGCCTTGAACGCCGGGGCGATCACCTGGTTGATGATCACCCAGGACTGCGCATCCGTGAGCACGCCTTCCAGGCCATAACCCACTTCGATGCGAATCTTGTGCTCATCCCGGGCGACGATCAGCAGGGCGCCGTTGTCCTTGCCCTTCTGGCCGATGCCCCACGCGCGGCCCAGTTGATAACCGAAGTCTTCAATGGGCACGCCTTGCAGGTCGGGCACGGTGACCACCACGATCTGGTCGCCGCTGGTCTGCTCCAGCGCCTGCAACTGCTGGGTCAGCTGCGCACGCACGGCCGGGTCGATCATCTGGGCGTTGTCCACCACCCGTCCGGTCAGGGCCGGGAAATTCAGGGCGGCCTGGGCGGTCAGGCTGAAGGCCAGCAGCACCGCCGCCATCAGCCAAGCGCGCTTGCCCATCAGAATTTCACTTGCGGCGCTTTATCGGCATCGGCACTCGTGGCCTCGAAGTTGGCGCGGACCGGCAAGTCGCTGTACATCACGCTGTGCCACAGGCGGCCAGGGAAGGTGCGGATCTCGGTGTTGTAGGCCTGCACTGCCTGGATAAAGTCGCGGCGGGCCACGGCGATGCGATTTTCGGTGCCTTCAAGCTGCGATTGCAGGGCCAGGAAGTTCTGGTTGGCCTTCAGGTCCGGGTAGCGCTCGGACACCACCATCAAACGGCTGAGTGCACCGCTCAAACCGTCCTGGGCTTGCTGGAACTGCTTGAGTTTCTCGGGATTGTCGAGGGTGCTGGCGTCCACCTGGATCGAGGTGGCCTTGGCCCGCGCTTCGATCACGGCCGTCAGGGTGTCCTGTTCATGGGCGGCGTAGCCCTTGACCACTTCCACCAGGTTGGGGATCAGGTCGGCGCGCCGCTGGTACTGGTTCTGCACCTGGGCCCAGGCCGCCTTGGCCTGTTCGTCCAGGGTCGGGATCTTGTTGATGCCGCAACCGCTCAGCACGGTGCTCACCAGTATCAATGCCACGGCCTTCCAGCCCCAACGGTAACCTTGTGCTGCTTGCATGGTGTTTCTCCTGCCAAACCTATGAAATTTACCGACTGACGCGTTAGCCACGGGCTTAGGGCATAATCCGCCACCACCCACTGGATTGCATCGTGCCAATCAGCTAAAAGATGCCCAGCGCCAATAAGAGTTCAGAAGTGTGCGGTATTTATCTGAACAACACCCGAACAACAATAGACGCTCTCCGGTCCCAAGGCTGCGAGAAAGGATTTTCATGAAGAAGCTGTGTTTGCTGGGCCTTGTTGTCAGTTTGGCCACTCATTCCGTATTAGCCGAAACAAAGCCCGCAGTACTCAAGGACAAGGACGCCTTCGTCAGTGACCTGCTCAAGCAGATGACCCTTGATGAGAAGATCGGCCAATTGCGCCTGATCAGCATCGGCCCCGAAATGCCCCGCGAACTGATCCGCAAGGAAATCGCCGCCGGTCGCATCGGCGGCACCTTCAATTCGATAACCCGCCCGGAAAACCGTCCGATGCAGGACGCAGCCATGCGCAGCCGGTTGAAGATCCCGATGTTCTTCGCCTATGACGTGATCCACGGCCACCGCACGATATTCCCCATCAGCCTGGCCCTGGCTTCCAGCTGGGACATGGACGCCATCGGCCACTCCGGGCGCATCGCCGCCCAGGAAGCTGCCGCCGACAGCCTCGACATCACCTTCGCGCCGATGGTCGACATCTCCCGCGACCCGCGCTGGGGCCGTACCTCCGAAGGCTTTGGCGAAGACACCTACCTGACCTCGCGCATTGCCGAAGTGATGGTCAAGGCCTTCCAGGGCAGCAGCCCGGCCAAGGCCGACAGCATCATGGCCAGCGTCAAGCACTTCGCCCTGTATGGCGCGGTGGAAGGCGGTCGCGACTACAACGTGGTCGACATGAGCCCGGTCAAGATGTACCAGGACTACCTGCCGCCCTACCACGCCGCCATCAAGGCTGGCGCCGGTGGCGTGATGGTTGCGCTGAACTCGATCAACGGCGTACCCGCCACCGCCAACACCTGGCTGATGAACGACCTGCTGCGCAAGGACTGGGGCTTCAAGGGCCTGGCCGTGAGCGACCACGGTGCGATCTTCGAGCTGATCAAGCACGGCGTGGCCAAGGACGGGCGTGAAGCCGCCAAGCTGGCGATCAAGGCCGGCATCGACATGAGCATGAACGACTCGCTCTACGGCAAGGAATTGCCAGGCCTGCTGAAGTCCGGCGAGATCGAACAGAGCGACATCGACAACGCCGTGCGCGAAGTGCTCGGCGCCAAGTACGACATGGGCCTGTTCGCCGACCCGTACCTGCGCATCGGCAAGGTCGAGGATGACCCGGCCGACACCTACGCCGAAAGCCGCCTGCACCGCGCCGACGCACGTGACGTGGCACGCCGCAGCCAGGTGCTGCTGAAAAACCGGAACAACGCCCTGCCGCTGAAAAAGGACGCGACCATCGCCCTGGTCGGCCCGCTGGCCAAGGCGCCGATCGACATGATGGGCAGCTGGGCCGCTGCCGGTAAACCCGCGCAATCGGTGACCCTGCTGGACGGCATGAACGCCGTGATCGGCGACAAGGGCAAGGTGATCTATGCCCGTGGCGCCAATATCACCAACGACAAGAAAGTCGTCGACTACCTCAACTTCCTGAACTTCGATGCCCCGGAAGTAGTGGATGACCCGCGCTCGTCCCAGGACATGATCGACGAAGCCGTCAAGGCCGCCAAAGGCGCCGATGTGGTCGTGGCCGCCGTGGGCGAGTCCCGTGGCATGTCCCACGAATCGTCGAGCCGCACCGACCTGAACATCCCGCAGAGCCAGCGCGACCTGATCAAGGCTTTGAAAGCCACCGGCAAACCGCTGGTGCTGGTGTTGATGAACGGCCGTCCGCTGTCGATTGTCGAGGAGAACGAACAGGCTGACGCAATCCTGGAAACCTGGTTCGCCGGCACCGAAGGCGGCAACGCTATCGCTGACGTGCTGTTCGGTGACTACAACCCGTCGGGCAAGCTGCCGATCACCTTCCCGCGTTCGGTGGGGCAGATTCCGACCTACTACAACCACCTGAGCATTGGCCGGCCGTTCACTCCGGGCAAGCCGGGCAACTACACCTCGCAGTACTTCGATGACACCACCGGGCCGCTGTTTCCGTTCGGTTACGGCTTGAGCTACACCAGTTTCAGCCTGTCGGACATGGCGCTGTCGTCCACCACCCTGAACAAGACCGGCAAGCTCGACGCCACCGTGGTGGTGAAAAACACCGGCAAGGTCGATGGCGAAACCGTGGTGCAGCTGTATATCCAGGACGTGGCCGGCTCGATGATCCGCCCGGTGAAGGAATTGAAGAACTTCCAGAAGATCATGCTCAAGGCGGGCGAAGAGCGCGCGGTGCACTTCACCATCACCGAGGAAGACTTGAAGTTCTACAACACCCAACTGAAGTTTGCGGCTGAGCCGGGCGAGTTCAATGTGCAGATCGGGTTGGATTCGCAGGATGTGAAGCAGCAGAGCTTCGAACTGCTCTAAAGTCTTGCCCGGTCAAAATGTGGGAGCGGGCTTGCTCGCGAATGCGGTGGATCAGTTGATACATCAGGTGACTGACACACCGCTTTCGCGAGCAAGCCCGCTCCCACATTTGATTGGGGTGTTCTGGCTTATCCGCGGCGGTCCAGCAGGTTAACCACCAACCGATCAATCCACCCCCACACCCGCTGCTTCACCCGCCGCCACAATGGCCGCGACTGCCATGCCTCAAGGCTCACCGCCTGGCTCAGGGCAAAATCCCGCTCGAAACTCCCCACCACTGCCAACGTCAATTCCGGGTCCAACGCTTCCAGGTTCGCTTCCAGGTTGAAGCGCAGATTCCAGTGGTCGAAGTTGCACGAGCCAATGCTCACCCAATCGTCCACCAGCACCATTTTCAAGTGCAGGAAGCACGGCTGGTATTCAAAGATCTGCACCCCGGATTTGAGCAAACGCGGGTAGTAACGGTGCCCGGCATACCGCACCGACGGGTGATCGGTACGTGGCCCGGTCAACAGCAAACGCACATCCACCCCGCGCCCCGCCGCCCGGCGCAGGGCACGCCGTACGCTCCAGGTCGGCAGGAAATACGGCGTGGCCAGCCAGATACGCTGGTGGCCGCTGTTCAGCGCGCGGATCAGTGACTGCAAGATATCCCGATGCTGGCGGGCGTCGGCATAGGCCACACGCCCCAGCCCCGGTCCTGTCGCTGGCACCTTGGGCAACCGTGGCAGGCCAAAATGCGTGGCCGGTTTCCAGGCTCTACGATCGTCGTTCGCCAGCCACTGACGGTCGAACAACGCCTGCCAATCCAGCACCAGCGGGCCACGAATCTGCACCATCACTTCGTGCCAATCGGCGGTGTCTTCCCCAGGCGTCCAGAATTCATCCGTCACGCCGGTGCCGCCGACCACGGCGATGGTCTGGTCGATCAACAACAGCTTGCGGTGGTCCCGATAGAGGTTGCGCATCCAGCGGCGCCAGCTCAGGCGGTTGTAGAATCGCAGGTCCACCCCGGCGTCGATCAACCGCCGACGCAGGCCCAGGGTAAACGCCAGGCTGCCGTAGTCATCGAACAGGCAACGTACGCGCACGCCACGTTCGGCGGCCGCCACCAGGGCCTGAACCATCGCCTCGGCACACGCGCCCGCCTCCACCAGATACAGCTCCAGCGCCACCTGTTGCTCAGCCTGGGCGATACCTTCCAGCATGCGCGGGAAGAAACTCGGGCCGTCGACCATCAGCTCGAAACGGTTGGCGCTGCGCCACGGGAACACTGCGCCGCTCATGTCAGCGCGCCGTAAAAATCAGTACCGCACCCACCGGCACCGACAGGCTGATCTGCGACAGCCCGGCGGCCTTGCGCAATGCGGCTACCCCCGGCAGCAAATCGAAATCCTCGGCGTGCACCACCAATGGCTCCAGGGTGACCACCTGGAAGCGTCGGTCATCCAGGCGGGTCGCCAGCAATTCGGTGCTGTAGGTCTGGGTCTTGCCGTGCAGGGTCACCGACAGCGGCAGGCGCAGCTCGTATTGCGCGCCGGGGGCCAGGTCGTTGATCGGTTGCAGGGTGATCTGCGCATTGATCACCGCGTCCGGGAAGGTCTTGATCTCGAACAGCTCATTGCGCATGCGCTCGTCGCGCAGCGGGATGCCGCTGTTGATCGACTCCAGTTCGACTTCCAGCTGCGCCGCGCCTTTGCTGTCGACCTTGCCATGCAGCACCAGGAAGCGCTGCACTTCAGCGATGTCGGTGTTCTTGGTGGTGACGAACGACAGGCGCGAGGACTCGTTGTCCAGGTACCAGTCGGCATGGGCAGGCACGGCGGCAGCGGCCAGCAGCAGGAAGGCCATGGGTTTGAACAGGGACATAAAGACTCTTGGGGCAAAAAACCTGGACGAACAGTAACAAAGACCTCCTGTAGGAGCGAGCTTGCTCGCGAAGGTTGCCAACGATGACGCGGGCATTCTGAATGAACGCGGTGCCTGTGAGTTCTTCGCGAGCAAGCTCGCTCCTACAGGGGAACGGTGGTCAGGCCAGCGCCTCCTGCACATCGCGAATCGTCGATTCCAGGCTGGCCAGGTGCAGGCTCAGCACCCGTTCCACCGGCGCCTGATCCATCGGCCAATGCAGCGCCATGCTACCTACCAGGCGCCCGTTGGCCCGTACCGGCAAGGCCACCGCGCGAATCAGGAACGGCAGGCGCACCGGGTATTCCCAGTAGCCTTCGGTGCGTTGGCCAAACCCCTGGTGCTGGGATTGTTCACACGCCCGGTATTGATCGTCTTCCGCCACATGCTCACGGCCTGCCAGGCGCTGCACTTCATCCGCCGACAGTTGCGACAGGCACGCCTTGCCCATGGCCGAATGAAACAGGCTGGCGTGCTGGCCGACGATCTGGCAATTGTTCGGGTAGAGCTTGCGCAGCACCGTGGGGATCGCGCTTTCCATCACCTCCAGGCGTTCGCCGTCGAAGCTCGACAGGTCCACCACCAGGCCGGTGCGTTCGCTGAGGTCCAGCAGCCACGGCGCGGCGCTCTCCACCAGTTGGCGCTTGAAGCGTTGCTGGGTGTCGCCGAACAACCGTCTGGCCCGCAGGCGGTAACGCCGGTCGCTGAGCCCACGATAGATCCAGCCCTGTTCCTGCAAGGTCAGCAGCATCCGCGAGACCGTGGCCTTGGGCAGGTGAGTCAGGTAATGCAACTCTTCCAGCCCCAGCGCCTGATGCTCGCCGAGCAATTCGATGATCGCCAGTGCCCGCCCTACTGAGCGTACGGTTCCCGTCTCGGCGTCGCTGCCCATGTGTCGATCTCCTTGATGCCGATGGATGATCTGATTTCACAGCAAGATACAGGCCCGTCGCGGCTCAACCGGTCGCCGAGAGGCAAGCGGGCGGCCGCCGCTGCACCCACTGGGTCAGTTGTTCGTGGGCGTACGCCAGTTGCAACACTGCCCTGTCCGCCTGGGCCGGGCCGATGATCTGCAGGCCCATGGGCAAGCCCCGGGGGTTGAAACCCACCGGCACGTTCATGCTCGGCAGGCCGGCCAGGGTGGGGCCGATCACCACTTCCATCCAGCGGTGGTAGGTGTCCATCTCGCGCCCTGCGACGAGGCGTGGCCAGGCTTGTTGTGCATCGAAAGGGAACACTTGGGCGGTGGGCAGCAACAGGAAATCGTAACGTTCGAACAGTTTGCCGAGGGCGCGGTACCAGTCGCTGCGGTTGATCGAAGCCTGGTAAACGTCCGCCGCACTCAGTTGCAATCCGCCCTGCACTTCCCATTGCGCCTCCGGCTTGAGCAGTGCACGTTTTTGCGGGTCGGCGTAGGCCGCGCCGAGGGAGCCCTGGATCAGCCAATGGCGGTGCACCAGCCAGGTCTGCCACAGGCGTTCCAGAGAAAATTCCGGTTGGCAGTGCTCGACCTCGCAACCCAGCGCAGCGAAGTCCTTGAGGGCCGATTCGCACAGGCTCATCACGCCGTCTTCCATCGGCAGGTAACCGTTGTAATCCCCGAGCCAGCCCAAGCGTGCACCCTTGAAGTCGCGCTGCAATGGCTCACCCAACACCGCCGGATCCTCCTTGAGCGACAGCGGCACCCGAGGGTCGTAGCCGGCCTGCACACTCAGCAGCCGCGCCACATCCGCCACGCTGCGCCCCATCGGGCCTTCCGTGGCCAGTTGCTGGACGAACAGCTCCGGCGCCGGCCCGTGAGGCACCCGACCCTGGGACGGACGCAGGCCAAATACGTTATTGAACGCCCCCGGGTTTCGCAGCGAGCCCATCATGTCGCTGCCATCCGCTACCGGCAGCATGCGCAATGCCAGCGCCACCGCCGCGCCGCCGCTGCTGCCACCGGCCACCAGGCGCGGGTCATAGGCGTTGCCGGTGGTGCCGAACACGCTGTTGTAGGTCTGCGAGCCCAGGCCAAATTCCGGCACGTTGGTCTTGCCGATGATGATCGCGCCGCTGGCCCGTACCCGCGCCACGCTGATCGCATCTTCTTGAGGAACATGCTCGGCGAACAGCGGCGAACCGAGGGTGGTGCGCAGGCCCTGGGTCGCCGCCAGGTCCTTGATGGCCTGGGGCATGCCGTGCATCCAGCCACGGGATTGGCCTTGGTCCAACTCGCGATCACGCTGCGCCGCTTCGGCCAGCACGTCCTCATGGGAGCGCAGCGAGACCAGCGCATTCACCGTCGGGTTGAAGCGTTCGACCTGGGCCAGATACGCCTGCATCACTTCATGGCAGGACACCTGCCGCGCATGGATCGCCCGAGACAGTTCGATGGCATCCAGTTCAACAATACTCAAGGTTTCACCTCGCTGGAAAACGGCGCCGGTCGTTTCGCCCGTGGCGCCTCATGCATGCAGTAAGTGCCCAGCAGCGTCAGGACGCAAGCGAACAGCACATAAAATGCCGGGGCTACCGGCGTGCCCAGCACCTTGCTGAGCCAGGTGACGATCAACGGCGCAAAGCCCCCGAATACCATCACCGCCACGTTGTAAGCCACCGACACCCCGGTGGAGCGTACTTCGATGGGAAACTGCTCGGCCAGGGCCGTCGGCGCCGGGCCGAAAAAGCCGCCGATGGCAGTGCACAACATCACCTGCATCACCAGCAAACGCTCGATGGACGGTGCCGCCGCGACCCACACATACAGCGGGTACACCATCACAAAAAACGCCAGGGTGAACGCCATCAATACCGGGCGCCGACCGAACCGATCCGACAGCAGGCCGGACAGCGGAATCACCACGGTCATCAGCGCCACCGCGAACATCTGCACCATCAACACCTGGTCCAAAGGCAGGCCGAGGTTCTTGTGGGCAAAGGTCGGCATGTTCACCAGCACCACGTAGAACGACACCGTTGCACCACAGGCCAGGCCCATCGATACCAAGATGCTGCGGCGGTGGTCGCGGATGACGTCCATCAAGCTCGGCGCCGCACCCTTGGCCTGTTTGCGTGCCTCGATAAATTCCTCGGGGTCTTCCATGTGCCGGCGGATCCACAAGCCCACGGGACCGATCAGCAAGCCGAAGATGAACGGCAGGCGCCAGCCCCAGACTTCAAGGGTGTGCGGCTCGAAGAAGTGCGTGACCAACGCCACCATCGCCGCGCCGCCGAACACCGCCAGGCACTGTCCCACCAACTGCCAGGAACCGTACAGGCCCTTGCGATGGGCCGGCGCGCTCTCCACCAGGAACGCCGTGGCACTGGCGTATTCACCGCCGGTGGCAAAGCCCTGGAGCATGCGCGCAACCACGATCAGCATCGGCGCGCCCATGCCGATGCCAGCATAGCTGGGGGCGAAAGCGATCAGGGCGATGGAGATGGTCATCAACCGGATGATCAGTTGCATCGCGGCCTTGCGGCCTTTGCGGTCCGAATACATGCCCAGCAGAATCCCGCCCACCGGGCGCATGAAGAAGCCGACGCCAAAGGTGGCCAGGGCCATCAGCAGCGAGGCGTATTCATCCTCCGAGGGGAAAAACTGCCGGGCGATAATGCTGGCGAGAAAGCCGTAGACGATGAAGTCATACCATTCCAGCGCATTGCCGATCACCGCCGCCACCACCTGGCGGGTGCGGGATACACCTTGTTTTGAAGCCTGCATGGGAACACTCCATTCAACCAGTCGGAAAAGGGTCCAGCGGCAGAAAAAAGAGGTCGTCAGGCGGGCTTGAGCCAGCTCTCGGCCAGCGCGCCCCAGTAGGCGGCGCCGGTCAACAGGATGTCGTCGTTGAAGTCATAGGCGGGGTTGTGGACCATCGGCCGCGACACGCCGTTGCCGATAAACAGGTAGCTGCCGGGGCAGCGTTGCAGCATCCAGGCGAAGTCTTCGCTGCCCATCAGCTTGGTGGTGTTGCCGTCGACGGCACCTTCACCCAGCAGGGCGACGCCGACCTGGCGGGCGAATTCGGTTTCTTCGGGATGGTTGACCAGCACCGGATAGGCCGGGCGATGTTCGATCTGCGCGGTGCAGCCGAAGCTCGCGGCCTGGGTCAGGATGATCGCCTTGACCCGCTCCAGCATCAGTTCACGCACGTTTGCATCCAGGGCACGCAGGCTCAAACGCAACAGTGCTTGCTGGGGAATCACGTTGGCCGCCTGGCCCGCTTGCAGGGCACCGACGGTCACCACGGCGGCTTCCTGGGCATTGATATTGCGCGCCACCACGGTCTGCAATGCCATGACCATACTGGCGGCGGCCACCAGCGGGTCGACCGTCAGGTGCGGCATGGAGCCATGGCCACCGACGCCTTCGAGGGTCACGGTGAGCAGGTCCTGGGAGGCCATCATCGGTCCAACGCGCAGGCCCAGATGGCCGGCGGGCAGGCCCGGCATGTTGTGCATGCCGAAGAGTGCATCGCAGGGAAAACGCTCCAGCAAGCCGTCGGCGAGCATGGCTTCGGCGCCGCCCTGGCCTTCTTCGGCGGGCTGGAAAATCAGGTTCAGGGTGCCGTCGAATTGACGGGTCGCGGCCAGGTAACGCGCGGCGCCCAGCAGCATGGTGGTGTGGCCGTCATGACCGCAGGCATGCATGCAGCCGGCGTGTTGGCTGCTGTAGCTGGCGCCGGTGTTTTCGATGATCGGCAACGCGTCCATGTCGGCGCGGATACCGAGCTTGCGCGAGCTGCTGCCATTGCGCAGCACACCCACCACGCCGGTCTGGCCGATGCCGGTGTGGACTTCGTAGCCCCAGTTACGCAGCGATTGCGCCACGAGGGCGGAGGTGCGGTTTTCTTCAAAGCCCAGTTCGGGGTGGGCGTGAATGTCCTGACGCACGGCGTGCAGGTCGCTGGCGACATCGCTCAGCCAATCCAGGATGTGCTGGTGTGGGCTCATGGTGATTCTCCTCGCAGGCGGGTGTTCCCGTTCTTTTTCGTTGCACACCGCCAGATAACCGCGATGTGCGCAGGAGGACAATCAAAGGTGGTTCCACCCTGTGGAACCTCAGCCCCACCTGTGGCTGCATTAGGGCAAGAGGCGGCAGCCCTCGCGTTGGCCCAGCCATTGGGCACTGTGTGTGCGGCCCAGGCCGCTGGCGGTCACGAGGTGTTTTTCAGGGTTGTCGGTGAAGGCGCTGGTGGGCACGTATTGCTTCACATAACCCTGGCAATAATCAGCGGGATTGCCCTCCACATATCGGCAGGAGCAGTACTCCTTGGCGGTGTAGGCCGCGATGATGTCGGGGAAGGCTTGCAGGTTGACCCGCTCGTGCCAGACCCAGCCGAGCAACACGAGTAACAGCAGGATCAACAGACTGACGAAGGGATGACGGCGGATCATGGTTGCACCGCTGCAAGGACGCGCTTGAGGAGTTCGTTGTGGCGATAGCTGCCGTCGCGGTCGTCACCGTAGCGCACGATGACCAGCTGTTTTTCGGGCATCACGTAGAGCGCCTGCCCCCAGTGGCCGAGGGCGGCGAAGGTGTCGGCGGGCGCGTCCGGCCAGGGTCTGGCGGCACCCTGCACTTCGCGGTTGAGCCACCATTGGCCGCCCGGAACGGCTTCGTCCTGGCCCGCCTTGTACTTGTCGAACGGTTGGCGATTGAACGCGACCCACTCCTTGGGCAGCAACTGTTGCTCGCCCCAACGGCCGTCGCGCTGCATCAGCAGGCCGACACGGGCCAGGTCGCGGGCGGTGAGGTAAGCATATGAGGACGCGACGAAGGTTTCCTCGGCATCGCTTTCCCAGGTGGCGTTGTGGATGCCCAGTGGCTGGAACAGGGCGGTCCATGGGTAGTCGACGTAGGCCTTGTGGCCGAGCATGCCCTTGAGGGTGGCGGACAGGATATTGCTGTCGCCACTGGAATAGCGGAATGCCTGGCCGGGGGCGCTGTAGGTTGCGGTGTCGGCGGCGAACTCGGCCATGTCGTGGTGGCCGCGGGTGTAGAGCATGGCGACCACCGAGGATTTCAGCGGGGCGTATTCGTAGTCTTCCTGCCAGTCGAGGCCCGAGGCCCAGTGCAGCAGGTCGGCCATGGTCACGCCTGGGTGTTGTTTCATCGGCGGGTAAAAGCGCGCGGCGGGGTCGGTGAGTTTGAAGCGGTTTTCGCCGAAGGCCACGCCGAGCACGGTGGCCATCAGGCTTTTGCTGATGGACCAGGTCAGGTGCGGGGTGCTGGCGGTGGTGGGGGCGGCGTAGCGTTCGTAGATGATCTGGCCGTCGCGGATGACCAGCAAGGCGTCGGTGCGGACGCCTTTGCGGGTGGTGTCGTCGCGGGGTGGGAAGGCGTAGTCGTCCAAGGCCTTGGCGGCCGGGCCGGTCAGGGGCTGGCCTTGGGACCATTCCTTCTCCGGCCAGGCTTCGGCGTGGGCTGTCAGGGTGAACAGCAGCGCGGCGTATAGGAGGCCTTTGAACATGGATTGGGACTCGGGGGCATTCAAGCCCGCGAGCCTAGCCCAGGGGGATGACGGTTTTGTTACGGACTCTGGGGTGAGTACATATCCGTTATTTGGGTGATGGCTGATATGGGTTCCGCTCTTACAGCGGCTCACTTTTGAACAGCGCAAAAGTA
>NZ_JACAQY010000060.1:0-44084 GCF_013386835.1 Pseudomonas sp. IPO3774
CGGGGCAGGGACGCCCCGTCGCGGCGGCCCGCGGAGTAATGCCGGAGTGAGGGCACACCGAGCCTAGGCGAGGTGCCGAGTGGTGGGGAAAGAGCGTTTTGCTTACTTTTGCGCTGTTCAAAAGTGAGCCGCTGTAAGAGCGGAACCAATGGCGGCCATCACCCAAATAACGGATATACACCCACAACCAAGCGAAAATACCAAACCCACAACGTCAAAGTTTGTAATCAGTATCCGTACGCTCCAATTGCCGAATCAACGCATTCCAGTGCCGCGCCACCCCCGGCCCATCCCCGCTCTTGAACACTTCTGCCTGCTTCTCCACCTTGGCCACCACCTCCGCCGGCGGAAAGATCAACTCGGCATTTCCCCCCGCCTGCGCCGCAATCTGGATATTGCACGCCCGCTCCAGCCCCTGCAGCTGCTGGAACGCATGCTCCACACTCACCCCCGCCGTCAGCAATCCATGGTTGCGCAAGATCATCACACTCTTGTCCCCCAGGTCCGCCACCAACCGCTCACGCTCATCCAGGTCAAGGGCCACACCTTCATACCCGTGGTACGCAACGCGCCCGGAAAACCCGATGGAATGCTGGGAGATCGGCAACAACCCGTCCTTCTGCGCCGACACCGCAATACCGTCCCGCGTATGCGTATGCAGCACGGCCTGCAAATCGTGGCGAGCCCCATGGATAGCGCTGTGGATCACATAGCCCGCATAGTTGATCCCCAGGCCCGTAGGGTCATCGACAATCGTGCCGTCGATATCCACCTTGACCAGATTCGAAGCGCTGATCTCATCGAACAACAGCCCGTAGGCGTTGATCAGGAAATGCTCCTCAGGCCCCGGCACCCGGGCGGAGAAGTGCGTGTAGATGTGGTCGGTCCACTTGTACAAGGCCGCCAGCCGATAGGCCGCCGCAAGTTTAACGCGCACCTCCCACTCTTCCGGGGTAACCCGCTGGCGGACGTTGTTCGAGACACTGGAGATCGAGGTGACGCTGCTCATGGCAAAACTTCCTGGATGGCCTTAAGGACTTCCAGGCAAGCCTAGGGGATGACCAAAAATAATAAAAAGCACATTTTAATCTAAGCTAATTATTATTTTTTTTCATATCATGCCGCATTGCGCACCTTGTGCAACGACGCCGCCACCAGCTTGCCAAACGCGTCCACCGGCCCTTGCAGGTTGCCCAGGAAATGCGGGTAGATCAGCCACAGGTCCATCACCGGCTTGAAGTCCTTCAGTGGCATGGCCGCCAGTTGATCGCGATGGGCGCTGCGCTCCAGCAGCGGGCGTGGCACCAGGCCGAGGCCCAGGCCGTCAGCCACCAGGCCCAGTTGCAGCTCGGTGCCGAAGGTCTCCAGGTTGACCCGCAACGCCAGGCCCTGGTCCGACAGGGTGCGTTGCAACCCGGCACGGAAACCGCAGCCATCCGGGTTCAGGATCCAGCCATTCTGGTACACGTCCGCCAGCTTGCAGGGCTTCTTCGGCAGTTGGGCCTTGGCACACACCACCACCAGTTCCATCTTGCCGATGGACTCGCCGACGATGTTGTCCGGGAAGATCTTGCCCGCCGGAAACAGCGCCGCCGCCGCGTCCAGTTCGCCGCGCTCGATCTTGCCCACCAGTTGGCTGCCCCAGCCGGTAGCCACCTGGGCCCGCAGCTCGGGGAATTCACTGCGCAGGTGCTTGAGGGCGTCCAGCAACACCACGTCGCCAATGGTCTGCGGCACCCCCAGGCGCAGCAGGCCGGTGGGCGGCGCGTCGGTGGCCACCAGTTCACGCAGGGCGTCCATTTCCCGAAGGATCGAACGGCACTGTTCATACACCCGCGTACCGATCAAAGTAGGCTTGAGCGGCTTGGTGTTGCGGTCGAACAACTCCACCCCCAGCGCCTGCTCGAAGTTCTGCACGCGACGGGTAATGGCCGGCTGGGTCAGTTGCAGCGACTCGGCGGCATGGCTGATGGACTGGCAACGAATCACTTCGACAAAGGCATCGATATCGTCAATTTTCATTTGGGCCGCACATAGAGAACAGTCATTAAGATGTGTGAAAAGCATAGTTCCATAAACGGTGGCTGGATAGCCCAACCCCCGGATCGATAACGTCTAACGCTATTCAAACCGGTTCTAAATTACTTTCCGCTATAACCTAATCATTAAAAAATAGCATATTAACTATAAACATTATGCTTAGATAAACCCATCACCACGAACCACCCACGATGGAATTGTCATGACCCAGGCCCGACACCCGGAGAGACTCAGAGCATTCATTGGCGCCCTGGCGGAATTGATCGACGGCAACCCTCGCGAAGGCGACTTGCTGCACCGCGGCGGCAAGCTGCTGGCGCAACTGGTCAGCCACGATGACTGGCTGCCGGACGAGTTTGCCCAACCCGACCCCGAGCGTTATCAGCAATTCCTGCTGCACGCCGATTCGCGCCAGCGCTTCAGCATCGTCAGCTTTGTGTGGGGGCCGGGGCAGACCACGCCGATCCATGACCATCGCGTGTGGGGGCTGATCGGCATGCTGCGCGGTTCCGAGTATTCCCAGGGCTTTGAGCGTAACGCCGAGGGCGCACTGGTCGCCGACGGCAAGCGCATCCAGCTGGAACCCGGCCAGGTGGAAGCCGTGTCGCCGAAGATCGGTGACATCCATCAAGTCAGCAATGCCTTCCGTGACCAGGTGTCCATCAGCATTCATGTGTATGGCGCCAACATCGGTGCGGTGCGCCGCGCCGTGTACCAGCCGGACGGCAGCGAGAAACTGTTTATCTCCGGTTATTCCAACGCTTTTCTCCCGAACATCTGGGATTTGTCCAAAGACGCCCTGTCCAAAGAGAGCCCTGCCCCATGACTGTATCGAACCGCAGCTTCGCCCAGATTCGCCAGGCCCTGCTGGACCGTGAAGAAGTCGCCCTTGTGGATGTGCGCGAGGAAGCGCCTTTCGCCGAATCCCACCCGCTGTTCGCCGCGAATATCCCGCTGTCGAAACTGGAACTGGAAGTGTATTCACGCATCCCACGCCGGGATACCCAGGTGACGGTGTACGACAACGGTGAAGGCCTGGCACAGATCGCCGCCCAGCGCTTGCAGGCGCTCGGCTATACCGAGGTCAGCCTGCTGGAAGGCGGCCTGGACGGTTGGCGCAGCGCCGGTGGCGAGCTGTTTATCGACGTCAACGTGCCAAGCAAATCCTTTGGCGAGTTGGTGGAAAGCCAGCGCCACACACCGTCGCTGGCGGCTGAAGAAGTGCAGGCGTTGCTCGACAGCAACGCCGACGTGGTGGTGCTCGACGCCCGCCGCTTCGATGAATACCAGACCATGAGCATTCCCACCGGCATCAGCGTGCCCGGCGCCGAACTGGTGCTGCGCGCCCGTGAGCTGGCACCGGACCCGGCCACGCGCATTATCGTCAACTGCGCCGGGCGTACCCGCAGCATCATCGGCACCCAGTCGCTGATCAATGCCGGCATCGCCAACCCGGTGTCTGCCCTGCGCAACGGCACCATCGGCTGGACCCTGGCCGGGCAGAAGCTGCAACACGGCCAGGCTCGACGCTTCGCGCCGACCTCGGAAGAACACCGCCAGATCGCCGCCAGGGACGCCCGCCAAGTCGCCGACAAGGCCCGCGTAGGCCGCGCCACCCTCGCCGACCTGCAACGCTGGCAGCAGGAAGCGACGCGCACCACTTACCTGTTCGACGTACGCACCCCGGAAGAATTCGAAGCCGGCCACCTGCCCGGCTCGCGCTCCACACCGGGCGGCCAACTGGTGCAGGAAACCGATCACGTCGCCAGCGTACGCGGCGCCCGGCTGGTACTGGTGGATGACGACGGCGTGCGGGCCAATATGTCTGCGTCCTGGCTCGCACAACTGGGTTGGGAAGTGCATGTGCTGGATGACCTGCAACCTGCGCACTTCAGCGAACCGGGGGCCTGGGTTGCCCCCGTCCCGGCGCCGCAACAGGCCGAACTCATCAGCCCGCACACCCTCGCCGAATGGCAGGCTCATGGCGACACCGCAGTACTGGATTTCACCGCCAGCGCCAACTACGTCAAGCGCCACATTCCCGGTGCCTGGTGGGCGTTGCGCGGGCAGTTGCCCGAAGCCTTGCGCAAGGTGCCTGCTGCCGAACGCTACGTGTTGACCTGTGGCAGCAGCCAGCTGGCGCGCCTCGCGGTGGCGCAAGTCGAAGCGCTGACCGGCAAGCCCGTGTTCCTGCTGCAGGACGGCACTGCCAGCTGGATCGCCGCGCAACTGCCGCTGGAGGAAGGCGAGACCCGCCTCGCTTCACCGCGCATCGACCGCTACCGCCGCCCGTACGAAGGCACCGACAATCCGAAGGAAGCCATGCAGGCCTACCTCGACTGGGAGTTCGGCCTGGTGGACCAGCTGGCCCGCGACGGCACCCACGGGTTTTATGTGATCTGAACACCCCCAGGAGCGAGCCCGCTCGCTCCTCTTCCCACTACCAGCCGACCCCTTCTCCAGGCGGAGGCGACTGAACGCAAGACCTAGCCTGGAGCCCGCCTGATGCGCTTTACCCTTGCCCTTTTACTGGCCGCCCTCACCCTGGGTGCGACTTGCCAGGCCGCCGACCTGCAGCCCCTGCGAGTGGCCAACCAGAAATCCACCATCAAGGCGCTGCTGGAAGTCGCCGGCGAAACCCGGGATGTGCCCTACGAAATCCAGTGGTCCGAGTTCCCCGCCGCCGCACCGCTGGGCGAAGCCCTCAACGCCGGAGCCGTGGACATCGGCGCGCTGGGGGACGCGCCCTACGTGTTCGCCCTCGGTGCCGGAGCACCGCTGAAGGTGGTGAGCATCATCCACGCCGAAGGCCGCAACACCACCGCGCTGATTGTTCCGAAAGACTCCCCGATCCACGATCTTGCCGACCTCAAGGGCAAGCGCATCGTCACCACCCGCGGCTCCATCGGGCACTTCCTGGCGATCAAGGCGCTGCGCAGCGCCGGCCTTTCCACCCACGACGTGCAGTTCATCTTCCTGCTGCCCAGCGAGTCACGGCTGGTGCTGGATAACGGCACCGCCGATGCCTGGTCGACCTGGGACCCCTATACCACCGTGGTCACCAGCCAGAGCCAGGCAAGGGTCCTTGCCAGCGGCAACAACCTGCTGAGCAATCACCTGTACCTCGCCGCCACCAGCAAGGCAATTGCCGACAAGCGCGTGCAGCTGGACGACTTCGTGGCCCGGGTCGACCGCGCCTACCGCTGGAGCAACGATCACCCGCAGGCGTTCGCCGCCGCCATGGCCAAAATCACCGGCTTGCCGCTGGAGGTGCACGTAGCCGTGGCCAACGCCACCCATATGCAACCGGTGACGATTGACGACTCGGTGATCAGCGGCCTGCAAACCACCGCCGACATCTATCAGGACGAAGGCCTGCTGACCAAACACATCGACGTCTCCCAAGGCTTCGACAAAAGCTTCAACGCCAAACGTGCCCCGCTTACCCAGGCTTCCCGCTAAAAGGAGAGAGAACATGAGCAAACGCCAACTGAAACTCGGTGCCATGGTGCACGGCGTCGGTCACGGCTGGGGCGAATGGCGCCACCCGCAGGCGCAACCCAATGCCAGCGTCAACTTCGGGTTCTACAAGCATCAGACGCAACTGGCCGAAGGCGCGAAGTTCGACTTCGTGTTCATCGCCGACAGCCTGCATATCCATGAAAAATCCAGCCCGCACTACCTCAACCGTTTTGAGCCGCTGACCATTCTTTCGGCCCTGGCGGCCCTGACCTCGAACATCGGCCTGGTGGCGACCGTCACCGTGAGCTACACCGAACCGTTCCAGGTGGCGCGCCAGTTCGCCTCCCTGGACCACATCAGCGGCGGCCGCGCCGGCTGGAACGTGGTGACTTCGTGGCTCAGCGGCACCGCCGACAACTTCGGCAAGGCCGAGCACCCGCCCCACGCCGTGCGCTACCGCATCGCCAGGGAGCACGTAAATGTGGTCAAGGGCCTGTGGGATTCCTGGGAAGACGATGCCTTTGCGTACAACAAGCAAAGCGGCGAATTTTTCACCCCTGGCAAGCTGCATGCACTGGAACACAAAGGCGAGTTTTTCTCGGTCAAGGGCCCGCTGAATATCGCCCGCTCGCGCCAGGGCCAGCCGGTGATTTTCCAGGCGGGCACTTCCGAGGACGGGCGCAATTTTGCCGCCGAAAACAGCGACGCGATTTTTGTCCATGCCGAGACCTTCGACGAAGCCAAAGCCTACGCCCAGGACTTGAAGAAACGCGCCCGCAGTTTTGGCCGTGATGCTGATCAGTTGTCGATCCTGCCGGGCATCCGGCCGATTGTTGGCCGCGACGAAGCCGAGGTGGAAAGCCGCTATCAGCAAGCTGTTGAGCTGGTGACCGTCGAGGACGCAATCGTCGCCCTGGGCCGCCCGTTCAACGACCACGATTTCAGCAAGTACCCGCTGGACGAACCCTTCCCGGAACTCGGCGACCTGGGCTCCAACAGCCAGAAAGGCGGCTCCGACCGCATCAAGCAACTGGCCCGCGATGAACGCCTGACCCTGCGGGAAGTGGCCCTGCGGTTCTCCCGGCCCAAGCGCGATTTTGTCGGTACCCCGGAGCAGGTCGCCGACGCGATCCAGACCTGGTTCGAAGCCGGCGCGGCCGACGGCTTCATCATCAATTCACTGCTGCCGGACGGCTTGCAGTACTTCACCGAGCTGGTAGTGCCGGTGCTGCAACAACGCGGGCTGTTGCGCAGCGAATACAGCGGCGCCACCCTGCGGGAAAACCTTGGCCTGGACGTGCCGGCGAACCGCTACAGCACCCCGTTCGAAACTCAACCAACGCAGATCGCCATCTGACCAGGGCACGACCATGACGAACACGATCAAACACGGACAGTTCAATCGTCGCGGCTTCCTGGGTGCCAGTTCGATTGCCCTTGGCGCGCTGGGCCTCGCCTCGCTGGTGCCCCGGGCTTTCGCTGCACCTGCGAAGCTCTCGGACCTGACCCTGGCCGTCGCCACCTACCGTGGCCAGGACTCGTACTTCACCGACGACGCCGGCACTTCCAACACGCCCTATAAAGTCGACTACGCCGAGTTCGCCGGCGGCAACCTGATCGTCGAAGCGCTGGCCTCCGGCAGCCTGGACATTGGCGGCATGAGCGAGATCCCGCCGATCTTCTCGATCCAGAGCCACCGCGAGCCGAAGCTGATTGCGGTGCTGCAAGGTGACGTGAATAACCAGGTGATCCTGATTCCCAAGGAGTCGAAAATTGAATCCATCGCCCAGTTGAAAGGCAAGCGTGTGGGCTATGTGCGCTCCACCACCTCGCACTACTTCTTGATCAAGGCCTTGAAGGAGCAAGGGCTGACCTTCAACGACATCACCCCCGTGGCACTCACGCCACAGGACGGTTTCAGCGCGTTCCAGAGTGGCCAGCTGGACGCCTGGGTGATCTACGGGGTGTTTATCCAGCTGGCGAAATTCCGCAGCGGCGCCCGGGTATTGAAAACCGCCCTCGGCTACCTCTCCGGCAACTACCTGATCGGCGCCCGCCCCGCTGCCCTGGAAGACCCGCTGCGCAAACAGGCGATCCAGGATTACTTGCAGCGCCAGGCGCGCACGCTGGAATGGATGAACAACAACCCTGAGCCGTGGGCTGAAAAATCGGCGAAGTTGCTCGGTGTGGACAAGGCCGTGTTCCTCGACGTGTACAACAACCGCAGCCAGCCCTACAGCGTGATCGAGGTGAACGACCAGGCCATCGCTTCGCAGCAGGAAGTGGCGGACCTGTTCTTCAATGCCGGGGTATTGAACGAGCGGCTGGATGTCAGCCCGTTGTGGGACCGGCAGTTCAAGTTGCTGCCGATATAACCCGCCTTCGAAAACGCCGAATAACCCATGTGGGAGCGGGCTTGCTCGCGAAAGCGGTGGATCAGCCAACGGATGTGCAACCTGACACACCGCTTTCGCGAGCAAGCCCGCTCCCACATTTTGAACGAGTACACCCATCATGAGCCTTTCTTCTCAACCGTCACTGCGCTCCGTGGAAGTGGCCAATTTCGAAGTCTTGCTGGAACGCCTCAGCGCCCAGCTCGCCGCCACTGCACACATCGTTGATGAAAGCGGCACCTTCCCCCACGACAACTTCAAGCTGCTGCACGAACACGGCCTTGTCGCCCTGACCGTGCCCAAGACCCTCGGCGGTGGCGGTGCCAACCTGAGCCAGGCGCGCAAGGCCATCAGCGCGATTGCCAAGGGCGAGCCGTCCACCGCGTTGATCCTGGTGATGCAGTACCTGCAACACACGCGCCTGCAAGACAGCAAAACCTGGCCGCCCGCCCTGCGCACCCAGGTCGCCGAAGACGCTGTGCGCAATGGGGCGCTGATCAATGCCCTGCGCGTCGAACCCGATCTCGGCACCCCGGCCCGTGGCGGCCTGCCCGCGACCATCGCCCGGCGTACCGCCGCCGGCTGGCGCATCAGCGGGCGCAAGATCTACTCCACCGGCAGCCATGGCCTGAGCTGGTTCAGCGTGTGGGCCCGCAGCAGCGATGAAGACCCGTTGGTAGGCGCCTGGCTGGTGCCCAGGGACAGCCCCGGCATCAGCATCATCGACACCTGGGACCACCTCGGCATGCGCGCCACCTGCAGCCATGAAGTGGTGTTCGACAACGTGCTGGTGCCGCTGGACCACGCGGTCAGCGTCAGCCCCTGGAGCGCACCGCAGGCGGAACTGGACGGTGACGGGTTCCTGTGGATGTCGGTACTGCTCTCATCGGTGTACGACGCCGTGGCCCAGGCCGCGCGCGACTGGCTGGTGGACTGGCTGGAACAACGCAAGCCGTCCAACCTCGGCGCCGCGCTGTCGACCTTGCCGCGCTTTCAGGAGACCGTCGGGCATATCGACACTCTGCTGTTTGCCAACCGCAGCCTGCTGGACGCCGCCGCCGACGGGCACACCCCGGCAGCCCACGCCGCACAGATCAAATACCTGGTGACCGGCAACGCGATCCGTGCCGTCGAGTTGGCCATCGAGGCGTCCGGCAATCCCGGCCTGTCCCGACACAGCCCACTGCAGCGGCATTACCGCGACGTGCTGTGCAGCCGCGTGCATACCCCGCAGAACGACGCGGTGCTGCAAGGCGTCGGCAAGGCCGTCTTCGCTCAACGACACAAGGAACGCCCATGAGCCAGGTGATTATCGCCAGCCAGTTGGACGAAGATTTCAATCAAGTCATCCGCCAGCGCCTGGCCCTCACCCACCCCGGTGCCGAGGTGATCAGTGTCCCGGCCGGTGTGCCCAGCGACTTGCCGGCCCAGGCCAATATCCTGCTGGCCCGGCCGATCAATGTGCGCGGCTACACCGCGCCGGACACACCGCCACCGGGTTGGCCGTACGGCGTGCAGTGGATCCAGGTGGTGTCGTCGGGCATCGACTTCTATCCCAGGTGGCTGTTCAACGGGCCGCCGGTGAGCACCTCACGGGGCAGCGCCGCCGAAAACCTCGCCGAGTTCGCCCTGGCGGCAATCTTCGCGGCGGCCAAGCATTTGCCGGATATCTGGGTAAAGGATGCCCAGTGGCAGTTCACCCCGTTGCGCCCGCTCAAGGGCACCACCCTGGGGATTCTCGGGTTTGGCGCGATTGGCCGCAGCCTGGCGCAGAAGGCTCATGGGTTGGGGATCAAGGTGGTGGCATTACGCCAAACTGACACGCCGTTTGACGTGGAGGGTGTGGAAGCGGCGCGGGATATCCATGACCTGTTTGCGCGTTCCGATCACCTGGTGCTGGCAGCGCCACTGACCGAGGCCACACGGCATATCGTCGATCGGGAGGCGCTGGCGAATGCCAAGCCAGGGTTGCACCTGATCAATATTGCCCGGGGAGGATTGGTGGATCATGAGGCACTGCTGGAGGCGCTGGACAGCGGCCATATCGGGCTGGCTTCGCTGGATGTGACCGAGCCCGAGCCATTGCCGGACGGGCATGCGTTGTATGGGCATCCGAGGGTCAGGGTGTCGCCGCATACGTCGGCGATTTCGACCAATAGCCGGCATGACATTGCGGACAGTTTCCTGGGCAATCTGGAAAGGTATCTGAGTGATCGGCCGCTGGAAAACCTCGCTGATACCCAACGCGGTTACTAAACCCAACAGAGATCAAAATGTGGGAGCGGGCTTGCTCGCGAATGCGGTGTTTCAGTCACTATCAATGTTGACTGAGCGACCGCATTCGCGGGCAAGCCCGCTCCCACATTTGTTTTTTGTTCGGCTGAAAAATATCATCAGCCTTACGCATCACATTCAAACCAATACATACCTATTTTTTATAATTAACTTATAACTAATCGGACTTTTACGCCCGGCATTTATACAAATACTGTTACATCCAGTACCGACCCCTGACCAGGTGGAGGCCCAATTTTGCCTAAACCGTCAACCACCTCAGGGGTCCATCATGAGTCCTACCGCCGTACCCAATCACCTGGCACTGGCCATCTCCCTCGCCCTGTTCGGCCTTTCCGTTCACGCCGACGACGCCGCCCTGCCGGTGGTCAACGTCACTGCCGAGCACCGCAGCGAAGACCTGCAAAAAACCCCGCTGGCGATTTCCGCGTTTGATGAAAAGGCCCTGGAAGACAAGCAGATCAACAGCGTGCGCGACCTCTCGGGCCAGGTGCCGAACCTGACACTCAGCCGCCAGTCGATCTCCTACAGCGCGCAGACCTACGGCATTCGCGGTATCGGTGAAACCGACCCGATCCAGGAAGCCGCCGTCGCCGTGTATGCCGATGACCTGTACATCCCGCGTGCGATTTCGTCGATGCTCGACTTCAACGATGTGGAGCGTGTCGAAGTGCTGCGCGGGCCCCAGGGCACCCTGTACGGACGCAACAGCAGCGCCGGCGCGATCCGCGTGATCACCCGCGATCCGACCCAGGAAACCCGCGGTTTTGTAGAGCTGGGCGCCGGCAACTACGACGCGCAGAACGCACGCCTGCTGATCAGCGGCCCGCTGGTGGACAACGCGCTGTTCGGCAGTTTCTCGGCGATCCGCCTGAGCCGCGACGGCACCGTCTCCGACCCCACCCGGGGCAAGGATGTAAACAACGTCGACATCCAGTCCTACCGCGGCAAGCTGCGCTACAAGCCGGTGGATTCGCCGTGGGATGTGCAACTGACCCTGGCCGGTACCTTCGACCGGGGCGACACCACCAGCTACACGCCTTTCGACGCCAACGGGCATTTCGACAAGTTCAAGAGCTACAGCAGCCTCGACCCGAAAAACCGCCTGGACCAGGGCAGCTCGGTACTGCGGGCGATTTACGCGATCAGTGACAACCTGAACTTCAAATCAGTGACGGCCTACTCGGCGTTCCACCAACCGGTGGACTACGACAACTCAGGGCAAGCCGCGCTGATCCAGAACAACCTGATCCTGTACAAGCAGAACTATGCGACCCAGGAGTTCCAGCTCAACGGCGACTACGACGATTTCAGCTTCAGCACCGGGGTGTACCTGTACCGCGAGAAGTTCGACGCCGACCGCGACAACCTTACCTATTCCATCGCCCGCAATCGGGTGATCGGCCAGGGCCAATACAGCACCACCAACACCGAAAGCTATGCGCTGTATGGCCAGGGCACCTACAAGCTGACGCAACAACTGTCGCTGATCGCCGGCCTGCGCTTTACTCGCGAGCACAAGAATTTCGACTTCACCAACTACGCGATCAACACCGACCGGCAAATCACCGGCACCAACTTCACCGCCGAGTCGAGCAAATCCTGGCAGTCCACCAGCCCGAAGATCGGCTTCGAATACGCCTGGACCCCGCACCTGAACCAATACGCCTACGTCGCCAAGGGTTTCAAGGCCGGTGGCTACGACAACCGCGCCCCCACCCAGGCCGCCGCCGAACAGGCGTTCTCCCCGGAAGACGTGACCACCTGGGAAACCGGGGTCAAGGGCGACTTCTTCGACCAGCGCCTGCGGGCCAACGTCGCGCTGTTCTACAACGACTACAAAGACCTGCAAACCAACGCCTATGACCCGGCGCTGGGGGTGAGCCTGCGCACCAACGTCGGCCGTGCCCACACCTACGGCGTGGAGCTGGAAACCCTCACCGCCCTGAGCCGCGACCTGCAACTGACCGCCAACGTCGGCTACCTGCAAAGCAAGTACGACGATTTCCAGAACGCCAGCGGTGCCGGGGTGGATGCCAACGGCAAGCAATTGGTGTTCTCGCCACGCTGGAATGCAAGCGTTGGCCTGAACTACACCATCCCGGCCGGGCTGCCGGGCACCTGGCTGGCAGGCACCGATGCGCAGTTCCAGACCAAGTCCTACGCCAACGCATTGAACGACGACATCCAGGAAATCCCGCAACAGACCTTCTGGAACGCCAACACCCGCTACATCAGCGGCGACGGCCACTGGACCACCACCCTGGCAGTGAAAAACCTGCTGGACCGCGCCTACCCGCAGTCGGTGGGCTACGTGCCCTCCAGCGGCGCCCGCTACTACTCGGTCAACGACCCGCGAACCCTGTTGCTGACCGTGCGCTACGACCTCTGACAAACCGCTATCTCAAGGAGCGAATCATGGCTTTTACCCGCAGGGAACTGATTTCCCGTATTGCCGCCGTGGGCGGTTATTCCGCCGCTGTCAGCGCATTGGGTGCGCTGGGGCTGACGCCTCAGGCGGTGGCATCGAGCTTTACCCCGCTGCAATTGGGCAGCACCGGCAAAGGCAAGCAGGTGGTGGTAGTCGGCGCCGGGATCTCCGGGCTGGTCAGCGCCTATGAGCTGCGCAAGGCCGGGTTCAACGTGACGATCCTGGAAGCCCGCGACCGGGTGGGTGGACGCAACTGGACCCTGCGCCGAGGCA
The DNA here is from genome assembly GCF_013386835.1 of Pseudomonas sp. IPO3774. Classification (NCBI taxonomy): domain Bacteria; kingdom Pseudomonadati; phylum Pseudomonadota; class Gammaproteobacteria; order Pseudomonadales; family Pseudomonadaceae; genus Pseudomonas; species Pseudomonas sp. IPO3774. The sequence goes on from NZ_JACAQY010000060.1 coordinate 12,895, forward strand.
CCAAGGTCGATTTCGACGACGGCGTCAGCCAGACCGTCGACTTTGATGACGGGCAGTTTTTCAACGCCGGCCCCGCGCGTATTCCCAGCCACCACCAGACGATCCTCGGCTACTGCCGCGAGCTGGGCGTGGAGTTGCAAGTACTGGTCAACAGCAGCCGCAACGCCCTGGCCCGGCCGGATACGCAGCGACCGGCATTCCAGCTGCGCCAGGCGGTCAACGACACCCGCGGCCAACTCTCGGAACTGCTGGCCCGCACAGTCAGCCGCAAGGCGTTGGACCAGGACCTGAGCGTGGATGACCGCAAGGCGCTGCTGAGTTTCCTCAAGGTGTACGGCGACCTCAACGGCGACCTGCAATACAAGGGTTCGGTGCGCTCCGGCTACACCCGCGTGCCCGGCGCCGGCGACCAGACCGGCGTGACCCGCGCGCCGCTGGAGCTGCAGACCTTGCTCAATCCCAAGCTGTGGGGCGCGCTTGTGTTCGATGAAATCCCGGAGTTTTCCTCCACCATGTTCCAGCCGGTGGGCGGCATGGACCGTATTCCGTATGCCTTCTACGAGCATCTGAAAGATGCGGTGCGCTTCAACGCCGAAGTCAGCGATATCCAGACCTCGGAGCAAGGCAGCCGGATCACCTACCGCGACCGTATCAGCGGCAAGACCCAGGTGCTGAGTGCCGACTACGCGATTGTCACCGTGCCCTTGCCGCTGCTGGCCAAGCTGCCAACCAACTTCACGGCACCCTTCAAGCAGGCGATCCAGACCGCGCAAAGCGACCAGGCCAACAAGGTGGCCTGGCAGGCGCCGCGCTTCTGGGAAACCGACTTCAACATCTACGGCGGCCTGTCGTACCTCGACCATGAAGTCAAAGGCCTGTGGTACCCCAGCGACCGCCTCAACAGCGCCCAGGGGATTCTGGTGGCGGCCTACAACACCAGTGAATCGGCTCAGGCCTTCAGCCAGAAATCCCTGGCCGAACAGTTCGCCTCCTCACGCCAGGCGGTGGAGCTGTTGCACCCCGGCCACAGCGCCAAGCTGCAAAAACCGGTGGCGATCAACTGGTCGAAAGTCAGCTACAGCAAGGGCCCGTGGATCGTCAACGACGAGGTCGGCGAAAGCGCCTACCGCGTGCTCAACGAGCCCCAGGGCCGCACGTACCTGGCCAGCGACGCCCTCGCCCACGGCGGCGTCGGCATCTGGCAGAACAGCGCCGCCGATTCGGCGCGGCGCATCGTCTCGCTGATCGGCCGGCATGCCGAACGCCAGCAACCGGGCGTCGCCGCCTGACTTTTCTCTCTCAAGGAATGAACCGATGAAGACGCTTTTTGCAGGACTGCTGATGACCGCCACCACCCTTGCCGCCCACGCCGATGAGATCAAGCGCGTGCCGCTGCCGAACTCGAACTTCCCGATCTCATTGGCGGTGTCGGTGCCGCCGCAGACCGAGCTGCTGTTTGTGAGTGGGTTGCTGGCCGACCTGCATGACCCCAAGGCGCCGAAAGACTCGTTTGCCGCCTATGGCGACACGGCCATCCAGACCACGTCGATCCTCAACAAGCTCAAGGGTGTGCTGCAAGGCCAGGGCCTGGATTTGGGAGATGTGGTGCAGCTGCGGATATTCCTGGTGGGCGATCCAGCCAAGGGCGGCAAGCTTGATTTTGCCGGGTTGCAGGAAGGCTACACACCGTTCTTCGGCAGTGCCGAGCAGCCGAAAAAACCGGCGCGCACCGCGGTGCAAGTCGTCGCGTTGCCATTGCCCGGCGGGCTGGTAGAAATCGAAGCGGTTGCCGCGCGCAAACGCTGACAGGGACATCACTCGAGACCAAGGAGCTCCACTCTCATGCGAAAATTCAACTGGCTGACGGCACCTTTGTTGCGAGGGAGCTTGCTCCCGCTGGGGCGCGCAGCGGCCCTGAAGCCTGACTCCGCAATTTCCCCGGAAGACTGTGGCGACGGTATTGGGGCTGCTACGCAGCCCAGCGGGAGCAAGCTCCCTCACCACAGCAAGCTCCCTCGTCACAGCAAGCTTCCTCACCACAGCAAGCTCCCTGGCCACAGCAAGCTCGCTCATCGTAAAAGGCTACACCGGTACAATCATCTGAAACTCCTGCCGCTCTCGCTGGCGTGTGGCCTGGCGTCCTTCGGCGTCGAATCTGCCGAAGACCGCTCCCCCACCCTCGACACCGTCGTCGTCACCGGCAACCGTGGCGCCGAACAACGCACCGTCACCACCAGCCCCACGCCGATTGATGTGATCAGCGGCGAACAGCTGCGGGCCGTGGGCAAGCCGAGTTTGCTGGAGGCATTGGGCAAGCTCATCCCCTCCTTCAACCTGCCCGACCGCGCCGGCTGGGATGCCAGCGGCGTGGTGCGTTCGGCCACCTTGCGCGGCCTCACCGCCTCTCACGTACTGGTGCTGGTCAACGGCAAACGCCGCCATACCAGCGCCACCCTGAACATCAACGGCATCAACAGCGGCGCGGCCCCCAGCGACCTCGACCTGATCCCGGTGGCTGCCATCGACCATGTAGAGGTGCTGCGAGACGGTGCAGCGGCGCAATACGGCTCGGATGCGATTTCCGGGGTGATCAATATCATCCTCAAGCAGACCACCGGCGGCAGTTCCGACACCACCCTGGGGCAGAACTACGACGGCAAGCGCGGCACCGGCCAGGAGGCGCTGAACTATGGCTTCCAGGTGGGTGAAGCCGGGGTGCTCAACGTGTCCCTCGACACCCGCTACCAGGAGCGCGACAACAAGGCCGGCAGCAACGGCTACAGCAGCCATTACTACCCGCTGGCGGACGGTTCCCCCGACCCGCGCGAAGCCACCTCCAGCCACCACACCTACAAAGGCTACGGCTCGCCCCGCAGCCAGTTGGGCGATGTGGCGTACAACCTCGACCTGCCGCTGAACGACAACCTGACGCTGTACTCGTTTTCCACCCTGGCCACCCGGGAGAACAACGACGGCCAGAACTTCCGCCTGCCCAACGGCCGCAACACCATCACCACCGGGCCCAATGGATACCCCGATGGCTACAGCCCGTACTGGCTGGTCAACGAGACCGACTTCCAATCGGCTTTCGGCGCCAAGGGCAACGACCTTGGCGGCGGCTGGGGTTGGGACCTGAGCAGCACCTACGGGCGCAACTACGCCAAGCAGCGCACCTACGACAACCAGAACCCGTCCCTGGGCGAAAGCACACCGAACAAGTTCACCTCCGGGATCTACATCGCCGACCAGCTCACCACCAACCTCGACCTGAAAAACACCTACGAGATCGGCCTGGCCAAGCCGCTGGACGTGGCGTTCGGCCTGGAGCACCGGCGCGAAAGCTACGAGACCCGCGCCGGCTCCGAGGCTTCCTATATCGATGGCGGCTACGTGTTCCCGGCAGGCCATCCGCGTGCCGGGCAGCGTCCCGATCCGGGGGCTCAGGTCACCAACGGCATCCGTCCGGAAGACGCGCAGAAGGTCAGCCGCAACAGCGTCGCCAGCTATGTCGACCTCGGCTTCTACCCCACCGAGCAGTGGTACGTCGGCGTGGCCGGACGCTACGAACATTACAACGAAGGCGTCGGCGGTACCCGCAGCGGCAAGCTCAGCACGCGGTATGCGTTCAACCCGGTGTTCGCCCTGCGCGGCACCGTGAGCAACGGCTTTCGCGCACCGTCCCTGGCCAACGAGATCTTCACCGCACGCTCCACCGGGTTCGACACCATCAATGGCGTGTACCAGTCGTATAACTACGTGATCCTGCCGGTGGATTCCGCCGGCGCCCAGGCATTGGGTGCCAAGTCACTGAAGCCGGAGCGCTCGACCAACTTCAGCCTCGGTTTCGCCGTGACCCCAAGCGATGACTTGAGCCTCACGGTGGACGGCTACGTGATCAACCTGCGGGACCGCCTGGTGCTCAGCGAACGCTTCCAGGGCCCGGGCATTGCCTCCCTGCTGGACAGCATCGGCGTACCGGCCACGGCGGGCGCACAGTACTTCACCAACGGCGCCAACACCCGCACCTCCGGGGTGGACGTGGTGGGCAACTACCGGCAGAACCTCGACCGCTACGGCTCGGTGAAATGGACGGCGGCGCTGAACTACAACCACACGCAGATCCTCAGCGTCAACGACACCCCGGCGCAGCTAGCCGCCCTGGGCAACTTCCAGTTGATGGGTCGCCAGTCACGGGCACTGATCACCAAGACTTCACCCAGCAGCAAGATGATCTTCTCCGCCGACTGGGCGATCCACGACTTCGACGTCAACCTGCGCCTGACTCGCTACGGCACCTACACCGAGGTCAACAGCTCCAGCGACGCGAGCCTGGACCGCACGTATTCGGCCAAGTGGATCACTGACCTCGACGTGGCCTACGCGATCAGCAAACAGCTGACGGTGGCCGTAGGTGCGCAGAACCTGTTCGACAAATACCCGGATCACATCGGCGTGAAGAACTCGTCGTTCGGCGATAACTGGGGCAGCTATTCGCCGTTCGGGTTTACCGGCGGGTATTACTACAGCCGGGTGCAGTACGCGTTCTGATTCAACAACCGCCGGCCAGGCGTTCACGCAGGAACTCGATCAACGCCTGCACCGGGCGCGAGCTCTGGCGGTGCTGGGGGTAAACGGCGGAAAGGGTCAGGGGTTCGGGCGCGCAGTCTTCCAGCAGCGTCACCAGGCGGCCGTCCTGCAAGGCTTGGGCAACGATAAAATTGGGTAGGTAGGTGATGCCCAACCCGGCCACGGCGGCATCCCGCAGCAACTCACCGTTGTTGACCCGCATGCGCCCGCTGACGTTGCGGGTGTGGGGTTTGCCATCGACCTTGAAGTGCCATTGCACCTGGCGACCATGGCCGTAAGGCAGGCATGCGTGATCGGCCAGGTCATCGGGACTCTGCGGCGTGCCGTGGCGGGCCAGGTAGTCGGGACTGGCGCAGTAGACGCGCTGCACACTGGCGATACGTCGGGCGATCAGGGTCGAATCCTCCAGGGTGCCGATGCGCAGCACCAGGTCGTAGCCCTCGCTGATAAGGTCTACCGGGCGGTCGCTGAGGTCCACTTCCACGGTGACATGAGGGTGGCGTTGCAGGAACAGCGGCAACAGGCAACCCAGGTGCGCCATGGCAAACGACAACGGCGCGCTCAGGCGAATGGTGCCTCGGGGCTCGGTGTTTTGCCCGGCGATGCCCTGCTCCACTTGCTCGACTTCACTGAGCAGGCGCAGGGCGGATTCGTAGTAACTCTGGCCCAGCGGCGTGACGTCCAGGCGGCGGGTGGAGCGGTTGAGCAGGCGTACGCCGAGGCGCTCTTCCAGCTGGATCAGGCGGCGGCTGACAAATTGCTTGGACAGGCCAAGATGCTCGGCGGCAGCGGTGAAACTGCCGGATTCCATGACCTGGCAAAACAGGCGCATGTCTTCGAAGGGGTTCATTGTCGCTTCTCGGTGGACGCTGGGCTGTTTTATAGCCGGTCAGTCGCCACACCACAAATCAAAATGTGGGAGCGGGCTTGCTCGCGAAGGCGGTGGGTCAGTCGGTACATGTATTGACTGGCACACCGCCTTCGCGAGCAAGCCCGCTCCCACATTGGATTACCTGCATATCAGAGAGCGGTTTATTTGGCCGTCAGCGCCGAGTAGCTGTTCATCAAATTGCGATAATTGGGAATGCGCGGCGACAGCAGATTCGCCAGGCCTTCCATGTCGTTGCGCCAATCCCCTTGCAGCTCGCAGGCCACCGAGAACCAGTTCACCAGCTGTGCACCGGCCGCCGTCATGCGTGCCCACGCCGCCTGTTGCACGGTCTCATTGAAGGTGCCCGAAGCATCGGTCACCACAAACACTTCAAACCCTTCAGCCAGGGCCGACAGCGTCGGGAAGGTCACGCACACGTCGGTCACCACACCGGCAATGATCAGTTGCTTGCGCCCGGTGGCTTTCACTGCCTTGACGAAATCTTCGTTGTCCCATGCGTTGATCTGGCCAGGGCGCGGGATGTACGGCGCGTCCGGGAACAGTTCTTTCAGCTCCGGCACCATCGGGCCATTGGGGCCGCTTTCGAAACTGGTGGTGAGGATAGTCGGCAGCTTGAAGAACTTGGCCAGGTCCGCCAGGGCCAGCACGTTGTTCTTGAACTCGTTGGGCGAGAAGTCCTGCACCAGGGAAATCAGGCCGGTCTGGTGATCCACCAGCAGGACCACGGCGTCATCTTTGTTCAGGCGTTTGTAAGTCATGGGAATACTCTTTTGGGGTTAGATTCAGAAGGCAAAACACGAGCAGCCAAACGCGCCCCAGAAACCCTGGAAGTCGCTGACCGGCACGTTCGAGAGACGCGCCCGTTCATGGCTATGGGCATGCACGCCACAGGGGCCGCTGCACTGGTGCACCTGGGCTTGCAGCGCTGAGGCCGGGCGCCAGTGGCCCGGTACCTTGACCACCGGCGACCAGTCCGGCAGTACCGGCACGCTGGGTGGTGCGAAATCTTCAAAGTCGCCGGCGCCGTAGACCACCTTGCCGCCGACCACGGTGAGTACCGATTCGATCCACTTGATGGCCTCCTCATCGACACTGAAGAAGTCCGCCGACAGTGCCGCCACGTCCGCCAGTTGGCCGACCTTGATCTGGCCCTTCTTGCCCTGCTCGGAGGAGAACCAGGCGCTGCCGTGGGTGAACAGTTCCAGGGCCGTCAGCCGGGGCAGCCCCTCGGCGTGCAGTTCCAGCCCGCCGACGGTGCGGCCGCTGACCATCCAGTACAGCGAGGTCCAGGGGTTGTAGCTCGACACCCGGGTGGCGTCGGTGCCTGCGCCCACCGGCACGCCTTCGGCGAGCATGCGTTTGATCGGCGGCGTGGCCTCGGCGGCCTTGGCGCCGTAGCGCTCCACAAAGTACTCACCCTGGAACGCCATGCGGTCCTGGATCGCGATGCCGCCGCCCAGCGCCCGCACGCGCTCGATGTTCTGCGGGGTGATGGTTTCGGCGTGGTCGAAGAACCATGGCAAGCCGTTGAACGGGATGTCGCGGTTGACCTTCTCGAACACGTCGAGCATCCGCGAGATCGACTCGTTGTAGGTGGCGTGCAGGCGGAACGGCCAGCGCTGTTCCACCAGGTGGCGCACCACCGGTTCCAGTTCCTGCTCCATGGTCAGCGGCAGGTCCGGGCGTGGCTCGAGGAAGTCTTCGAAGTCGGCCGCCGAGAACACCAGCATTTCGCCGGCGCCGTTGTGGCGCAGGTAGTCGTCGCCCTGATGCAGGGTCACGCTGCCGGTCCAGTTCTTGAAGTCGCTGAGTTCTTCCTTGGGCTTCTGGGTGAACAGGTTGTACGCGATGCGCACGGTCAGTTGCTGGTCCTTGGCCAACTGTTCGATCACCGCGTAATCGTCGGGATAGTTCTGGAAACCACCGCCGGCGTCGATGGCACTGGTCAGGCCCAGGCGGTTGAGTTCGCGCATGAACTGGCGGGTGGAATTCACCTGGTATTCCAGGGGCAGTTTCGGGCCCTTGGCCAGGGTCGCGTAGAGAATCATCGCGTTGGGCCGCGCCACCAGCATGCCGGTGGGGTTGCCGTTATGGTCGCGCACGATCTCGCCGCCGGGCGGGTTCGGTGTGTCCTTGGTGTAGCCAGCCACGCGCAGGGCGGCGCGGTTGAGCAAGGCCCGGTCATACAGGTGCAACACGAACACCGGCGTATCGGGGGCGGCCTGGTTGAGCTCGTCGAGGGTGGGCATGCGTTTTTCGGCGAACTGGAATTCGTTCCAGCCGCCCACCACCCTCACCCACTGCGGCGTGGGCGTGCGGTCGGCCTGGTCCTTGAGCATGCGCAGGGCATCGGCCAGGGACGGCACGCCTTCCCAGCGCAGTTCGAGGTTGTAGTTCAGGCCGCCACGGATCAGGTGCAGGTGCGAGTCGTTGAGGCCAGGGATGACGGTGCGACCCTTGAGGTCGATGACCTGGGTACCACTGCCGCGCAGGGCCATGGCTTCACCGTCGGTGCCCACCGCGACGAAGCGTCCCTGGTGGATCGCAACTGCCGTGGCGCGGGGATTTTCACGGTCCACGGTGTGGAACTGGCCATTGAACAGAATCAGGTCGGCGTTCATAGGGTTTCCTTTACAGAGGCTTCAAGCCAGGGCGCGAACAGGCGGGTGGCCGCCGGCATCAGCAGGTAAACCACCAGTACAACGATGGTCAGGGTGACCAGGAAGGTGGCGACGATGTAGTTGGACAGGAACGGGTGCAGCCGCAGTACCGGGCCCCAGATGATCGGCACCAGCAACGTCAGCGGCAGGATCACCAGCAGCGTGACCACTGCCTGTTTCCAGCGCGGCGGCTTGGCGGCAGCATCGGCCAGGGGCGAGAACCAGAACTCGTTGACCGCGCCGACTTCGGTCTGGTCGCCGTCGGCCAGCATCGGTGCGGCTTGGTTGATCAGCTCCAGGCGCTGCGGCGAATCGAGCCAGCGCTCCAGGTCTTCGGTGGAGCGATAACGCAGCACGCAGGTGAACAGCGCAAGGCCGCCCTGCTTGCTGCGCACCACGTCAACGCCGAGGTGGCCGGGACGCTCACCGGCAATACGCACAATGCGTCGCAGCCAGGCTTCGTAGTCGGCTTCAAGCCCGGGTTTTATGCGGTGCTTGACCACCAGGGTCACGACCTCGTCCGGCCCGCCTTGTGCTGTTGAGTCCATCGTGCCCTTCCCCTGGATGCTTGAACGTTCGCGCTAGTGTGCGACGGTCCGATCCAGAAAAATTGCATGCATGTGCTCAGTTCAACAGATGCTTGCAGCGGTCTACACTGGGGATTCATTCACCGGTAAGGTGTGTGAAAACAAGCGCCCATCGACCACGGATAGCGATCATGGCTCAACCAGCAGCTGCAACCGGGACCCTGTGTTCAGAGCGGGAACAGAGGGTCAAGCAATTGATCCTCGCCAATCTTGCTGGCCCCCTGCAGGTGACGGAACTGGCTCGCGCCTGTGAGCTGTCCCGCAGCCATTTCTCCAGGGCCTTCAAGCGCACCACCGGTGTATCGCCCCAGGAATGGATTCGCCAGCAACGCATCAAGCAGGCCAAGGTGCTGATCACCGGCTCCGCCCTGAGCCTGACGCAGATCAGCCAGGAATGCGGGTTCTGCGACCAGGCGCACTTCTGTCACCTGTTCAGCCGCAGCGAAGGCGTGAACCCAATGGCCTGGCGCAAACTTCAGCTGCGCTACCGCCATCATCTGCGGACGGCACAGTTGGCGATCGTCAATCTAAAAGAGACAGTCATTCCGATTTCAGCTTCTTAATCAACCTATCGTTAACCAGTAATCTTCTCCTCACACCGAAGCCCTGCATCTCGCAGCCAGGCTTCCCTTGAGGAGAACACCCCATGCTGACCCTTCGCAAAGCCTCGGAACGCGGCGCCGCCAATCACGGTTGGTTGAAGTCGTTCCACACCTTCTCGTTCGCCAACTACTGGAATCCCAAAGAACAGGGTTTTTCCGACCTGCTGGTGATCAACGATGACCGGGTTGCCGCCGGCAAGGGCTTCGGCCAACACCCGCACCGCGACATGGAGATTTTCTCCTATGTGCTCGAAGGCGCCCTGGAACACAAGGACACCCTGGGCACCGGTTCGGTGATTCGCCCCGGCGACGTGCAACTGATGAGCGCCGGCAGCGGCGTGGCCCACAGCGAGTTCAACCACAGCCACACCCAGGGCGTGCACTTCCTGCAAATCTGGATCGTGCCGGATGTGGCGGGCGCCGAACCGCGCTATCAGCAGGAGCACTTCACCGAGGCGCAAAAACGCGGCCGGTTGCAGTTGATCATCTCGCCGGAAGGCACCGACGGCTCCCTCGGCGTGCGCCAGGACGCGCGGGTGTATGCCGGGCTGTTCAACGGCTTTGAAACCGCCAGCCTGCCGCTGGCCCCGGAACGCTACGCCTACATCCATGTGGCGCGGGGCAGCGTTGAAGTCAATGGCCAGCGCTTGCACGAAGGCGACGGCGCCCGAGTGCGCGATGAGCGGGAGATTCACCTGAGCCGTGGGGAGGACGCCGAGGTGCTGGTGTTCGACCTGCGCCCTCGGGAACTGCCAGAAATGCCGTGATGAGCGACGCGATGGCCCGGGAAAACGGGTCATCGCTGGCGTCGATAGTCACCATCAGCCCAATGAAGTTCTCTTAAAAAATCTGCCGCGTAACATCGCATCCATACCAACCAATGACATCCCGGAGCACACCCTCATGAAACGCCAACTCTTGCTTAGCCTCGCTTTCTCGGTACTTGCTGTAAGCGCCTTTACCCAACCTGCCCTCGCTGAAGGCGGTGCGGATCGCCTGATGGACAGCCGCGTGGCTGAGGGTGGGTCTGACCGTATGCTGGAACGCCGCGTTGCTGAAGGCGGGTCTGATCGCCTGCTGGAACGTCGTGTTGCTGAAGGGGGCGCTGAACGTCTCCAGGGCAACCGTGTAGCTGAAGGTGGCGCTGACCGTCTTCAAGAAAACCGCGTAGCCGAAGGTGGTGCTGACCGTCTTCAAGAAAACCGTGTAGCTGAAGGTGGCGCTGACCGCCTGATGGAAAACCGCGCGTAACCCCTGTCGTTCGCGGTTCACCCCCAGCCGGCCTGATCAGCCGGCTTTTTTTCGCCTGCTGTTAACTGATCCTCACAAGCGCCACGACCCCTGTGGCGAGGGAGCTTGCTCCCGCTGGGCTGCGCAGCAGCCCCAATGAACTCACTGCGTTTCTCCAGGAAGACACCATTGGCAGGTTTTGGGGCCGCTTCGCAGCCCAGCGGGAGCAAGCTCCCTCGCCACACAAGCTCTCTGGCCATTAGTGAAGTTCACGGTCCAGCCACATCACCGCCTTGCCAATCTGCTGCCGTGCCTCAATCCTCGCGTGCACCTGCTGCACCTCTTCCAGCGCGTAATGCCCTTCGATATCCACCGTCAGCGAACCTTCGAGCATCGCCGCGAACACCGCATTGGCACGCCGTTGCACCGTAGGCCCGTCGGCCATGTGGTCGTTGAGCCGTGGGCGAGTCAGGAACAGTGAACCGGCCTCCCCCAACTCCATCGGATCGAGGTCAGTGATCGAACCGGAGACGTTGCCGTAATTGACGATCAGCCCCCGCGTACGACAGGCCTTGAAGCTTTCACGCAAGGTGGCCTTACCCACCGAATCGAACACCACGTCCACACCCCGCCCCTGCGTTACCTGCAAGACTCGATCGGCAAACCCGTCGTATGGCCAGGCGTGATCAGCACCGCGCTGAAGGGCAATCGCACATTTTTCAGTGCTGCTGCCGGTGGTGAATACCGTGGCACCGAGTCGCCGGGCCATTTGCACCAGCAACTGGCCGATGCTGCCGGACGCGGCATGGATCAGGCAGCTGTTGCCCGCCTGCAACCGCGCAACATCTTCAATCAGGTAGTGAGCCGTGCAGCCCTGGAACATCGCCGCAGCCGCCTGATCGAAGCCGATCGCATTGGGAATCTGCGCCACTCGCGCGGCGGGTATGCTGGCGTATTCGGCGAACGCGCCCCATGAAATGCACCAGGCCACTCGATCACCCGGCGCCAGATGGCTCACGCCCTCGCCCACCGCCACCACCACACCGGCCCCTTCCATGCCCAAGGTGCAGGGCAGCCTAACCGGGTAGGTCACCGAGCTGGCGTATTTGCCCTGGCGGGTGTGCACATCCATGAAATTGATCCCGGCGCAGGCCACCTTGACCAGCACATGGCCGGGTGTCACCTGAGGTGTAGGGACATCGTGGCGCAGTTGAACAACTTCCGGGCCGCCGTAGGTTTCAAGGGTGAGGGCTTTCATCGCGGGACAACTCCGTTTGCAGTGGGAATGCGCCATGGTAAAAGGCGCTACTCTGTACGAGAATTCCCCAATACCTCCCACCCTCCGTGCGGAAATAACCCGATGTTCGACTGGCAGGATCTGTATTTCTTCACCGTGCTGGCGCGCACCAAATCACTATCGGCTGCCGCACGGGAGCTGCAGGTGGAACACGCCACTGTTGGCCGGCGCGTCGATGCCCTGGAAAAAGCCCTCGGCGTCAAACTGGTGGATCGCCTGCCCCGCAGCCGGCCGCTCACCGAGGAAGGCCTGGCATTGGCTAAGCTGGCGGCCGGCATGGGCGAGATGGCCACCGAAGTGATGCGCCTGTCCCGCGTGGCCTCGATCGAAGTGGCCGGCACCGTGCGGGTCAGTTGCCCGCCGTCGATTGCCATCCACTGCATCGCGCCCCATGTCGCACGCTTCAGGGCGCAGTATCCCAAGCTGAATATCGTGTTGATGTCCTCGACGACGCTGGCCGCCCTCGACAAAGGCGAAGCCGACATTGCCCTGCGCACGGTGCGTCCCGATGAAGAAGCGCTGGTACGCAGAAAGGTCGGCGCCGTGCGTTTCGGGCTCTATGCCACGCCCGAGCTCAAGCAGTTACCCGCTGAACAGTGGACGTTCATTGCCTATGACGCCACCCGCGACCATCTGCCCCAACAGGCGTGGATGCACCAGGTGCGCGGCAACCGCACGATTGCCTTCGCCGCCAGCGACCTGATCACCCAGCAAATGGCCGCCCGGGCCCAGGTGGGTGCAGTGGTGTTGCCCACGCTGGTGGGCGATCACGACGCGGCATTGGTGCGGTTGGCAACGAACACCGAAGGCCCGGTTCGCGATATCTGGCTGACGGTGTATCCGGATATGCGCCGCTCGCCTTCGGTGAAGGTGGTGATGGAGTTTCTAGTGAGCTGCATTGAAGGCGAGCCGCAGTTGCGGCGGTGAGACCGATTACTGCGCGGCGTACTGTTCGTCGCTGACCTGCTCCATCCAGTCCACCACCTTGCCGTCGAGCATTTCGTTGATCGCGATATGGGTCATGGCGGTGTTCGCCGTGGCGCCATGCCAATGCTTGACACCGGGTGCAATCCATACCGTGTCGCCGGGGCGAATGGCCCGCACGGCCTCCCCCGCATTTGCATTGTTGGTTGACGCGTTGCGTTATCGCGGCTGAAAGAAGTCCGTCAGGGCCGCGCCCAACCCATCGAACACCACGGCGATGCGCGGGACCTTGCGCATGTCCTGATGCATGGCGATCCACACGTCAACCTTGAAATCCACCTGCGCGGGCAACACCCGCACCAGCCCGTGACGTTGTGCCACCTGGGCTGAACACACGCCGATCCCAAGCCCCGCACGCAGAGCGGCCAACTGCGCGAGGTGATCGTCGGTGCGAATCACCGTACTGGGCGCCGAACAGTCGAAACCGCGCTCACCCAGGAATTCGATCTCCAGCAAGTTGCGGTCCGGCCCGATCAGCGGGTAGCCGTGCAATTGCGCAACGGTGTCCGGCGTGCCCTGCTCTGCCAACAGTTCGGGTGCGGCGTACAACCCTACGTGAAGGTCGCCGACCTTGCGCGCGACCACCGTGGATTCGACCGGGCGACGGATGCGTACGGCGACGTCGGCCTCTTGCCGGGCAAGTGCCTGCAGCCGATTGGATACGCTCAGTTCGATGGCCAATTGCGGATGATCACGGCGCAGGCTGCGCAACATGGGCGGCAGCACTTCAACGCCCAGCAGCTTGCCGCTGGTGAGCCGCACCGTGCCGCCGGCGAGGGCCGTGTCGGCCGAGGCTGCGCGGCTGAAGGCGTTGGCGGCAACGGCCATCGCTTCAACGTGGCTGATCAGGTCCTTGGCCGTGTCGGTGGGCAACAGCCCGGCGGGTGAGCGGATAAACAGGCTGACCCCGACGCTCTGCTCCAGGGCCTCGATCCGTCGCCGCGCGGTGGCCTGGGCAATCCCCAGCAAACGGGCCGCGCCCGACAGGCTGCCGGTGCGCAACACGGCGAGGAAGGCGCGCTGGGTTTCCCATTGGAGTTGCGGGGCGTTCATACATTTCCTGTGAGCCGCTGGGCAGTTTTGGCGGATGTTCTTTGTTCGGAGGCTGCGGCATGCTGGCGAGCATAACCGATGGGGCTTTCGCCCTCACTTTGCACAGGATCGTTTTTGATGACACTCACCGGCCAATGTCGCTGCGCCCGCGTGACCTACACCCTCGATACCGACGCGCCGCTGGCGGTGTATGCCTGCCATTGCCGCCACTGCCAGACCTGGAGCGGCAGCGCGTTTGCCCTGCATGCGCTGTTGCCGGCGGATGCGCTGCGGGTTGAAGGTTCGCTGACGGAATATGCCTATGACGTTGATGGGCAGCGTTCGGAGCATCGGTTGTGCGGGGTATGCCATACGCGGATCTGCAACACCACGACGGCCGCGCCGGGGTTGGTTGTGCTGCGGGTCGGGACACTGGATGAGAGCCCGTCCGTGCAGCCGGTGGCGCATATCTGGGTGCGGCACAAGCAGCCGTGGGTGACGCTGGCGGAGGGTGTTCCGACCTGGCCGGAAAGCCCTACGCCCCAGGCGTTTGCGCAGGCGTTGAGCGTTCCCCTGTAGACATGACTCACACCCACACTGTGGCGAGGGAGCTTGCTCCCGCTGGGTTGCGCAGCAACCCCAAAAGCATTGACCGGCCCATCCTGAAAGACCGCAGCGGCCTACCAGGGGGCGCTTCGCACCCCAACGGGAGCAAGCTCCCTCGCCACATTGGGCTCTGCGTCGATGTTGAGGCTCAGCACTTCGCCATTGCGCAACTGCCAGGCGAAGAAGTCTGAGAAATCATCGCGAACCAATGCGCGAATCGCCTTGGCGACAACCCCATGGGCAACCAGCACCACCACCTGTTGCCCATGGTTCACCAGCAACTGATTCAATCCGCCCCGGATGCGCTCGACGAACTGCGAGATTGACTCACCGTCCGTGGGTGCCCGCTCCCATTGCCGGGTAATATTCTGCGCCCAAAGGTCGGGATAACGCTGCGCCGCCTCCGCCTGGGTCAGTCCCTCAAACACCCCCACGCCGCGCTCACGAAACGCATCCAGCGTAGGCAGTTGCAGCCCATCATCCGCAAACACAATGGCCGCCGTTTGCTGAGCCCTGCGCAGCGGCGAGACGATGACGGCGTCGATCTGCGCCGGCAATTTTTCCCGCAACTCCCGCGCCTGCAGCACGCCCCGTTCGTTGAGATCAATGTCCAGCGAGCCCTGGTAACGCCCCTCGGCATTGGCTTGAGTTTCGCCGTGACGAACAACATACAACTGCATACCGCCCTCCTTCATCCTGACGCTGAAAGGCCGCGAACGGCGCACCCGATAAAGGCCTAAGCTAAGATCGAAAAATTATTTATCGAATGTTTTTTAGAACAATAAGCTCACCTTAATCCATTAAGAGTCGAGCACGCCATGCCCCTGTTTTCGCTCCATCGTCTTTTCATCACTGGCCTGGCCACGCTGGGCCTCTGCACCGCCCTGAACGCTCAGGCCGAGGAAACCGTACGCATCGGCTACCAGAAATCCTCGACCCTGATCACCTTGCTGAAAACCCAGGGCACCCTGGAAAAAGCCCTCAAGGCCGACGGCATCGACGTCACCTGGCACGAGTTCCCCAGTGGCCTGCCGCTGCTGGAAGCACTGAACGTCGGTAACGTGGATATCAGCGCTGACGTGGCCGACACCGTACCGATCTTCGCCCAGGCCGCCCAGGCCAAGCTCACCTACTTCGCCCAGGAAGCGCCCTCGCCTCAAGCCCAGGCGATTGTGGTGCGCAAGGACTCGCCGATTCAGCAACTGGCGGACTTGAAAGGCAAGAAAATCGCCGTGACCAAGGCCGCCGGCACTCACTATTTATTGATCGCAGCCTTGAACAAGGCGGGGCTGGCCTTCTCCGATATCGAGCCGGCGTACCTGACGCCCGCCGATGGCCGCGCTGCATTTGAAAACAACAAGGTTGATGCCTGGGTCACCTGGGAACCGTTCCTCACCAGCGTGCAGCGCCAACTGCCCACCCGCACCCTTGCGGACGGTACCGGGCTGGCCAGTTACAAGCGCTATTACCTGACGGGTACGCCCTATGCCCAGGCGCATCCCGAAGTGCTGAAGCTGGTGTACGAGCAGTTGCATCAGGCTGGCGAGTGGGTGAAGAGCCACCCGCGTGATGCCGCGAAAGTGCTGGGGCCATTGTGGGGCAACCTGGATGTGGAGACTGTCGAGGCCGCCAATGCTCATCGCAGCTATGAGGTGCAACCGGTGACGCTGGATCAGTTGGGGGAACAGCAGAAAATTGCGGATGCGTTCTTCAAGGCGGGGTTGTTGCCCAAGGCGGTGGATGCGCAGGATGTGCAGGTGTGGAAACCCTGAGGCAGTCAACTGTGGGAGCCGGGCTTGTCCGCGATGCAGACAACTCGGTACTCCAGTCATACCGCGGTGATGCCATCGCAGCCTCGCCAAGGCTCGACAGCTCCCACAGGTGATGTTCAGGGCCTGGACTATCGGCGGTGTCAGCTTTTACGCGTCGCGTCATCCAGCGCAAGGATGGTATGAGCATTGGTCACCGTGGTCGCCAGGGTATTGATCACTCCCGAGCGCAACGCCCCCAGCGTCGCCGCCGCCTTGGTGTTTTCACTGGCAATCGCCACCACATCCGGAATCCGAAACAGCTCCTGCACCGTCAACCCGATCACCCGCCCCTGAATCGCGTTGACCGCCGGCTGGCCATGAATGTCGATGAAGTCATAACCCATCATGTCCCCCACGGTGCCGGACAACCGCGCCTGTGCAATCTCCTGGGGCGAAAACCACCCCATGCGCACCATGTTGCTGTTTTCACTCATGTCACCGATGCCGATCAACGCCATGTCCGCACGGCGGGCACGGTCAAGCGTGGAACGCACCGTATCGTTGCTGATCAACACCCCGCGCAGTTCCGGATTGGCCACCAGCGCCGGGGCGTACAGGCTTTCACTCTCGCCACCAAACCGCAGGGCCAGGCGCCGGCAAATATGGTCGGGGTTCATGTATTCACCCGCCTTGAGCGAACCGCCAATGGCGCACACAAACGTACAGTTGCGGGTCACCGGCAAAAACACATTATCGGCCACCGCACCGACGTTACGCCCCATGCCAACCGCGACGATCATGCCGTCGCTGAGGGTTTTGTTCAGGTAGTTGGCCACCAGGCTCGCCACCGCCGAGCGCTGGGTGTCCGGGTCGCTGTGGTCCACCGCAATCAAGGCGCGGTCCAGCTGGAAGCGCTCCACCAGCGCCTGTTCCAGCTCGTTGTTCATCGCCGGGTGCTGCAACACCCGCACCTCGACAATCCCTTCATCCCGTGCGCGTTTGAGCAGGCGGCTGACTTTTGCCCGGGACAGGTCGAAGCGCTTGGCGATGGCTTCCTGAGTGACGTTCTCAAGGTAATAGAGCATCGCCACTTCGGTCATCAGGTCGATGTCGCTGGCGATGCGCTGGGTACTGTCACTCATGGGCACGGGCTTCCGTTTCGGTGTCAAAGGCGCATTCTCCCGACTCTTGCCCCGTTCCGTCCACTACTGATGCCCGTCACGCTCGATCGCGTTGATGCGGTCGACCTTGGCCCCGGAACGCGCGGCTTCGAACTCCGACTCCAGGAACGACTTGACGACGCTCTTGGCCAGTTCCGCGCCGATCACCCGTGCACCGATGGACAGGATCTGCGCATCGTTGCTCTTGCGTGCCCGCTCCGCCGAATAGGTGTCATGGGCCTGGGCCGCACGAATCCCCAGGACTTTGTTGGCCGAGATGGCCATGCCGATGCCAGTGCCGCACACCAGCACGCCCAAGCGTTGCTCGCCGGCATTGATCGCCGTGGCCACCGCCAGGGCAATGTCCGGGTACAGCACCGGCGCCGTGGAGTGGGTGCCGAAGTCCGTCACCGGGTAACCCAGCGCCTCGATATGGCGCTTCAACAGTTCTTTGAGCTCATAACCCGCTTCATCGCATCCGATAGCCACCGGGAAAGGTGTGTTCATGGCGTTTGGCTCCGCTGCCGTTTTGGGTGCTGGAGAGTGATCATATGATCACTCAGTGAAATTTAGCTCAGTCATTTCTCGGATATTCCAGTCGCCCTGTCAAGCAGGATTTAGCTGACCTCCCAGTCAAAGCCCTCTAAACCGGCGCACTTTGCGCAAATCCATCCATTTACAACTTTTCAGTGAAAGAGATTGACTGATCAGAATTTCATTTGATACACATATGCTCACAGCGAAACATGACTGTGCGACCTAATAAGAATTCACAGCACGAGGACACGCCGATGGCCACGCCATTACTGCTCCAGGCTGAACACGTCGCCAAGGCTTACGCCGGGATTCCTGCCCTGCGTGAGGGGCGCCTCTCTCTGCGGGCCGGCAGCGTCCACGCCCTGTGCGGCGGCAATGGCGCAGGCAAATCGACTTTCCTGAGCATCCTGATGGGCATCACCCAGCGTGACGCCGGGACCATCCTGCTCAACGGCTCCCCCGTCCAGTTCAACCGCCCCAGCGAAGCACTCGCGGCGGGGATCGCGATGATCACCCAGGAGCTGGAACCCATCCCCTACATGACCGTCGCCGAAAACATCTGGCTGGGCCGCGAACCGCGCCGCGCCGGCTGCATCGTCGACAGCAAGGAGCTCAACCGGCGCACTCGCGAACTGCTGGAAGGCCTGGAGTTCGACGTCGACGCCACCAGCCCCATGCATCGCCTGAGCGTGGCGCAGATCCAGCTGGTGGAGATCGCCAAGGCATTCAGCCACGACTGCCAGGTGATGATCATGGACGAGCCCACCTCGGCCATCGGCGAGCGCGAGGCCGAAACCCTGTTCAAGGCCATCCGCCGCCTCACCGCCCGTGGTGCCGGCATCATCTATGTGTCGCACCGCCTCAGTGAACTGGCGCAGATTGCCGACGACTACAGCATCTTTCGTGACGGCGCCTTCGTTGAGACCGGGCGCATGGCCGATATCGACCGCGCCCACCTGGTGCGCGGCATCGTCGGCCAGGAACTGACCCGCATCGACCACAAGGTCGGCCGCGAATGCGCCGCCGAATGCTGCCTGGACGTCGACAGCCTGAGCCGCGCCGGCGAGTTCCAGGACATCAGCCTGCAACTGCGCCAGGGCGAGATTCTCGGCATCTACGGGCTGATGGGCTCGGGCCGCAGCGAATTCCTCAACTGCATCTACGGCCTCACCACGCCGGACTCCGGCAGCGTGACCCTGCAAGGCAAACCGATGCCCATCGGCCTGCCCAAGGCAACGATCCAGGCCGGCATGTCGCTGGTCACCGAAGACCGCAAGGACAGCGGCCTGGTGCTCAGCGGCAGCATCCTCTCGAACATCGCATTGTCGGCGTACAAGCAGCTGTCGAGCTGGTCGCTGATCAATGCCCGCAAGGAAAACCAACTGGCCCAGGACATGGTCAAGCGCCTGCAGATCAAGACCACTTCCCTGGACCTGCCGGTGGAATCCATGAGCGGCGGTAACCAGCAAAAAGTGGTGCTCGCCAAATGCCTGTCGACCCAGCCGATCTGCCTGCTGTGCGATGAGCCGACCCGGGGCATCGACGAAGGCGCCAAGCAGGAGATCTATCACCTGCTGGACCAGTTCGTGCGCGCCGGCGGCGCGGCGATTGTGGTGTCGTCCGAAGCCCCGGAATTGCTGCACCTGAGTGACCGTATTGCCGTGTTCAAAGGCGGAAGGCTGGTGACCATCAGCAGCGATACCGCCCTTTCCCAGGAAGCCTTGTTGAGTCTTGCCTCATGAATGCCAAATCACTTTCTACACCTGCAGCCGCCCCCGTCACGACCGCACCCCGAAGCCGCCTGCGCCTGTCCCTCGACCGCTTCGGCCTGCCGCTGGTGTTCATCCTCCTGTGCCTGGTGATGGCCTTCGCCAGCGAATACTTCATGACCTGGCGCAACTGGATGGACATCCTGCGCCAGACCTCGATCAACGGGATCCTCGCCGTGGGCATGACTTACGTGATCCTGACCAAGGGCATCGACCTGTCGGTGGGCTCGATCCTGGCCTTTGCCGGGCTGTGCAGCGCCATGGTCGCGACCCAGGGGTATGGCGTGCTCGCGGCAGTCAGCGCCGGGATGTTCGCCGGGGCGATGCTCGGGGTGGTGAACGGCTTTATGGTCGCCAACCTGTCGATCCCGCCCTTTGTCGCGACCTTGGGCATGCTGAGTATTGCCCGGGGCATGACCTTCATCTTGAACGACGGCAGCCCGATCACTGACCTGCCCGACGCCTACCTGGCGCTGGGTATCGGCAAGATCGGCCCGATCGGTGTGCCCATCGTGATCTTCGCCGTGGTCGCGCTGATCTTCTGGATGGTACTGCGCTACACCACCTACGGCCGCTATGTGTACGCGGTGGGTGGCAACGAGAAGAGCGCGCGCACCTCCGGGATCGGCGTGCGCAAGGTGATGTTTTCGGTGTACGTGGTCTCGGGCCTGCTCGCCGGGCTGGCCGGTGTGGTGCTGTCGGCGCGCACCACCTCTGCCCTGCCCCAGGCCGGCACCTCGTATGAGCTGGATGCGATTGCCGCCGTGGTAATCGGCGGCACCAGCCTGTCGGGCGGTACCGGCACGATTGTCGGCACGCTGTTTGGCGCATTGCTGATCGGCGTGATCAACAACGGCCTGAACCTGCTCGGCGTGTCCTCCTATTACCAGCAGGTCGCCAAGGGCCTGATCATCGTGTTCGCAGTGCTGATTGACGTGTGGCGCAAGAAGAAACGCTAGTTCTGAAAACTACCACTACAACAATAACGGAGTTCTCTCATGAAACCTGGTACGACTTTGGCCGCCGTCGCGGCACTCTCCCTGCTCGCCAGCAGTGTCACCCTGGCCGCCGATGGCAAGACCTACAAGATCGGCGCCGCCGTGTACGGGCTCAAGGGCCAGTTCATGCAGAACTGGGTGCGCGAGCTGAAGGAACACCCCGCAGTCAAGGACGGCACCGTGCAGTTGACCGTGTTCGACGGCAACTATGACGCACTGACCCAGAACAACCAGATTGAAAACATGGTGACCCAGCACTACGACGCGATCCTGTTTGTGCCGATCGACACCAAGGCCGGCGTCGGCACCGTGAAGGCCGCCATGAGCAATGACGTGGTGGTGATCGCCTCCAACACCAAGGTGGCGGACGCCAACGTGCCTTATGTTGGCAACGATGACGTGGAAGGCGGTCGCCTGCAGGCCCAGGCCATGGTCGACAAACTCAAGGGCCGCGGCAACGTGGTGATCATCCAGGGCCCGATTGGCCAGTCGGCGCAGATCGACCGCGAAAAGGGCGAGATGGAAGTACTGGGCAAGCACCCGGACATCAAGATCATCGAGAAGAAAACCGCCAACTGGGACCGCGCCCAGGCCCTGGCCCTGACCGAAGACTGGCTGAACGCACACCCCAAGGGCATCAACGGGGTGATCGCGCAAAACGATGACATGGCCCTCGGTGCGGTGCAGGCGTTGAAGTCCCATGGGCTGACGTCCAAGGATGTGCCGGTGACGTCCATCGACGGCATGCCGGATGCGATCCAGGCGGCGAAGAAGGATGAAGTGACCACCTTCCTGCAGGACGCCCAGGCCCAGTCCCAAGGCGCGCTGGATGTGGCGCTGCGGGCGCTGGCCGGCAAGGATTACAAGCCGCAGTCGGTGATCTGGGAACGTTATGGCAAGGACGTGAAATGGGGTGACGGCACCGCCAGGAACTACATCCTGCCGTGGGTGCCGGTGACCAATGCGAATGCGGATGCGCTGTATCAGCAGGTGAGCGGTACGAAGTAAGTTTTGACTTGAAACCCGGTCAAGTGTGGGAGCGGGCTTGCTCGCGAAAGCGGTGGATCATTCAACAGATGTGCCACCTGATACACCGCTTTCGCGAGCAAGCCCGCTCCCACATTGGATCTCCACCGATCTGAAAAATGGAGTCATGTTCATGTCTGGATTCTGGAATCAAGCCTTCGACCTCACCGGCCGCTGCGCCGTGATCACCGGCGGGGCCGCCGGGATCGGTCTGGCTTGTGCCAGCCTGCTGGTGGAACGCGGCGCGCGGGTGGCCCTGCTGGACCGCGACCCGGCCGTGGTCGAAGTCGCCGCCAGCCTCGGCGCCGGGAACATCGGCATCGCCGTGGACCTGCGCCAACTCGACCAGGTGCACAGCACCGTCGATTACGTATTCGATCACTTCAAACGCCTGGATTACCTGGTCAACAGCGCCGGCGTGGCCCTGCTGGACAAGGCCCTGGACGTCAGTGAAAACGCCTGGGACACCACTCTCGACATCAACCTCAAGGCCAGTTTCTTCGTGGCCCAGGCCTGCGCCAGGCACATGCTGGCCCAGGGCAGCGGGCGCATCGTCAACCTCGCCTCCCAAGCGGCGGTGATCGGCCTGGACCGTCACGTCGCCTACTGCGCCAGCAAGGCCGCCGTGGTCGGCATGACCAAGGTGCTCGCCATGGAATGGGCGCCCCACATCAACGTCAACGCCATCTCCCCGACCATCGTCGAAACCGCCCTGGGTAAAAAGGCCTGGGCGGGCGAGCTGGGGGAACGGGCCAAATTGCAGATCCCGGCGGGCCGCTTTGCCCAGCCGGAAGAAATCGCCGGGCTGGCGTTGTACCTGCTCAGCGACGCCGCACAGATGATCACCGGGGAAAACGTGGTGATCGACGGTGGCTACAGCATCCAGTAATTGATCTTTTGTCGTGAGGTTTATCGTCATGTCTACCGTTACCGAACGCACTGCCGAACAACTGTCCCCCGTCATTCCGAAAACCATGCAGGCCGTGGTCTGCCACGGCCCCGAAGACTATCGCCTGGAGACCGTCGATGTGCCGACGCCCGGCCCCGACGAGATCCTCACCAAGGTCGAGCTGTGCGGCATCTGCATGGGCGACATCAAGACCTACCGCGGCGCGCCCTCGTTCTGGGGCGACGCCGAGCAGCCGCGCTACGTGAAGCCACCAATGATTCCCGGCCACGAGTTTGTCTGCCGCGTGGTCGCCCTCGGCCCCGGCGCGGAAAAGCGCGGGGTGAAGGTCGGCGACCGGGTGATTTCCGAACAGATCGTGCCGTGCTGGGGCTGCCGCTTCTGCAACCACGGCCAGTACTGGATGTGCCAGAAACACGACTTGTACGGTTTCCAGAACAACGTCCAGGGCGCCATGGCCCAGTACATGATCTTCACCAAGGAAGGCATCATCCACAAAGTACCGGACTCGATTGCCCCGGACGAAGCCATCCTGATCGAACCCCTGGCCTGTTCGCTGCACGCGGCGGAACGGGCGAATGTGGATTTCGACGACATCGTGGTGGTGGCCGGCGCCGGCACCCTGGGCCTGGGGATCATCGGTGCGGTGCGCATGCGCAACCCGAAAAAGCTCATCGTGCTCGACATGAAACCCGAACGCGCTGCCCTCGCCCTGCGCATGGGTGCGGATGAAGTGTGGAACCCGGCTGAAGTCGACGTGATGGCGAAGATTCGCGAGATCACCGACGGCTACGGTTGCGACATTTACATCGAAGCCACCGGGCACCACAAGGCGGTGAACCAGGGCCTGGCGATGTTGCGCAAGCTGGGGCGCTTCGTGGAATTCAGCGTGTTCAACGACGAGGCCACGGTGGACTGGTCAATCATCGGTGACCGCAAGGAACTGGACGTGCTGGGCTCGCACCTCGGCCCCTACATGTACCCGCGCGCCATCGACTTTATCGGCAACCGCAAGATCGACATGCGCGACGTGGTGACCCACAAGTTTGCCCTGGCGGACTTCAAGGAAGCGTTTGCGGTGATGGAGCGCGGGGACAAGTCGCTTAAAGTCGTCCTGGAACCCTGATTGGCCCAATAACACAAAACCCTGCGGGCGCCGGGCTTAGGCTTTTTGTGGGAGCTGGCTTGCCTGCGATGCAGACGCCTCGGTCTATCTGTGACACCGAGCCGATGCAATCGCAGGCAAGCCAGCTCCCACAAAAGCCCCCGGCTCCCACACCAAGAACAAGAACACAGGAAACCGCGTTATGAATCGAGTGATAAACGATCCGGACCAGGTGGTCGAGGACATGCTGCGGGGTATTCTGGTCGCGCACCCCGAGCTGCGCCAACACGAAACCAATCCCCGGGTGATCGGCAAGGCCAAGCCGTCACCACAGGGCCGGGTGGGCATCGTGACCGGCGGCGGCTCCGGCCATGAACCGGCGTTCCTTGGCTATGTCGGCCCGGGCCTGGTGGACGCCGTGGCCGTCGGCGAAATCTTCTCCTCGCCCACCGCCAAAAGCTTCTTCGACGCCTTCCGTGCCGCCGACCACGGCGCCGGCGTGGCGTGCCTGTACGGCAACTATGCCGGCGACAACATGAACGTGAAGCTGGCGATGAAGATGGCCGCCAGCAAGGACATGCGCATCCGCACCGTGGTCGCCAACGACGACGTGGCCTCGGCGCCCAAGGCCGACATCGCCAAGCGTCGCGGCGTGGCAGGCGAGATCTTCATGTGGAAGGTCGGCGGTGCGGCCGCGGCCCAGCATTACGACCTGGACGGGGTGATTCGTGTTGCCCAGAAGGCAGTCGACAACTGCCGCTCCATCGGCATCGGCCTCACGCCCTGCACCATCGCAGCGGTGGGCAAGCCGAACTTCCAGATTCCCGACGGGCAGATGGAATTGGGCATCGGCCATCACGGCGAGCCGGGCATTGAAGTCATCCCGATCGAATCCGCCGAGGCCATGGCGGCCCGCATGCTCGCACCGATCCTCGCCGACCGCGACTTCAGCCAGGACGACAGCGTGGTGGTGCTGGTCTCGGGCCTGGGTGCGACGCCAGTGATGGAACTTTACATTTTCTACGCCGAGGTTGAACGTCAGCTGCAAGCCAGGGGCTTGAAGATTCACCGCTGCTACGTGGGCAACTACTTCACCTCCCTGGAAATGATGGGCGTGACCCTGACCTTGCTGGGCCTGGACGCCGAGCTGAAATCCCTGATCGACCAACCCTGCCGCTCCATCGGCATGACCCAGGCGGACTAAACCAT
The DNA here is from genome assembly GCF_013386835.1 of Pseudomonas sp. IPO3774. Taxonomy (NCBI): domain Bacteria; kingdom Pseudomonadati; phylum Pseudomonadota; class Gammaproteobacteria; order Pseudomonadales; family Pseudomonadaceae; genus Pseudomonas; species Pseudomonas sp. IPO3774. The sequence goes on from NZ_JACAQY010000060.1 coordinate 37,834, forward strand.
GAGCCAGCATTTCTCCACCCACGACGGCAGCGCCATCGTCGCCGACCTGGTGAGCGTGATCGTTGCCAACCGCGAATACCTGAGCGAAGTCGACGGCGCCATTGGCGATGGCGACCACGGCATCAACATGGCCAAGGGGTTCGCCCATTGCGGGCGCACGATTGAAGGCCGCCAGCTGACCCTGGCCGAAGCCCTGGATGAGTTGACACTGAGCCTGATGGAAGGCATCGGCGGCTCCATGGGGCCGTTGTATGGCAGCCTGTTTATCGGCATGGCGGATGAGGTGCGCGGCAGCGAACAGATTGACGCGGCGACCTTTGCACATTTGCTGCGGGGCGGGCTGACCTCGTTGCAGGACATCACCGAAGCCGGCGTGGGTGACAAGTGTTTGATGGACACCTTGATTCCGGCGGTGGAGGCGTTTGAACAGGCCCATGGGTCGGGGGCGTCATTCAGTGAGGCGTTGGAGGCGATGAAAAGTGCCGCGTCGCGGGGGCGGGATTCCACCAAGGACCTGGTGGCAAAAATCGGCCGCGCCAGCCGCCTGGGCGAGCGCTCACTGGGTGTACTGGATGCCGGAGCGGTATCGTGCTGCTTGATACTGACGCGATTGGCGGATTCGGTTCAACCGCGGTTGGTGCAGTGCTTGAAATGACCCCTTCGCGAGCAAGCCCGCTCCCACCTTCGACCGAGTTCCATCTTTGGAATGCCGTCGAAGGTGGGAGCGGGCTTGCTCGCGAAGGCAGCAACACACTTAACCCGTGAAGCACCTAACCCGCCGCGATCAAACCTTCAAACTGGCTACCTGCTTCACCTGCTCTATATACCGCGCCACCGCCGGCGCCTTTTCAAAGCGCCGGTAAATCAGCGACAACCAGGACGACGCCTCGCTGCCTTCAATGCTGCGGTACACGACATTCGGCAAGCTCACATGCCCCACCACCGACTCCGGCACCACCGCCACGCCCTGCCCCAGTGACACCAACGCAATCACCGCCACCAAACCACCCGGCTGCGGCCCCAGTCGCGGCGCATAACCACCCTGCGCTGCCACGTGCAGCGTGCCACTGATCTGCTCGGGCAAGATGAAGGTCTCGTTCTGCAGGTGCTCGCAACTGATTGCCTTCAACCCCAGCAGCCACGAATCCTGGGGCAACGCCAGCACAAACCCCTCACTGCTCAACCGCACCCCGTCGACTCCGTCAGGCAAGGTCATCGGCGAACGAATGTAGCCAATGTCGAAACGCCCCTCCGCCACCAGCCCCGGCAACGCCGCCATGGGGCTCTCACGCACGCTGAGGCTCACGTCCGGGCAGTCCGCGCAGAACGACTGCACCTGGCGCTGCAACAACCCCGAATACACCGCCGACGCCACATAACCCAGCTCGATATGACCGATCTCGCCACGCCCGGCGCGCTGGGCATTGCGTTGGGCAAACTCGAACTGGCGCACGGTGGCCTCTGCCTCGATCAGCAAGGCCGCGCCCGCCTCGGTCAGGCTGACCTCGCGCTGGCGGCGGATAAACAAGCGCGTACCGAGGGTGGTTTCCATGTCCTGGATCTGCCGGCTCAGGGTCGGCGGCGCGATACCCAGCTGTTCGGCAGCACGGGTGAAATTGCGTTGCCGGGCAACCGCCAGGAAGTAGCGGAAATGACGTATTTCCATCACAGGATTAGCTCAAAGGTAATGAAGTTCTGTATGGCGCCTAACAAGGACGCCACCTGCCGGGGATAAGCTCGCGGTACGTTCACAGTAGAGAGGCTTTCCCATGTTCGTCAAATCATTGGTCCTGGTGCTTGTCGGTCTTTGCACCGTGCCCGCAGCGCTGGCCGCAGAAGCCCCCGCAAGCATTGCCCACAAGGCAATCCTGAGCCTGGCAACGGCCCAGCAGATCGCCGCACACGCGCGCAAGGTCGCCGCCGACAAGGGCTGGCCCTGCGCCGTGGCCATCGTCGATGACGGTGGCTGGCCGATCCTGACGCTGCGCATGGATGGCGCTCCCGTGGTGGCCGGTATCGAGCTGGCCCAAGGCAAGGCGCGCACTTCAGCGCTCTTCAAGCGGCCGTCCGGGGACCTGGAAAACGCCATCAACAATGGCCGCCCGGCAGCCATCACCGCCGGCCTGTTGATGATGAAGGGCGCCCAGCCAATCATCCTTGAAGGCCAGGTAGTGGGCGCCATCGGCATCAGCGCAGATACTCCGGCCCACGATGACGAGATCGCCCTCGCGGCGGTGGCTTCGGTGCAGCCATGAGCAAGGTCAGCCCGCGCCTGACACTGCTGACCGCCTCCGGGGTCTGTTCGCTGATCGTGCTCGACACCAACATCGTCGCCGTGACCCTGCCGAGCATCGCCCGGGACCTGGGGGCGAATTTTGCCGATATCGAATGGGTGGTCAGCGCTTATATGCTGGCCTTCGCCGCCCTGTTATTGCCGGCCGGAAGCATTGCCGACCGCTTTGGCCGCAAGAAGACCCTGGTCTGGGGCCTGGGTATTTTCATCCTCGCCTCCCTCGGCTGCGGTGCGGCGCCGAATGCGTTGTTCCTGGATATCGCTCGCGCCGTCAAAGGTGTCGGCGCAGCGCTGCTGCTGACCTCGGCCCTGGCCTCCATCGGCCATACCTTCCATGACGAAGTGGAACGCGCCAAGGCCTGGGCCTTCTGGGGCGCGTGCATGGGCGTGGCGATGACCGCCGCACCGACCCTCGGCGGGTTGATTACCCAATACCTGGGCTGGCGCTGGATTTTCTATCTGAATTTGCCGGTCGGCCTGGTGCTGATGGGACTGGTGCTGCGCGCGATTCCGGAATCCCGCGATGCCCAGGCTGCAAGGCTCGACCCTTGGGGCAGCCTGAGTTTCAGTGCCAGCCTGCTGTGCCTGATCTGGGGCTTGATCGAAGCCAACCGTATCGGCTGGGACAACCCGCTGACTTACGCGCGGCTGCTGGGAGGCGCTGCGTTGCTGGGTGTTTTTGTACTCGCCGAACGCCTGCAACAACGGCCCATGGTCGACCTGCAACTGTTCAGGCACCCGCGCTTTATCGGCGCACTGCTGGGGATGTTCGCCTACGCCGGCTGTGCCCAGGTGATGATGACGCTGCTGCCGTTCTACTTGCAAAACGGCCTGGGCTTATCCGCGATTTCCTCCGGGCTGGGCATGTTGCCGTTTGCCTTGACCATGTTGATTTGTCCGCGGATAGGCGCCCGACTGGCTAGCCGTTTTGCCCCGGCAACGATGATGGCGACGGGGCTGGCGTTGGTGGGGTGCGGCAACCTGCTGAGTGCCTGGGCGGTCAATATCGGCGGCTATCTGCCGTTCGCCCTGGCGATTGCCGTCACGGGGGCCGGCGCGGGATTGCTCAATGGCGATACGCAGAAAAACATCATGGCTTGCGTGCCACGGGACCGCGCGGGGATGGCGTCGGGCATGAGCACCACCATGCGCTTCAGCGCGATCATGTTGGCGATCGGGGTGTATGGGGCGTTGTTGAGCAGCCATAGCGAACAGTTGCTGCACACGAGCATCGGCTCCCAGTGGCAGGAACAGGCGGCAGGGATTGCTTCACGGGTAGTGGCTGGCGATATGCCAGCGGCCATGGCGTTGCTGCCCGAGTCCGCGCGGGACACGGTGCAGCCACTGGCGCGGCAGGCGTTCGTCGGCGGGTTCAGCGTGGTGCTATGGGTGGCGGGGTTGTTGGGTTTGCTGGGGGCGTTGGTGGTGGGCTCGTTGATGCGGCATCCCATACCGGCGGTGCCGCAGGCCTCTTTACTGACTCGATAATGCGACCACCACGACCCAATGTGGGAGCGGGCTTGCTCGCGAATGCGGTGGGTCAGTCAATACATCTGTGACTGATCCACCGCCTTCGCGAGCAAGTCGAATCGTCGCACCGCCGCTCCCACATTTTGATCTTCGACAGTCAGTGAATGGTTACCAGAAACGCTGCTGGGTCAGGCGACTCCACCAAGTCAGCAGCACCCGGTCGACCGAACCGCTGGCTGCCAGGCCCACCCGCTCTTGCAGGCTTTTACGCTCGGCATAGTGCAGGTGGAACACCTCGGCGGTCTTGGCCTTGGTCGCCAGGTATTCGTCGCTGGTTTGCAGCTGGTCCACCAGTTGCTTGTCCAGCGCCGCGACACCCAGCCAGACTTCGCCGGTGGCCACATCATCAATCGCCAGCTGCGGGCGGTAGCGCGACACGAAGTTCTTGAACAGTTGATGGGTGATGTCCAGGTCTTCCTGGAACTTCTCGCGGCCCTTCTCGGTGTTTTCGCCAAACACGGTCAGGGTGCGTTTGTATTCACCGGCGGTCAGCACTTCGAAGTCGATGTCGTGCTTCTTCAGCAGGCGGTTGACGTTGGGCAACTGCGCCACCACGCCAATCGAACCGAGGATGGCAAACGGTGCGCTGATGATCTTCTCGCCGATGCACGCCATCATGTAGCCGCCGCTGGCCGCGACCTTGTCGATGCACACGGTCAACGGCACGCCCGCCTCGCGGATACGCGCCAGTTGCGACGACGCCAGGCCGTAGCTGTGAACCATGCCGCCGCCGCTTTCAAGGCGCAGCACCACTTCGTCCTTGGGCGTGGCCAGGCTCAGCAGTGCCGTGATTTCATGGCGCAGGCTTTCAGTGGCCGAGGCCTTGATGTCGCCGTCGAAATCCAGCACGAACACCCGTGGCTTGGCTTCTGGCTTCTTCTTGCCCTTCTTCTTTTCGGCCTTGCCTTCAGACTTGCGCAGGACCTTGAGCTGGTCCTTGTCGAGCAGGGTCTGCTCCAGGCGCTCACGCAAACCCTTGTAGAAGTCATTGAGCTTGCTGACCTGCAACTGGCCGGCAGCTTTGCGGCGGCCTTTGCTGCGCAATGCGGCGAAACTGATCAGCACCACCAGGATGGCGACGACCAGGGTGACGGTTTTAGCCAGGAAAGTAGCGTACTCGGCCAGAAAATCCATGTGACTCCTTACAAGTGCAGTGCGCCAGGCGCGGATTGCCCAAGCATACCGACGCCACCGCCATGGGGCCAGTGATCAAACCGCCAGCAGCGGGCCTCTAACGACCTTTTAAAACAAGCGTATGTTTTTTCATTGACAGCTTCCCGGCATCCTCATAACCTCGCCAGACTTTCAACGTACCGGGAAAACGGACGTGGGCAGCATCTACCTGATTCGACATGGCCAGGCCTCCTTCGGTGCAGACGACTACGACGTGCTGTCGCCCATCGGTGTGCAACAGGCGCAAGTGCTTGGCCGCCACCTGGCGGAACTGGGCCTGAGCTTCGACCGCTGCGTGTCGGGCGACCTGCGCCGCCAGCAGCACACTGCTACCGCCGCCTTCGAACAATACAGCGCCCTCGGCCTGCCGGTACCCACGCTGGAAATCGACAGCGCGTTCAACGAGTTCGACGCCGAGGCGATCATCCGCGCCCTGCTCCCGGACCTGCTGCACAGCGAACCCGAAGCCCTGCATATCCTGCGCAACGCCGCGCAAAACCGTGGCGAATTCCAGCGCATCTTTTCCCTGATCATCGAACGCTGGCTGGCCGGCACCTACGACCCGCCGGGCCTGGAAAGCTGGCTGGGATTTGTCGAACGTGTTCAGGGTGGCCTGCAACGCCTCCTCGAAGCCGCCGACAACCGTGACAAGATCGCCGTGTTCACCTCCGGCGGCACCATCACGGCCCTGCTCCACCTGATTACCCGAATGCCTGCCGCACAGGCCTTCGAACTGAACTGGCAAATTGTTAACACCTCGCTCAACCAGCTGAAATTCCGTGGTCGCGAGGTGGCACTGGCTTCCTTCAACAGCCATACCCACTTGCAACTGTTGAAGGCGCCGCAGCTCATCACTTTCCGATGAATTGCGGCCAACCGTGACCCCAAGGTCACTGGACTCACCATAAAAGGATCGAAACCATGACTGACGTAGCTAAAGCCGTAGAAGCAATGAAAGCCAAATTCAACCCAGCCGCTGCCGACGGCCTGGACCTGGTGTTCGGTTTCCGTATCGACGACACCCAGAACTTCTCGCTGGTTGTGAAAAACAACACCTGCGAACTGCTGGAAGGTGAAAACCCGGACGCCCAAGTCACCCTGGTGATGGACGGCGAAACCATGAAAGGCATCGTTGACGGCTCCACCGACGGCATGCAGGCATTCATGGGCGGCAAACTGCGCACTGAAGGCGACATGATGCTGGCCATGAAATTGAGCGAGCTGTTCCCGGCCTGATCAGGGCAACCCTGGCAAG
>NZ_JACAQY010000060.1:44123-62424 GCF_013386835.1 Pseudomonas sp. IPO3774
GCTCCCACATTTTGATTGTGCTGTTTTCAGGTTTTTGGCTGCAACAACAGCGCCACCAACGCACTCCACCCTGTCTGATGCGAAGCCCCCAACCCCCGCCCGGTCTCGCCATGAAAATACTCATGGAACAACACCAGGTCGCGGCTCGCCGGGTCCGCCTCCAACTGTGCATACCCCACCATCGACGGCCTCGAACCGTTCTCATCCCTCAGAAACAAACGCGTCAACCGCTGACTGAGCCCATCGGCAACCTCCTCCAGCGACGCCAGATACCCACTCCCCGCCGGATACTCCACCGAGAAATTATCCGCGTAGTACCGATGAAACTCCCGCAGCGACTCAATCAGCATGTAATTGACCGGCATCCACAACGGCCCGCGCCAATTTGAGTTACCGCCGTACAGCCGCGAATCCGACTCCGCCGGCTCATAGCGGGCACACAGGGTATTGCCATTCATCTTCAGCGCCAGCGGTTCCTCGGCGAACGCTTTCGACAGCGACCGCACCCCAAAGGTGGAGAGAAACTCCGACTCATCCAGCATGCGCCGCAGCAAATCCTTGGTTCGCTCACCCCGCAACAACGCCAGCAACAGCCGATTCCCCTGCCCCGGCTCGTTCCAGCGCGACACCAACTTGGCCAGGTCCGGCCGATGCTTCATAAACCCCAGCAACCGCTCGCGCAGCCCCTCCAGCCCTTCATGCTCGCGCTGCTCCAGCACCAGCACCGCAAACAGCGGCATCAGGCCGACGATAGAACGCAGCCGCACCGGCTCACTTTCACCGCCCGGACGATGCAGCACGTCATAGAAAAACTGATCCTGCTCATCCCATAAGCCTTCGGCGCCATCGTCAACGCGGTTGATCGCCCCGGCGATGTACAGGAAGTGCTCAAAGAACTTCACCGCGATATCCACATACACCACGTTGCGTTTGGCCAATTCCAGGCCGATACGCATCAGGTCCAGCGCGTACGCCGCAACCCACGCTGTGCCGTCCGCCTGGTCCAACTGATAACCCGGCGGCAAATCAGCCGAGCGATCAAACAGCGCAATGTTGTCCAGCCCAAGAAACCCACCCTGGAACAGGTTGCGGCCCTCGGCGTCCTTGCGGTTGACCCACCAGGAAAAATTCAGCAGCAGCTTGTGGAAGATCCGCTCCAGGAAATCCATGTCGCCCACGCCATTCAGCGCCTTGTCCTGCTGATACACCCGCCAACTGGCCCAGGCATGCACCGGCGGGTTGGCGTCGTCAAAACGCCACTCGTAGGCCGGCAACTGACCGTTGGGGTGCATGAAACGGTCTTTCACCAACAGCAGCAGTTGCTGCTTGGCGTAACCCGGATCCATCAGGGCAAACGCCACGGCCTGGAAACCCTGGTCCCACGAGGCATACCACGGGTACTCCCAGGTGTCGGGCATCGAGAGAATGTCGAAATTCGACAAGTGCCGCCAATGGGTATTACGGATATGCAAACGCTCGGGCGGCGGCGCGGGCTGGGCCGGGTCGCCGTCGAGCCATTGATTCACGTCGAAGTAGTACAGCTGCTTGGACCACAGCAACCCGACCAGGGCCTGGCGCTGCACATTGCGTGCGTCTTCATCGGCGATGCCCTGTTGCAGCGCCGCGTAAAAGTCATCGGTCTCCTGGCGGCGCTCTTCAAATAGCTTGCGCGCATTGATCCACGGCGCCTCCACCGGGGCGAAGCGCAGGTACAGGGTTTTGCTTTCCTGGCCCGCCAGTTCGAGGATGAAACGCGCGGCCACTTTCGTGCCCGAATCCCGGCGAATCGCCGATTCCAGGCCCGTGGTCACATAGTCGTTGATCCCGTCCTTGAACGGCCCCGGCGCCGGTTGCCCGTCCAGCCTGGGGTAGTTGGTTTCGTTCTCGCAGAACAGCCATTCCACCCCGTCCTGGCCCCAGGCACTGAGGTGGCGATCGAACAGCTCATGGTGCCGCGCCACCACCTGTTCGCCCTCCAGGCGCAACTCGGGCCTGGGGGCATCGTGGGTCCAACTCCAGTCGTTGCGCGCCCACAGGTGCGGCAACACCTGCAGGCGTGTGGATTGGTCCGAACGGTTGTGCACGGTAATGCGCATGAACACATCATCGGGCTGGTGCTTGGCGTATTCGACGGTGACATCGCAATAGCGGTTGTCTTCGAAAACCCCGGTATCGAGGATCTCGTATTCGGCATCTCCAAGGCCACGGCGGGCGTTTTCGGTGATCAGGTCATCGTAGGGAAAGGCCGCGTGAGGGTATTTGTAGAGCATGCGCATGTAGGCATGGCTCGGCACGCCATCGACGAAAAAGTACAGTTCCTTGACGTCTTCGCCGTGGTTGCCCTCGGCGTTGTTCAGGCCGAACAGGCGCTCCTTGATGATCGCGTCGCGCTCGTTCCACAGCGCCAGGCCCAGGCACCAGCGCTGGGCCTTGTCGCTGAAGCCCGCCAGGCCATCCTCGCCCCAGCGGTAGGCGCGGCTGCGGGCGTGCTCGTGGGGGAAGTAGCGCCAGGCATCGCCGTCGGCGCTGTAGTCTTCGCGCACCGTGCCCCATTGCCGCTCGCTCAGGTAGGGGCCCCAGTCACGCCAGCGTTCGCCGTCAGGTTTGGCCAGGCGCTGGCCTTCAATCGTTTCCAGAATGTTCGTCGCAGGCTGTGCCGTCATCGAGTCTTCCGTCGCGTTCAGAGGTGACGGCCAGTGTAGAGCCCTTCGACGGTGAGATGCACGTGAAGCTGACGTCATCCAGCTCATTCATTTGCAGAATGAAGTCCAGAGGAATCTTCGTTTGCAAGGCGCCGGCAGGCCCAACAAAATCAGGCATCCGTGCTTTTCCTCTCTATAGCCGCCAGGAATTTTTCTATGCCCACCGTCAGCCCTGACGAGATTCGCAAAGGCTTCTCCAAAGCCATGTCCGACATGTACCGCGATGAAGTGCCGCTGTATGGCGCACTGATGGAACTGGTGGCCGAGACCAATGCCCGGGTGCTGGAAACCGACACCGCGCTGGCGCAACAACTGAAGCGCACCGGGGAAATCCAGCGCCTGGACAGGGAGCGCCACGGCGCCATCCGCCTGGGCACCGCTGAAGAACTGGCCACCATCAGCCGCCTGTTTGCGGTGATGGGCATGCAGCCGGTGGGCTATTACGACCTCACGCCGGCCGGGGTACCGGTGCACTCCACAGCCTTTCGCGCCGTGCATGAAAGCGCCCTGCAAACCAGCCCCTTCCGGGTGTTCACTTCGCTGCTGCGCCTGGAGCTGATCGAAAACCCGGAACTGCGGGCCTTCGCCCAGTCAGCCCTGGCCAAGCGTTCGATCTTCACCCCACGCGCCCTTGAGCTGATCCAACAAGCCGAAGCCGACGGCGGCCTCGATGCCGCCCATGCCGAAGAGTTTATCCAGCAAGCCCTGGAAACCTTCCGCTGGCACCACACCGCCACCGTCACGGCCGCGCAATACCAGCAACTGAGCGACCAGCACCGGCTGATCGCCGACGTGGTCGCCTTCAAGGGCCCGCACATCAACCACCTGACACCGCGCACCCTGGACATTGACCAGGTGCAGGCCGCAATGCCCGGCAAAGGCATCACCCCCAAGGCGGTGATCGAAGGCCCGCCCCGCCGCCAGTGCCCGATACTGCTGCGCCAGACCAGCTTCAAGGCCCTGGATGAAGCCATTGCCTTTACCGATGCCAAGGGCAGCCACAGCGCGCGCTTTGGCGAAATCGAACAACGTGGCGTGGCGCTGACCCCCAAGGGTCGCGCGCTGTACGACCAACTGCTGAATGCTGCACGGGATGAATTGGGCGCGTTTCCGAATGAGGCCAATGCCGGGCGCTACACCGAATTGATGGAGCAACACTTCCAGGCGTTCCCCGACAATCACCGCGAGATGCGCGAACAGGAGCTGGCGTACTTCCGCTACTTCGTAACCGAGAAAGGCTTGGCCGCCCAGGACAAAGTTAAAACCCTGGACGAACTGATCGCCGCCGGCCACGTGGACGTGGAGCCGTTGGTATACGAAGATTTTCTGCCGGTGAGTGCGGCGGGGATTTTCCAGTCGAACCTGGGGGATGCGGCGCAGAGTCACTACGCGGCCAACTCCAACCAGGCCGAGTTTGAAAAGGCCTTGGGTCGCCAGACTATCGACGAGTTGAAGTTGTACAGTGAAACCCAGCAGCGCTCGATTGACGAATGCAAGCGCGCGCTGCTGGCTTGAAAGAGAGAGTTCGCCCGGCCACAGCGCATTCCATGCGCCGTCTAAGAGCCCCAGTGCCGGGCGAACGGTTGGCATGATAGGCAGCGGCGGTGCTGCTGTCTTTCGGGCAATTCTGAACAAATCTTCTACTTGGCCGTCGCTTTCTCCAGTTGCTCGACGATCTTGTCTTTGATCAACAGGCGTTTCTTCTTCAGCTTCTCCAGCTCCTCGTCACCGCCGCTTGAGGACTCAAGCTCCAGCACCTCCTTGTCGGCGCTGTCGTATTGGTGGAGCAGCGAATCCAATCGGTTATCGCTCGCCCTGCGTTCATGAATAGCTTCCTTGCTCAAACCCAGGTCCTGATACAGGTCGTGTTTCACTGGCATGGAGTACCTCCGCAAGTTGATCATTGACTGAATGCCCCTTGAAGCTAGCCCATCCGGCGGGCTCTTGTCATGTTTGAGATCAACCTGTCGCGTTTGCGTCCCCGTTCGTCGCGGGGCAGACGATTTCATAAAACCTTTGGCGCACGCTGCCCTCCACTGTAGATCGTCACCCGATGGAGAACAGGTTCCATGAATCACGCTGCCAACGCTGTCGACACCCAGTGCATCAACACCATTCGTACCCTCGCCATGGACGCTGTGCAAAAGGCCAACTCCGGCCACCCCGGCACTCCCATGGGCCTGGCGCCCGTCGGTTACACCTTGTGGAGCCGCTTCCTGCGTTATCACCCCGAGCACCCCGACTGGCCCAACCGTGACCGTTTCGTATTGTCGGTGGGCCATGCCTCGATGCTGTTGTATTCGCTGCTGCACCTGGCCGGTGTGGTGGAGATTGATGCCCACGGCAAGCGCTCCGGCCAACCGGCCATCAGCCTGGACGACATCAAGCAGTTCCGGCAGATGAGCTCCAAAACCCCCGGCCACCCCGAATACCGCATGACCACCGGTGTGGAAACCACCACCGGCCCCCTCGGCCAGGGGTGCGCCAACAGCGTCGGCATGGCCATGGCCGAGCGTTGGCTGGCCAAGCGTTTCAACCGTGACGACCAGGTGCTGTTCGACTACAACGTCTACACCCTGTGCGGCGACGGCGACATGATGGAAGGCATCAGCAGCGAAGCCGCGTCCATCGCCGGGCACTTGAAGCTGGAGAACCTGTGCTGGATCTACGACAACAACACCATCAGCATCGAAGGCCACACTGAACTGGCCTTCAGCGAAGACGTGATCAAGCGTTTCCAGGCCTATGGCTGGCACACCTTGCACGTCACCGATGCGAACAACCTGCTGGCTTTGAGCGACGCGCTGAGCACGTTCCAGAAAAACACTGGGGCACCGACGCTGATCGTGGTCGACAGCGTGATTGGCTATGGCTCGCCCCACAAACACAACACCGCGTCGGCCCATGGCGAGCCTTTGGGCGATGAAGAAATCCGCCTGACCAAAGCCGCGTACGGCTGGCCCGAAGACTCAAGCTTCCTGGTGCCGGATGAAGCGCGCACGGTCCTGCGGGATGCACTGCTCAAGCGCAGCAAGCCGCTGTATGAGCAATGGACTGAGACCCTGTCCCACCTCGAACAGTACGAACCGGAACTGGCCGATGAACTGCGCCGCATGCGTGCCGGCGAGATGCCCGAGCATTGGCAGGAGCAACTGCCGAGCTTTGCCACTGATGCCAAAGGCGTCGCCAGCCGTGCCGCCGGTGGCGAGGTGTTGAATGCGTTTGCCAAGCAGATCCCATGGCTGCTGGGGGGGTCGGCCGACTTGTCGCCGTCCACCAAGACCAACCTGACGTTCGACGACGCCGGGCGCTTCAGCGCCGAGAACTACGGCGGGCGCAACCTGCACTTCGGCATTCGTGAACATGCCATGGGCGCGATTGCCAACGGCATGGCGCTGTCGTACCTGCGGCCCTACACCTCGACCTTCCTGGTGTTCAGCGACTACATGAAACCGCCGATTCGCCTCGCGGCAATCATGGAGCTGCCGGTGGTGTTCGTGTTTACCCATGACTCGATTGGTGTCGGCGAAGACGGCCCCACTCACCAGCCCATCGAACACCTGACCCAACTGCGGGCCACCCCGGGTTTGCTGACCCTGCGCCCGGGCGACGCGAATGAAACCCTGGAAGCCTGGAAGATCGCCCTGGCCCAGACCCATCGGCCGACCTGCGTGGTGCTGTCGCGGCAGAACCTGCCGACCCTGGACCGCACGAAATACGCAGCGGCGTCGGGCACTTCCCGTGGCGCGTATGTGCTGGCCGGCGCCGAGAAGCCTCAGGTGATCCTGATGGCCACCGGCAGTGAAGTCAGCCTGGCGGTAGACGCCTATGAGCAACTGAAGGCCGAGGGCGTGGCGGCGCAAGTGGTGTCGATGCCGAGCTGGGAACTGTTCGAAGAACAGGACCAGGCCTACCGCGACAGCGTGCTGCCACCCGCAGTGAAGGCACGACTGGTGGTGGAACAGGCCGGCCCGTTGGGTTGGGACCGCTACGTGGGGCAAACCGGGGCCAAGGTGGTGATGAACAGCTTTGGCGCCTCGGCACCCTTGGCCAAGTTGCAGGCCCAGTTCGGCTTTACCCTGGAGAATGTGGTGAAGCTGGCGAAGGAGCAAGTCAGGCTCAACAGCTGACCCAGTGCATGCATGCCGGGCGTGGCCTACCGAGGGAAACCTCGGTGCCACGCCCTGCTGCTCATTTCCCGCCGGTGACATCCAGGAACGTACCGGTGATGAAGGACGCCTCGGCGCCTGCCAGCCACAGGATCGCCCGAGCCACTTCTTCAGGCTGACCGCCGCGGCCCATGGGGATCGAATCCTTTACGCGATCAACCCGCCCTGGCTCCCCGCCACTGGCGTGAATGTCGGTGTAGATATGCCCCGGGCGGATGCAGTTGACGCGTATTCCCTCCCTGGCCACTTCCTTGGCAAACCCGATGGTGAAGGTCTCGAGAGCACCCTTTGATGCGGCGTAGTCGACATATTCGTTGGGGCTGCCCAGCCGGGCGGATGCCGACGAGATATTGATCACGGCACCACCCCGCCCCTGGTGACGAAACGACATGCGCTTCACCGCTTGCTGGGCACACAGCATCGGCCCGATCGCGTTGACCGCGAAAATCCGCTGCATCCGCTCGAACGGCAAGTCTTCGACCCGGGACTGCAACGCGTTGATCCCGGCGTTGTTAACCAGCACATCGATGCGCCCGAACGTCCGATCTATCGCCGCAAATAACTGGACGACCTGCTCCGGGTCTGCGCTGTCCGCGCGTACGGCCAACGCCCGGCGCCCTGCCGCTTCTACATCCGCCACCACCGCGAGTGCGGCAGACTCATCGGAAACGAAGCTGATCGCCACGTCATAACCTTGTGCGGCGGCCAGCCGCGCGGTGGCGGCGCCAACGCCACGACTTCCACCTGTTATCAGAATCAGCGGTGCCTGCGGGACGGTATCCATTGCGCGAACCTTCATGTGGTGGTGGAAAATGCTTTGCCTGCTGTCAGCCGATCAGGATGGTGCCGGTGGCAATCACCACGCACGCCAGCACCTTGCGGACCGTCAGTGTCTCGCCCAGGAAGAAATAGCCGATCAGTGCCGCAAACAGCACGCTGGTCTCGCGCAAGGCCGAGACCGCGCCCATGGGCGCACAGGCCATGGCATAGATAATGATTCCGTAGGCCAGGAGCGACACCAGCCCACCGGCGAAGGCCGTGAAAAACCCGGGCCGCACGCTGAACAGACTTTTCGGGCCCCGCAGGCCGATATACACCGCCGGCATCAACACGCCCCACAAGGCGCACATCCACACCGTGTAGGCCATCGGCGCACCCGACAGGCGCGCGCCGATGCCGTCTGTCACGCTGTAGGCGGCAATGAAACAGCCGGTGCCCAGGGCGTATGGCAGGCTGGGAACGGCGAGCCGGCGCCCCCTGAACGCCAGGGAAATGATGCCGCCCGACACCAGGGCAATGCCCAGAAGCGAGCTGGCCGAGACACTCTCCCCGGCAAACACGGCGGCACCCAGGGTGATCAGCACCGGCGAGGAGCCCCGTGAAATCGGATAGGTCTGCCCCAGGTCTCCGACTTTGTAGCTGCGCACCAGGAACAGGTTGTAGCCCACGTGCAGCACCGCTGACAGCACCACATAAAACCAGCTGGCTGGCGCCGGAGGGTCCAGGAACACCGCAACGCCGCCACTGGCGATAGCGACCGCCAGGCACATCACCGTCATCGACCAGAGCCGGTCGGCGCCGCCACGCAGCAGCGCATTCCAACTGGCGTGCAGTAAGGCGGCGAAGAGGACCAGGAGAATAATGGGATAAGGCATGCGCCCATCCTAAGCAAACCGGCGCCTTAACTGAAGCGAAGTCTGCTCATTGAAGAATGAGCAAATCCTCATGCTCTATTCGTAAGCCAGTCCGGCGTTTACGGCTTCCTGCATCAGCCAATCACGAAAGCTGACGATATGCGGCTGGGACTCGATGCCTTTGGGGCAGACAAAGTAATAAGCGACCGGTGACGGGAACGGCACATCGAACAGCCTCACCAGGCTGCCATCGCTCAGCTCTGACTCCACATGCCCACTGCGCGCCAATGCAATGCCCTGGCCGAGCAAAGCCGCCTCGATCGTCATGTTGGTGTCCGCAAACCTGACACTTTCCTTGAGCGGCGCAATCGCGAGCCCGACGTGCTGGAACCAGACTTCCCACTTCGGCACCAGGTCGGCGCCGTCGCGCATCAGCAAGGGATAGCGCAGCAATTCGGCGGGTGTGTGTGGCCGGCCAAAGCGTTTCAACAGATCGGGACTGGCCACCGGAAAAATCTGCTCGCGGAACAGGAACTCCGAGTACAGCGCCGGGTAATTCCCGTTGCCCAGGCGGATCGCAACATCAGCCTCCGCGCTTGAAAAGTTGATGATCTTGTCGCTGGAGTCGAGGGTGACCAATATTTCAGGGTGCCGTTGGGCCAGGCTCGGCAATCGGGGCAGCAGCCATTTCAGCGCGAAGGAATAGGTGGTACTGACCTTGAGCCGGACCCTGCCCTTTTGCTCGCGCAGGTCCGCGAGTGTCGCCTCAAGGTTCATGAAAAACTCGCGCACGATCGGCGCAAGGGCTGCTCCGGCAGGCGTCAGGCTGAGTGACTTGCCCCGCTGGAACAACTGCAACCCCCAGAGTTCTTCAAGGTGTTTGAGCTGATGGCTGACGGCACTCTGGGTGACATGCAACTCTTCTGAAGCCGAAGTGAAGGTTGCGTGGCGTGTGGCAACCTCAAAGGCGCGCAATGTCGAGGTGGGTGGCAGGTCTCTCATGGCATTGCTTCACCGTTTATGAATAGATGCTCATGATAGAACATCTATCCATTGCTCTGTAGGCCGCCCCTCAACCCAGCTGGAACCGCGCCGTGTTGTCGCTCAACGCCCGGCTGCCCTTGCTCAACATATCCGCCGCCTGGTTCACCGCCCGCGCGCCGTCGAGCAAGCGCCCGGCGGCCTGGTCAACCTGCTGGATATTGCCGCTCACTTCATCCGCCGTCGCTGCCTGTTCCTCAACCGCCGTGGCGATCTGCGCCAGGGTGTCAGTGACGCTCTGCACCGCGCTGGCGATCTCCCCCAGGCGATGGCCCAGGCCCGTGACGGACTCGGCATCGGTCACCGCCTGCTCACAGGCCACGCCCATCAGGGTGACCGCCTGGCTCACCGTCGCGCGCAAACTGTCGACCGTGCCGGCGATCTGCGCCGTGGAGGCCTGGGTCCGTTGCGACAGGCTGCGCACTTCATCGGCTACCACCGCAAATCCCCGGCCCTGTTCACCGGCCCGCGCAGCCTCGATGGCAGCGTTCAGCGCCAGCAGGTTGGTCTGCTCGGCGATACCCCGAATGGTGTCAACCACCGACTGGATCTGCTGGCCCTGCTGGCTGACGCGCTCCAATGCATCGGAGGTGTCGGTCAAGCGCTGGTTGAGTTGCTGGATACTCGCGGTGGTGCGCTGGCTGTCGCGGCTGCTGTCTTCGGCAATCTGCCGGGTTTTCTGCGCGCTGCCGGAGGCCTGCTCGCAGCTCTTGGCGACGCCCATGGAGGTCGCGGCCAACTGTGTGGCGGCCGCTGCAATCTGGCTGATCTGCTGTTGCTGGTCTTCCACTTCGGTCAGCGTGCTGCCCGATTGCGAATTGAGTGTCAGCACCGCAGAGCCCAACTGCTGCGTCTCGTGATTGACCCCCAGCAGGCTGGTGCGCAACTGCACCACCGCCACGTTGAGCGCCGTGCTGATGGCCGCCAGTTCATCGCGCCCTTCCACCGCCACTTCAACGCACAGATTACCGTCGCGCAGGGATTCGGCCAGGGTGGTGATGCCGCTGGCACTGCGGCGAATCGATGCCTGCAAGCACACGAACAGGTACAGGGCTGCCAGCGCCAGCACGCTGAACGTCACCGCCACCGGAATGAATTGCTTGAGCGAGCTGTCGCGGTAGTAACCCAGGCGCGCGTCCAGCGAGGTCAGCGACTGTTTGCGCAACGCGCCGAGGGCGCCAAGCATGCCATCCACACTGCGTTCGAAGCCGGTGGTATCGAGCTTGATGGTGCCGCCGAACACGCCTTCGTCCAGGGTCTTCAGTTCGTTGTCCAGCAGTTGCAAGCTGTCGTCGTATGGCGCGATCCAGGTTTGCAGCCCCGGGTATTGCTTGGCCTTGAGGGATGCGGCGGCCTTGACCAACTGGTCCCTTGCGTCGCCGATGCGACCGCGCAAATCACGCATCTGCAAACGGCTTTGCAGGGTGAACTGCCCCGATGCGATGGATGACTGCCCGACGCTCGCCATACGCCCGATACGCTCGATCAGGTCGGGGGTTTGCTGGGTGGAAATCTGCATCAGCAAATAGGTTTCAAGCCACGGATCGAGGATCAACCCGGTGTCCATGGTGATCTGTTCGCGCAGGGTTTGCATCGCGCTCAGCGCAGACGTGAAGCGGTCATAACCATCCGGCCACCAGCCCACGGTGCGCAGGGATTGGGAATCCATGCCTGTGACCGAGGCTTGCAATGCCTCAAAACGTGCAAGGGTGTCCGGGCGGGCGTTCTGGGATTTGAGGGCCTCGCCCAGGGCCTGCACGCTTTGCAGGATCAGCGGGAAATTGGTATCGACCGCAGTCATGGCCGCCTTGGCCGCGGGTGTCTGGTCGTGGAGGATGTCGGCGGCTTTCCAGCGCGCCGCCAGGTTGCGCTGGGCGGTCAGTTGGGCGTCCAGGGCATCCAGCGCCAACAGTTCGCGCACCCCGGATTGCTCATTGGAAATCACCGTCAGCTTGGTGCGGTACTCCTGCGCGATCATCCACAGGCTGCCTGCCAGGGGCAGCATGAACAGGAAAAACAGGATCTGGAACTTGCGCGCGAATCCAAAACGTCCGAGCAGGCGGATACCTGGCGACAACACACTTTGCATGTCCGACTACTCCTAGAACCACTCGCCTGTGCGGCGAATCAAGCTTTGAAATGATTGACGGCAAAATGCCATGTCATTGATTAAGCTGGCTCTAGCAAGAAACGGACCGCTGTTGTCGGGCCCGCTGGATAGGCGGGACGTCGTGCAAAACACGCTGTACCGTGCGCGAAAATGGGGCGAAAGCACTCAGCGCAGGTGGCAGAACGGTAACCGTCTGACCAATACCGCAAGCGTGAGGGCATCCGACAACCTGTGGCGAGGGAGCTTGCTCCCGCTGGGCTGCGAAGCGGCCCCAAAACAGGCACTGGTAGTCCGTCAGGTCGATATCGATTGCAGGGTTTAGGGCTGCTTCGAAGCCCAACGGGAACAAGTTCCTTCGCCACAGGATGGGTGCTTGCTGAATCAGGATTGCCGACTGGCAAACACCAACACTTTCTCCAGCATCCGGTCACAGGCCTCAAGCTGCGCAACGCTGATGAACTCGTCAGGCTTGTGCCCCTGGTCCATGCTGCCCGGTCCACATACCACGGTGGGAATGCCCGCCTGATCAAACAGCCCGCCTTCGCTGCCGAACGCCACTGTGCCGTATGCCTGAGAGCCACAAAAGTCGGCAACCCATTCAGCCGCCTGGCTCTGCGCTGATGTCGACAACCCTGGGTAACTCGACAGCTCACTGAAGTGGATTGCACACTGCCCGCTCACCGCCTGCATCGCGGGCAATAAGGTGTGCTCGGCGTAACCCCGCAGTTGGTCCGCGACGTGCCAGAGATTCTGTGCGGGCAGTGAGCGCACTTCGAAGTCGAAGCTGCAGTTTTGCGGGACGATATTCAGGGCGTTGCCACCGGCAATCATGCCGGTTTGCACGGTGGAGAACGGCGGATCAAAACTCCCGTCGTGATGTTGCGGCGCCTTGAGTTCTTCACCGAGCCGGCCCAGTTCGATGATCAACAGCGCGGCATATTCGATGGCGTTCACACCCGACGGCGCATACGCCGAATGGCACGCCGCGCCATGTACCTCGCAACGCATCGCCAGCTTGCCCTTGTGGCCCAGCACCGGCTTGAGTTCGGTCGGTTCGCCGATCACGCACAGTAACGGCTTGACGGTTTTTGCATGGAACGCTTCGATCAGCGACCCCACGCCCAGGCAGCCCACCTCTTCATCGTAAGACAGCGCGATATGCACCGGCATGCGCAGCGGTGCCTGCACCAGCGCCGGTACGCTGGCCAGCACGCAGGCGAGGTAGCCCTTCATGTCGGCGGTGCCACGCCCGTACAGCTTGCCATCCTTCTCGGTCAGTTCAAACGGCGCAACGCTCCAGCACTGACCGTCTACAGGTACTACGTCGGTATGGCCCGAAAGCACGATACCGGGCACCTCCGCCGGACCTATGGTGGCCAACAGATTGGCTTTGCTCTTTTGCTCGTTGAACAACAATTCACAGCTCACGCCATGGTGCTGCAAGTAGTTGCGCACGAAGTCGATCAGGGCGAGGTTGGATTCGCGGCTGGTGGTGTCAAAGCTGACCAGGTGCGCCAGCAGGTCACGGCTGCGGCTCATCGGTCATCTCCCGGCACCGCGTAGCCAGGGGCGCTTTGCGGGTTGATGGCGCGGTCGATATAGTCCTGCATTTGCCCGCGATAGGCCTGCCAGAGTTGGTCCAGGGTGCCGATCGGATCCACGTCGGCCCAGTCCACCCGCAGGTTGACGATGGGCCACAGGTGGTCACCGACCACCACCAGCGCGGCAGAATGTACTGGCCCCGCCTCGCCGCCTCCCGCCGCCCCCGCCTGCATGGAGGCGAGCAACCGGTCGGCGAGATGCCCGGGCGTATCTTCGAAGGCGCGCACCATGGCTTCGATCACACCGGTATTCGCCAGCATGTTCCCTGCCGCCACGCATTGCTCGCCGCTGACCGCGTGGTGGATGCCCAGGGTCTGCGCGCCGCTGAAGTGTGCGGTTCGGCCAGTGCTATCGATCACTGTCACCTGGCGATATTCGCTACGGCTCTGCGGGGTGAGCGCGGTGGCCAGCGCCTCGCTCGGGGCCATGCCCTGGGCCAAAAGGTCCAGGGTTTGCGGGCCGAGGGCCGGCAACGTGATGTTCTGCGACGCCACCGCGCCCACGCCGGGGCGCAGCCACGGGCAACGGGCGCCCACGGCAATGCTCGACGAGCTGATAGCGATACCCAACTGGCCGGTTTCGGCACAGCGGGCGACAACCGAAAAGGTCATGGGGGTTCCTGCCTGTGAGGGGTGAAATCAGTCGAGCAACGAAGGGTCGGCGTCGATCATCAACTGCTTCATTTCTTCAAAATGCCGTTGCGAGAAATCCGTGATGCCTTCCCATCCCCGCGCGGTCTTTTCAGCCACTTCGTCAGACAGTATCCGCAGCGGCTGGCCGGTGGACCACGCCGTGACGAGGATCTGGCAGGCGCGCTCCAGGGTCCAGATATCATCGAATGCCTCGCCGATGGAGGTGGCTGTGACCATCACCCCATGGTTGCCCATCAACAAGCGGCTCTTGCCATCCAGCAAACCGGCGAGGCGCTCGCCCTCGGCCTCGGTGTCGGCCATGCCACCGTACAGCTCGTCCACCGCCACGCGATTGAAATAGCGCGCGGTGTTCTGGTCGATCGCAGGGATATGCGGCTTGGCCAGGCAGGCTACCGCCGTGGTGTACACCGGGTGCAGGTGCAGCACGGCGCGGGTTTGCGGCAACAGCCGGTGAATCTGCCCGTGGATCGACCAGGCGGTAGCGTCTACCTCCGGATGATCGGCACCGCCGGCGTCGTCGGCATTCAACAGCAGCATGTCACTGGCGCGGATACGCGAGAAGTGCTTCCACTTCGGGTTGAGCAGGAACTGTTTGCCGTCGGCCGACACCGCCGCGCTGAAATGGTTGGCCACTGCCTCATGCATGCCAAGGTGCGCAACGATGCGGAAAGTTGCCGCCAGGTCGATGCGGGTTTGCTCTTCAAGTGATAACGCCATGTAGCTTTCTCCGCAGGACAAGTACCCCATAATCTGTAGTGAGCAAGCTCGCTCGCCACAGGTATGGCGTGTTCCTTAAGTGAACAGTTTCCGGTCAGGACTTCGGCATCAGCTCGGCGATGTCGGCATCGGTAGGCGCCTGGAAGTTGTATTTCTTGAGCAAGGCGGCGTATTCAGGGGTGGCGCTGAACTTCTTGATGCCTTCGATCAAGGCGTTCTTGACCTCGTCATTGCCCTTCTTCACACCAAAGCCGTTCAACACCGGGTAGATCAAGGTATCGGAAGAAATCACCACGCGCCCGCCGAGTTTTTCCACTGCGCCACGGGCCACGGCCGCATCGGTGATCTGCGCTTCAACAGCATGAGCCAGCAAGGCCTGGGTGGTTTGCGGGTCGGTACTGTACTCGCTGATCGCGATCGGCTTCAGCCCTTTCTTCACACAGTACTCATCCGACAGCTTGTGCATCTGCGCCAGCCAGGAGGTGGCGCCCATCGAGCCGATCTTGTGGCCGCAGAACTCTTCAGGGGTCTTGGGCTGGAAGTCGCTGCCCTTGAGCGTCAGGATCGACTCACCGCTTTTCAGGTAGGGAATCATATCGATGACTTTCACCCGTTCGGCGGTGATGTACATCGAAGAGTTGGTCACGTCGAATCGCCCCGCCTGCAGGCCGGTGATCAGGTTGGGAAAGCGCGTGTCGAGGGTCTCGACGGTGCGCCCCATGGTCTTGGCCAGGCCATCCATGAATTCGATATCAAAGCCGGCGGGCTTGTTGTTATCCATGTATTCATAGGGAAAGAAGGTCACATCGGAACCTGCGACGATTTTCCCGTCTTTCTGGAAAGCCGAAGCCGCCAACGACGTCATTGCAACCGCAGCGCCCAGCAGGCACACGGCAATAGGGCGAGCAATCATCTGAAACGCTGTCATGGTAATACCCTGCAAGGTGAGAAGAAGGTTAGGCAGTGACTGAATCCTGGCCGGCCTGTTGCACAAAGAAAGAGGCGCCACGGGGCTTCTGCGGCAAGCGCAGGTGGTTTTCCGTGGAACGCACCAGCCCACTTTCTTCACCGGCCACTATCAGGCCGGCGTGCGCGCTGGGCAGCGGGTTTTCGCCGAATGGAAGCGCGTCTTCAGCGGCGTAGACGCTGATGAACAGGGTGCGCGGCAGTTCGGTCTCGTTAGGGCTTGAAGCGTGCAAAAGACGGGTGTGCATGAAGCACACGGAACCGGCCGGGCCATAACAGGCGACAGGGTCGTGGCACAGGTCGTCGACCACCGTGTCGTCCACCGAACCGGTGAAACGCTGGTCGCGCCAGTGGGACCACAACGGGCCTTTGTGGCTGCCGGGAATAACATTCAACGGGCCATTCTGCGGTGTGACTTCACTGACCATCAGCAAGGCCGTGACGATGTCGTCATTGCTGTGGGGCGTGAACAGGAAGTCCTGGTGCCACTTCACCTGCGTGGCGGTGTGGGGCAGTTTCGAGTTGATCTTGCTGTGATGAAAACGCGTGCCGCCGCCCCCGATCAGTTGCGCGGAGATCGCTGCCATCCGCGAATGCAACGCCACACGCTGGTATGCCGGCGAAATTTCGGTGGGCGAACTCACTCGGCGCAGCGAGGGATGATCCGGGCGATGGTCGCCTTCCAGGTCGAAACGCGCACGGCCATCTGCCGTTTCACCCCAGCCCTGTTCATGGCTGCGGCTGTCTTCTACCCACTGGTCGAAGTCGTGCTGCAACGCGGCGACTTCTTCAGCCGACAGCACGTCTTGCACCACCAGAAAACCGTCCCGGTGAAACTGTTCAATTTGCGCTTGCTCGATCATGTTGTGGCTCTCTTGTCGCTCGAACGTTAAAGGGGTTACGCCAGCGAGACGTCCTTGAGGAACGCCTCCACACGTGGGTTTTCGCCGCTGCGCAGCGCCTGCGGCGTGTCGTCGCACACCACACGGCCTCTCTCCATGAACACGATCCGGTCGGAGACCTTGAACGCGAAATTCATCTCATGGGTGACGATCACCATGGTGATGCCTTCCTGGGCCAGGGCCTCGATGACCTGCAGGACTTCGTTGACTTTTTCCGGGTCCAGGGCCGAGGTGGGCTCGTCAAACAGCATGATTTGCGGGCGCATCATCAGGGCGCGGGCGATGGCCACGCGCTGCTGTTGGCCACCGGAAAGCTGATGCGGGTACTTCCAGGCGTGATCGAGCATGCCAACCTTGTGCAGCAGCGCGTAGGCTTGTTGCTTCAGCTCATCCAGCTTGCCGAGGTGGTGGTACTTCGGCGCCATCAGCAAGTTGTCGAGCACGCTCAGATGCGGGAATAGATTGAAGCTCTGGAACACCATGCCGATGTTCAGGCGATGCTCGGCGTGCTCGACATACTGCGGCTTCTGCGCGCCGACTTTGTTCAGGTGAATAAAGGGTTGGCCGTTGATCTGGATCTCGCCGTTATCCAGTTGCTCAAGACCGTTGAGCAGGCGAATCAGGGTGGTTTTTCCGGAGCCCGAAGGCCCGATCACCGACACTACTTCGCCGGGCTGGATCTGCAGGTTGACCGAGCCCAGTACCTCTACATCGTTGTAGGCCTTGTGCAGCCGGCTGGCCTGCAGCGCCGGGCCTTCGGTACTGACAGGGCGTTGCAGGGCGACGTGCTGTCGGGTCGCCAGCGCCAGCACCTCGGCATCAGGTACCCGGGACACGTTGCGTTGATTGACGTCGAGAAAACGCTCGAGCCGTTTGAGCAGGAAGTCGAACACCGTGACGATGAACACGTAGAAAAAAGCCACCGCCGCCATCGTCTCGATCACCAGGAAATTCTGCGAATACAGGCGCTGGCCGACCATCAGGATCTCGGTCAGCGAAATCACCGACACCAACGAGGTCAGCTTGACGATGGAGATGTATTCGTTGGCCAGCGACGGCAGCGCCACCCGCAATGCCTGCGGGATCACCACCCGCCACTGGATCCCGAAAAACTTCAGCCCCAGTGCCCGCGCGGCCTCGCCCTGACCTTTGGGAATCGACAGCAGGCCGCCCCGGTGAATCTCAGCGACATAGGCGGTTTCGCAGATCACCAGCGCCAGCAGGCCGGCCCAGAACGGGTCCGCCAGAATCACCGACGTGGCGGGAATCGCCTGTGGCAGGTTGTAGATGAAGATCAGCAGCACCAGCAGCGGCAGGCTGCGGAACAACCAGATATAGCCACGCGTCGGCAGGCTAATCAGCGCGTGCTTTGACTGCTTGGCCAGGGCCAGCAGGAAGCCCAGCGCGATACTCAGGACCCATGTCAACGAACTGAGCTGGATGACCGTCCATGTCGCCCGCCAGAACTCGGCATCGGCCAGCAAACCAAACATGTAATTCCAGTTGAAAGTCATCGTCACTGTGCTCGACAAAAAAATGAAAATGCCCACCGAATGCTCAACGTGAAGGTCGAACCCTGATCTGCACCGATGGACTGAGATTCGTGGGGAGAGGCCCTTGGGGTCAATTCGTAAAAGCCGGCCTATTGGGTAGGGAGAACCTACGCAGCGTCACCGTTCCCTGGGTGACGACTGGACTGGTAAAACAGCCTGTCTCTTAATGGGGCGACACCTCGCCCATCAGGCAATCAGCGCCACATCTTGGTGCGAAGCAAACGCGACCCCCTGTGGGAGATTCTATGGTTG